>NZ_JBIADZ010000015.1:0-249662 GCF_042868035.1 Streptomyces sp. NPDC007875 | reverse complement strand
TATGTGCTGGATGTGTCGTTGCGTCCGGTGCCGCCGGGGGTGGCTGGTGAGCTCTATATCGCTGGTGTGGTTCTGGCGCGGGGTTACTGGGACCGTGCGGGGCTGACGGCGGAGCGGTTCATCGCTGATCCGTTTGGTCCGGCGGGTGCGCGGATGTATCGCACGGGGGATCTGGCGCGGTGGAACGCTGATGGTCAGTTGGTGTATGTGGGTCGGGTGGATGACCAGGTCAAGGTGCGTGGTTTCCGTATTGAACTGGGTGAGATCCAGGCCGTTCTCGCTTCTCATGGTGAGGTCGCCCAGGCTGCTGTGGTTGTGCGGGAGGACCGGGCCGGGGATCGCCGTGTGGTCGCGTATGTGGTGGCGGATGGGTCGGTGTCCGGATCGGGGTTGCGGGGCCATGCCGCAGCCCTGCTGCCGGATTACATGGTGCCTTCCGCGTTCGTCACCCTCTCCGCGCTGCCGTTGACGCCGAACGGGAAGCTGGACCGGCGTGCGCTGCCCGCGCCCGACTACGGTTCGCAGACCGCCACTGGCCGGGTGCCGCGTTCGCCGCGTGAGGAGATCCTGTGTGGTCTGTTCGCGGAGGTGCTGGGCGTGGAGTCGGTCACCATCGATGACGACTTCTTCCGTCTCGGCGGCCATTCCCTGCTCGCGACGAAGCTCGTCAGCCGGATCCGTAGCGTCATGGACGCCGAACTGCCCATCCGGCAGCTCTTCGAGACCCCCACCGTCGCCGGCATCTCCACCGCCCTGACGACCGACGCGGTGCGCCGCCGTGTGACCGCGGCCGATCCGCGTCCGGACCGCATCCCTCTCTCGTATGCCCAGCAACGCCTCTGGTTCCTCAACCAGTTCGAGGGCCCCAGCGCCACCTACAACGTCCCGATCGCGCTCAGGCTGACCGGCCCTGTGGACCGGGAGGCGCTGCGCCTGGCCGTGGGCGACGTGGTCGCCCGCCACGAGAGCCTGCGCACCGTCTTCACCGAGGACTCCGAAGGCGCCTACCAGGTCGTTCGCCCGCTGGGCGAGGCCGAGCCGGAGTGGACAACGGTGGAGATGGGCCGGGCGAATGTCGAAGGGGAGCTGCGTGAGGCCGCGCGTCGCGGCTTCGACCTGTCGGCGGATTCGGGAGAACTGCCACTGAGGGCAACGCTGTTGGCACTCGACGGCGGTGACGAACACATTCTCCTGTTGGTCCTGCACCACATCGTCAGCGACGCGTGGTCGCGCGCCCCGCTGGCGCAAGACCTGACGGCGGCGTACGTGGCCCGGGCGACGACCGGCCGGGCCCCCGCCTGGGAGCCGTTGCCGGTCCAGTACGCGGACTACAGCCTCTGGCAGCGGGACGTCCTCGGCGACGAGTCCGACCCTGACAGTGAGATCTCGCGGCAGCTCGGTTACTGGACCTCCGCGCTGGCGGGCCTTCCGGATCAGCTGGAGCTGCCGTACGACCGGCCGCGGCCGTCCGTCGCCTCCTACCGTGGGGACCGCATCCCGTTCGAGATTCCGGCCCCGCTCTACGACAAGGTGGTCGCGTTCGCGCGGGACACGCAGTCGAGCCCGTTCATGGTGGTGCAAGCCGGGCTCGCGGCGCTGCTGACCCGGCTCGGCGCGGGCACCGACATCCCCATCGGCACACCGATCGCCGGCCGCACCGACACCTCGCTCGACGACCTGGTCGGCGTCTTCATCAACACACTGGTGTTGCGCGCCGACACGTCAGGACGTCCCACGGCCCGCGCGCTGATCGAGCGCGTCCGTACGCGGAACCTGGCCGCCTATGCCCATCAGGACCTGCCCTTCGAGCGGTTGGTCGAAGTGCTCAACCCCGAACGCTCGCTGGCCCGCCACCCGCTCTTCCAGGTGCTCCTGGCGTTCAACAACACCGACACAGCCGCCACCGACCAAGCCGGGGCCGATATCCCCGACCTCACCGTGTCGCCGGTGGCGGCCGACACCGGCGCGGGCAAGTTCGACCTGTCCTTCGCCTTCACCGAGCAGCCGCACGGAGCCGGCGGACTGCGCGGAGTGCTGGAGTACAGCACCGACCTGTTCGACCGGGACACGGTCGAAACGCTCGGGAGGCGCTACCTGCGTGTGCTGCAGGGCATGGTCGACGCTCCGGACACCCCGCTCGACCGGATCGACCTGCTGGACCAGGCCGAGGCGCGGTCGGTGGTGTGGGATTGGAATGACACGGCGTGTGAGGTGCCGGGTCGGCCCGTGGTGGAGCTGTTCGAGGAGCGGGTGGCGCGGACGCCGGATGCGGTGGCGGTGGCTGCCGGCGGGGTGTCCCTGTCCTATGGCGAGCTGGACGCTCGGGCCGCTCGTCTCGCGCGGCTGCTGGCCGACCGTGGCGTGCGGCCCGAGGCGTTCGTCGCGGTGGCGTTGCCCAGGTCGGTGGATCTGCTGGTGGCGCTGCTGGCGGTGTGGAAGGCCGGGGCGGCGTACTTGCCGTTGGACACGGAGTACCCGGCCGACCGGCTCGCCTGCATGCTCCAGGACGCCACACCCGAACTCATCCTGACCACAGGCGAGTTGGTGTCCTTGCTACCGGACGTGGACATCCCACGTGTGCTGCTGGACGCGCCCGGGACCGCCGAGGAGCTTTCCCGGACGGCGGGGGAGCGGCGGATCGCTCCCCGTGCGCCGTCGCATGCGGCGTATGTGATTTATACGTCGGGTTCGACGGGTCGGCCGAAGGGTGTGGTGGTGCCCCAGGGGCCGCTGGCGAATTTCGTGGTGGCGATGGCCGAGCGGTTCCAACTCACCGGCGCGGACCGGTTGCTGGCCGTCACCACCGTCGGGTTCGACATCGCGGGCCTGGAGCTGTTCGTACCGCTGCTCAGCGGTGCGGCGGTGGTGGTGGCGGAGCGGGATGTGGTGCGGGATCCGGTGGCGCTGTGCGCGCTCGTCACCAACGAGCGGATTTCGGTCATGCAGGCGACCCCCAGCCTGTGGCGGGCGGTGCTGGCCGAGGACGCTTCGGTGCTGGCGGGTGTGCGGGTCCTCGTCGGTGGCGAGGCGCTGCCCGCCGATCTGGCGGTGGCATTGGCCGACCGGGCCGAGTCGGTGACGAACATGTACGGCCCCACCGAGACCACGATCTGGTCGACAGCCTGGTCGGTCACCCCGGACACCGCGCGTGCGCCCCGAATCGGGCGGCCGATCGCCAATACCCAGGTGTATGTCCTGGACGATGGGCTGCGGCCGGTCCCGGCCGGGGTGCCGGGTGAGCTGTATATCGCGGGCGAGGGTGTGGTCCGCGGCTACCACGGACGCTCGGGACTGACCGCTGAACGCTTCGTGGCCGATCCGTTCGACCGCACCGGCGGTGGGCGGATGTATCGCACGGGTGACCTGGTGCGGTGGACCGCCGGGGGTGAGCTGGAGTATCTGTCCCGGGTCGATGACCAGGTCAAGCTGCGTGGCTTCCGGATCGAGCTGGGCGAGATCGAGACGGTGCTGGCCGGGCATGCCCGCGTGGCGCAGGCAGCCGTTCTCGTCCGTGAGGATCGGCCCGGCGACAAGCGGCTCGTCGCCTATGTCGTCCCCTCCGCGGCGGGCGGACCGGAGCCCCTGGCCCTGCGTGAGCACGTGGCCGCGCGACTGCCCGGCTACATGGTGCCGTCGGCGTTCGTGACGCTGGACGCCTTCCCGCTCACCGCGAACGGCAAGCTGAACCGGCGTGCGCTGCCCGCGCCCGACTACGGCCCCGGCACCGCCACCGGCCGGGCGCCGCGTTCGCCGCGCGAGGAGATCCTGTGTGGTCTGTTCGCCGAGGTCCTGGGCGTGGAGTCGGTCACGATCGACGACGACTTCTTCCACCTCGGCGGCCACTCGCTCCTGGCGACCAAGCTGGTCAGCCGGATCCGTACCGTCCTGGACGCCGAACTGGCCGTACGCCGCGTCTTCGAGGCACCCACCGTGGCAGAGCTCGCCACGGCGCTCGACGAGTCCGCCGCGGTACGAGGCCGGGTGGTGAGCGCGAAGCGGCCCGCCCGGGTGCCGCTGTCCCACGCGCAGCAGCGCCTGTGGTTCCTCCAGCACCTGGAGGGGCCGAGCGACGCCTACAACATGGTCATCTCCCTCGACCTGACAGGCCCGCTGGACCAGGGCGCGCTGCGTCAGGCCCTGGCCGACCTGGTGGTGCGCCACGAGAGCCTGCGCACGGTCTTCGCGGACGACACGGGCGGCGGCGCCTACCAGGTGGTCCTCGCACCGGAACAGGCGCGGGTGCCGCTGACCGTGGAGGAGGTGGCCGACGAGGCGTCAGTCGACCGGCTGGTGCGTGACGCCGCCGGGTACGCCTTCGACCTCTCCACCGAGATGCCGATCCGCGCCTCGCTGTTCCGGCTGCCCGCCGTCGCCGGAGGCTCCGAGGGTGCGGAAACCGACCGTTCGGCCCTGCTCCTGCTGACGCATCACATCGCGAGCGACGCCTGGTCGCGCGGTGTCCTGGTGCGTGACCTGACGGCGGCGTACGCGGCCCGCGCGATGACCGGCCGCGCTCCCGCCTGGGAGCCGTTGCCGGTGCAGTACGCGGACTACAGCCTCTGGCAGCGTGACCTCCTCGGTGACGAGTCCGACTCGGGCAGCGAGATCTCGCGCCAGCTCGACTACTGGACCCGGGCGCTGGAAGGGCTCCCGGAGGAACTGGCCCTGCCCTTCGACCGGCCACGGCCGGCGGCCGCCTCCTACCGGGGCGACCGGGTCGGGTTCGAGCTGCCGCCGGGCCTGTACGAGCGGCTGGTGCGGGTCGCCGGTGAGCATCGCGCGAGTCTGTACATGGTCCTGCAGGCGGCCCTGGCGACCCTCCTGACCCGGCTCGGCGCGGGCAGCGACATCCCCATCGGCACACCTGTCGCGGGCCGTACCGACGACGCGCTGGACGACCTCGTCGGGTTCTTCGTCAACACGCTGGTGCTGCGCGCCGACACCTCCGGCAACCCCACCTTCACCGAGCTGGTCGAACGTGTCAGGGCGCGCGACCTGGAGGCGTACGCGCATCAGGACCTGCCCTTCGAGCGGCTCGTCGAGGTGGTCAACCCGGAGCGTTCGCTGGCCCGGCACCCGCTCTTCCAGACCGTCCTCAACCTGAACAACGCCGCTCGGCCCCTCACCGCGCAGACGGGGCTCACCGTCACCGGGCGACCGCTCGGGTCGCCCTCGGCGAAGTTCGACCTCTCCTTCGAAATCGCCGAGACGGCCGGGGCCGCCGGGGCCGGGCTCGGCTGTGCGCTGGACTTCAGCACCGACCTGTTCGACCGGGCCACCGCACAGAGCATCGTCGACCGCTTCGTCCGTGTGCTGGAGCAGGTGGCGGCCGACCCGGCCGTCCGGATCCAGGACCTCCAGATCCTCGACCCGGTCGAGCGGCGCGAGCTGACCGCACCGCCGCGGCACACCTCCGCCCCCGGCGAGACGATCGTGTCCCGGTTCGAGCGGCAGGTGGCCGCGACGCCGGACGCGATCGCGGTGACCTACGAGACCACGTCCCTCACCTACTCCGAAGTGAACGCGCGGGCGAACCGGCTGGCTCATCTGCTGCGCGAGCGGGGAGCGGGATCACAGCGGTATGTGGCGCTGAGCATGCCCCGTACCGAGGAACTGGTCGTCGCGGTTCTCGGCGTACTGAAGTCGGGCGCGGCGTATGTGCCCATCGACCCGGCCTACCCGGCCGACCGCATCGCGTACATGGTCGACGACGCCCGGCCGATCCTCACCGTGACGCCCGATGTGCTCGCCGAGTCGCAGCGGTACCAGGCGGGCGACCCGGACGTGGCGCTCTCGCCCCTGGACACCGCGTACGTCATCTACACCTCGGGATCCACGGGACGGCCCAAGGGCGTGGAAGTGCCGCACGGCAACGCGATACGCCTGATGGACGCGACCGGCCACTGGTTCAACTTCGGCCCCGACGACGTATGGACGCTGTTCCACTCCTACGCCTTCGACTTCTCCGTCTGGGAACTGTGGGGACCGCTGCTGCACGGCGGACGCCTGGTCGTCGTCTCCTACGAGACCAGCCGGACCCCGGAGCGGTTCCTGACCCTGCTGGCGGATGAGCGGGTCACCGTGCTGAACCAGACCCCGTCGGCGTTCTACCAGCTCATGGCGGCCGACCGGGACAATCCCGAGACCGCCGCGCGGCTTCGCCTGCGCCATGTCGTCTTCGGCGGCGAGGCGCTCGAGCTGGGCCGGCTGGCCGACTGGTACGCCCGGCACCCCGATGACGCCCCGTCCCTCGTGAACATGTACGGCATCACCGAGACCACCGTGCACGTCACGCATGTCGCGCTCGACGAGGCCGTCGTCGCGGCCCCGTCCGGCTCGGTGATCGGCGAACCGATCCCGGACCTCGGGGTGTACGTGCTCGACGAGAGGCTCCGACCGGTGCCGAGGGGCGTCGTCGGGGAGCTGTACGTCGTCGGTGCCGGTCTGGCCCGTGGCTATCTCGGCCGGTCCGGGCTGACCGCCGAGCGCTTCGTGGCCAACCCGTTCGGCGAGGGCCGCATGTACCGCACCGGGGACACCGGACGCCGGCTGGCCGACGGGCGCCTGGAGTACCACGGCCGCGTCGACGACCAGGTCAAGCTGCGGGGCTTCCGCATCGAGCTCGGCGAGATCGAGGCGGCGCTCGAGGCGCACACCGCGGTCTCCCAGGCCGCGGTGATCCTGCGCGAGGACCGGCCCGGCGACAAACGTCTCGTGGCCTATGCCGTGCCGACCGCCGGCGCCGACCCGGCTCCCGGGCACGACGCGCTGCGCGCCCACCTCGCCACCGCCCTGCCGGAGCACATGGTGCCGTCGGCCGTGGTCGTTCTGGACGCGCTTCCGCTCACCCTGAACGGGAAGCTCGACCGGCGAGCCCTGCCCGCGCCCGTGTACGGCGGGACGCCGGAGGCCGACCGGCGGGGCCCGCGCACCGAGCGGGAGAAGACGCTGTGCGGGCTGTTCGCCGAGGTGCTCGGGCTGGACGGGGTCGGCATCGACGACGGCTTCTTCGACCTCGGCGGCGACAGCATCATGTCCATCCAGCTCGTCAGCCGCGCCCGGCGGGCCGGACTCGAACTCGCGGTGCGCGACGTCTTCGAACACCGCACGGTCGCCGCGCTCGCCGACGTCGCCACGGAGACCGTCCGGGTGGCCGCGGAGGAGCCGGGAGCGGACGTCGGTGACGTACCGCTGACCCCGATCATGCGCTGGTTCCTCGAACGAGGCGGCCCGGCCGACCAGTTCAACCAGTCGCGGCTCGTCCAGGTGCCCGCGGCCCTCCGCCACGAGCATCTGCGGTCCGCGCTGGGGTCGGTGCTCGACCACCACGGCGCCCTGCGGGCCCGGCTCACCGCCGCTCCCGAACGGCGGCTGGAGATCCGCGAACCGGGCGCGGTCGACGCCGCCTCCCTGGTCCACCGCGTGGCCGCCGCAGGGCTCGACGAGCCGGCCCAGCGGGACCTGGTGCGGCGGGAGACCGAAGCCGCCCGGGAGCGTCTCGACCTGGACGCGGGACGGCTCGTCCAGGTGGTCTGGTTCGACCGCGGCGCGGACACCCCGGGCCTGCTGCTCCTCCTTGTCCACCACCTGGTCGTCGACGGGGTGTCCTGGCGCATCCTGGTACCCGACCTGGCGGAGGCGTACCGCGCCGTGAGCACCGGGCGGGAGCCGGAACTCCAGCCCGTGGGCACCTCGCTGCGACGCTGGGCACAGCGCCTGACGGAGGCGGCGGCCGGGCCCGCGCGGGCGGCGGAGGCCGCCTGGTGGCAGGAGGTGCTGCGGCCCGGGGACCCGCTCCTGGGCAAACGGGCACTGGACCCGGCCCGGGACACGTACGGGAGCGCGGCGCATCTGACGGTCACACTGCCGGTCGCGGTCACCGAGAAGCTGCTCACCCGTGTGCCGTCGGTGTTCACTGCCGAGGTCAACGACGTGCTGCTGACCGCGTTCGCCCTGGCCTGGGCGCGTTGGCGCGGCGGCCGGGACGCCTGGAGCCCGGGCGCGGCCGGGACGCTCCTCGACCTGGAAGGCCATGGGCGCGAGGAGGACATCGTGGGCGCCGTGGACCTGTCCCGCACCGTGGGCTGGTTCACCAGCCTGTATCCCGTACGGATCGACCCCGGCGCGGTGGATCTCACCGACGCGTTCGCGGGCGGCCCGGCCGCGGGCGAGGCCGTCAAGCGGATCAAGGAGCAGCTGAGGGCCGTGCCCGACAAGGGCATCGGCTACGGCCTGGCCCGGCACCTGAACCCGGGCACCGCGCCGGGGTTCACCGGCCTGCCCGAGCCGCGGGTGGCGTTCAACTACCTCGGGCGCTTCCAGGTCGCGGACGCCGAGGAGGCGGGCAGCGCCACGGTCCCGGACTGGACCGTGCTCGCCAGCGCCGCCGGCATCGGCGGCACCGACCCCAGGGTTCCGCTCGCGCACCCCCTGGAGCTCAACGCCCGTACCGACGACGGGCCGCGGGGACCCGAACTGACCGCCACCTGGACCTGGGCCGAGGGCATCCTCGACCGGACCGAGGTCGGCACGTTGGCAGACCTGTGGTTCCAGGCCCTGACGGCCCTCACCGAGCACGCGGAACGCCCCGACGCGGGCGGGCTCACCGTCTCGGACGTTTCGCTGAGCCTGCTGAGCCAGGACGAGATCGAGTTGCTGGAAGACGACTGGAGGACCATGTGATGGCGACGCAGTCCGGACTGCAGGACATCCTGCCGCTGGCCCCGCTGCAGGAAGGCTTGCTCTTCCACAGCGTGTACGACGAGGCGGCGCCGGACGTCTATGTCGTGCAGGACACCATGGACCTGGAGGGCTACCTCGACCCCGAGGCGCTGCGCGCCGCGTGCCGCACCCTGCTGCGGCGCCACGCCAATCTGCGCGCGGGCTTTCGCTACGCGGGCCTGCGGCGCCCCGTCCAGTTCATTCCGCACGAGGTTCCCCTGCCCTGGGAGGAGCTCGACCTCGCCGCGCTGACCGAGGACGAGCGCACCGAGGCGGCGGACCGGGTGCTGGAGGCGGACCGGCGACGCCGTTTCGATCTCGGCAAGCCGCCGCTGATGCGGTTCACCCTGCTGCGGCTCGGCGACGGCCGGCACCGCTTCGTCCTGACCAACCACCACATCCTGCTGGACGGCTGGTCACGCCCGATGCTGCTGCGCGAACTCCTCGCGCTGTACGCGGCCCGCGGCGACGACAGCGGGCTGCCACGGGTCCGGCCCTTCCGGGACTATCTGCACTGGCTCGCCGGCCAGGACCGGGACGCCGCGGTGGCCGCGTGGCGCGAGGCGCTGGCCGGAATCGACGGCCCCACCCTCGTCGCGCCCCGGAGCGGCGACCGGCCCGCCGTCGTGCCGGGACGCCTGGACACCGAGCTCGAACCCGCGGTGTACGAGGCGCTCGCCGCCCTGGCCCGGGAGCGTGCGCTGACCCTCAACTCGCTGGTGCAGGGCGCCTGGGCGGTCGTTCTCGGCGGGCTAACCGGGCGGGACGATGTGGTGTTCGGCGCCACCGTCTCCGGACGGCCGCCGGAGCTCGCCGGGGTCGAGACGATGGTGGGCCTGTTCATCAACACCCTGCCCGTCCGGGTACGGCTGCGTGCCGACGAGCCGCTGGTGGACCTGGTGCGCCGGGTCCAGGACGAGCAGACCCGGCTTCAGGCGCACCAGCAGATCGGCCTCGCCGAGGTGCGGCGGCTCGCCGGAGCCGGTGAACTCTTCGACACCACGATGGTGTTCGAGAACTACCCCGTGGACCTCACGGCCGGGAACGACAAGCCCGGCGGGACGAGCGGCCTGACCGTCGCCGGCGCCCGCAACCGCGACGCCGCGCACTATCCGCTGGCGCTCGTCGCGGTCGGCCGTGGCGGCCTGCTGCGGCTGCGCCTGGACCACCAGCCCGACCTGATCCCCGAGGCATCGGCCCGCGCCGTCCTGGACCGCGTGGTCCGCGTCCTCACCTCGGTCGCCACCGACCCGCTGCGGCCCGTCGGCCGGCTCGAGCTGCTCTCCGGGGAGGAACACCGCACCGTCCTCGCGCTCGGCCATGGCGCGGACACCGACGTCCCGGACCTCAGCCTGCCGGAGGCGTTCCGCGCCCAGGCCGCTCGCACCCCGCACGCCACCGCCGTCCGCACCGGGGCCGACGCGCTCGACTACGCCGCGCTCGACGCCCGCTCCGACGCGCTGGCACACCGCCTGACCCGGCTCGCGGTGGTGTCGGAAACCCCGGTGGCGCTGCTCATGGAGCGCTCGGCGGACGTCATCGTGTCCGCGCTGGGCATCCTCAAGGCGGGCGGCGCGTACGTCCCGCTGCGGCAGCGTGACCCGGCCGACCGGCTGCGGCTGCTCACCGGCCTCGCCGGTGTCTCCCTGGTGCTGACCGACCGGGCGAACGCCGACCGCGCCGCGGAACTGGGGCTCCCCGTGGTCGTCGTGGACGACGGCACCGGGACGGAGCCCGATCCCGTGCCGGGAGAGCCACTGCCGCACGTCCACGCCGGACAGATCGCCTACATCAGCCACACCTCCGGCTCCACCGGAACACCCAAGGGCGTCGCCGCCACCCATCGCCATGTGCTCGAACTCGCCCATGACCGCTCGTTCGCGAACGGCGCCCACACCCGGATCCTGGTCCACTCGCCGCACGCCTTCGACGCCTCCACCTACGAGATGTGGGTGCCGCTGCTGACCGGCGGCACCGCCGTCGTCGCCCCGCCCGGCGACCTCGACGCCGAGCGGCTCGGCAAGCTGCTCGCCGAGCACGAGATCACCGGGCTGTTCCTGACCACCGGTCTCTTCCAGCTCGTCGCCGACGAGGCGCCCGAACACTTCGCGGGCCTGCACGAGGTGTGGACCGGCGGCGAGGCGGTCCCCGCCGCGTCCATCCGCCGGGTGATGCGGGCCTGCCCCGACACCACCGTCATCGACGTGTACGGGCCCACCGAGACGACCACGTTCGCGGTGCGCCACCGGCTTCCCCGGGGACCGGAGGTCCCGGCCTCCGTCCCCATCGGCAGCCCCCTGGACAACACCCGGCTGATGGTCCTCGACACCGGGCTGCGCCCTGTGCCACCGGGCACGGCGGGCGAGCTGCACATCGCCGGCGCGGGCCTGGCCCGCGGCTACTGGCGGCGCCCCGGGATCACCGCGGAACGCTTCGTCGCCGATCCCTACGGCCCGCCGGGCACCCGCATGTACCGCACCGGCGACCTGGTGCGCTGGAATGCCGACGGCGTCCTCGAATACCTCGGGCGCGCGGACGAGCAGGTGAAGCTGCGCGGCTTCCGCATCGAACTCGGAGAGATCGAGGCGCTGCTGGGCAGCCATCCCGACGTCGCCCAGACCGTCGTCACCGTGCAGGAGCCGCGCCCCGGCGACAAGCGACTGGTCGCCCACCTCGTCGCCGAGCGCGGCACCACCCCGTCCCCGGAGGACCTGCGGGCGCACCTGGCCGCCGAACTCCCCGACTACATGGTGCCCGCCGCGTTCGTCGTCCTCGACGCGCTGCCGCTGACCGGCAACGGCAAGGTGGACCGCAAGGCCCTGCCCCTGCCCGACACCGGCCCCGCCACCGGAACGCGCCGTGCCCCGCGCAGCCCCCAGGAGGAGATCCTGTGCGGCCTCTTCGCGGAGGTACTCGGCCTGCCGTCGGTCGGCATCGACGACAACTTCTTCGACGCAGGGGGACACTCGCTGCTCGCCACCCGGCTCGCCGGACGCATCCGTTCGGTGCTCGGTGCCGAGCTGGCGGTGCGGCAGCTGTTCGACACGCCCACGGTGGCCGGGCTCGCCCGCGCCCTCGACACGGCCGGATCGGCCCGGCCGGCGCTGATGCCCGCCGCGCCGCGCCCCGACCGTGTCCCGGCCTCCTTCGCCCAGCGCCGGCTGTGGTTCCTGCACCGCTTCGAGGGCCCCTCGCCGACGTACAACATCCCCTTCGCACTGAGGCTCACCGGCGATCTGGACCGCACGGCGCTGCGGGACGCGCTCGTGGACGTCGCGGAGCGCCACGAGTCGCTGCGCACGGTCTTCGCCGAGGACGCCGAAGGGCCGTACCAGGTCGTGCTGCCCGGGCCGGAGGCCCGGACCGCGCTGACCGTCGTCCCCGAGGTGCCGCGAGATCGCCTGGAGCGGGAGATCGCCGCCGCCGTCGGACACGCCTTCGACCTGTCCGAAGAACTCCCGCTGCGCGTCTGGCTGTTCGAGACCGGAGAGCGGGAGCATGTGCTGCTGCTCCTGGTCCACCACATCGCGGGCGACGGCTGGTCGGTGCCGCTGCTCGCCCGCGACATCGTCGCCGCCTACGCCGCACGACGCGTAGGCACCGCCCCCGCCTGGCAGCCGCTGCCCGTCCAGTACGCCGACTACAGCCTGTGGCAGCACGAGGTGCTCGGTTCCGAGGACGACGACGAGAGCCTGATCGCCCGACAACTCGCCTACTGGAAGGGGGCGCTGTCCGGACTGCCGGACGAACTCACACTGCCCGCCGACCGGCCGCGCCCCGCCACCTCCGGCCATCGCGGCGAACGCATCCCCTACCAGGTGCCCGGACCGCTGTACGAACAGGTCCGCGCTCTGGCCCGGGCCACCAAGGCCAGCCCCTTCATGGTGGTCCAGGCCGCGGTCGCCGCGCTGCTCACCCGGCTCGGGGCGGGCACCGACATTCCGCTGGGCACCCCTGTGGCCGGCCGCACCGACGACGCCCTCGAGGATCTCGTCGGCTTCTTCGTCAACACGCTGGTGCTGCGCACCGACACCTCGGGCAACCCCACCTTCCGTGAGCTGATCGCCCGCGTCCGGGACACCGACCTGGCGGCGTACGCCCACCAGGACCTGCCCTTCGAACGGCTGGTGGAGGCGCTCAACCCCAGGCGCTCGCAGGCCCGGCACCCGGTGTTCCAGACCATGCTCACCTTCAACAACACCGAGCAGCGGCAGACGCCGTCGGACACGGCGGCCCCCGAGGACGGCGTGGGGGCGCCGGGCCTCACCGTCGAGCGCGTGGCCTCGGACACCGGCACGGCCAAATTCGACCTGCTGCTGTCCTTCGCCGAACGGCACGCCCCCGACGGCAGCGTGGACGGGCTCAGCGCGGGCCTCGAATTCAGCACCGACCTCTTCGAGCGCGACACGGCGGAGCGGATCGTCGCGCGGCTCCTGCGGCTGCTGACGGCCATGACCGCCAATCCGCAGGCGAGACTCGGCGAGGTGCCGCTCCTCGACGAGGGCGAGCGGGCCGCGGTGCTGAGCGGTGGCCGCGGCGCGGCCCGCCCCGCGCGCGACGCCTCGCTGTGCGAGCGGTTCGAGACGGCCGTTGCCCGCAACCCGCACGGCGTGGCCGTGGAGACCGCGGCCGGCGCGGTCGGCTACCCGGAACTCAACGCGCGTGCCAATCGCCTCGCACGGCTGCTCATCGACCGCCAAGTGGGTCCCGAGGACCTTGTCGCGGTCGCCATGCCCCGGTCGGCCGACCTGGTCACCGCCCTCATGGCGGTCCTCAAGGCCGGTGCCGGGTATCTGCCCGTCGACCCCGAGTACCCCGCGGCCCGTATCGCGTTCATGCTCGAAGACGCCCGCCCCGCCCTCGTGCTGACCACCCGCGAACTGGCCACGGCGCTTCCGGAAGCACTCGCCGGCCGCACCATCGCGACCGACGACCCGAAGGCCGCCGAGGCGCTCGCCGCGTATCCCGCGACCGACGTCACCGGCGACGAGCGCGCCAGGTCGCTCCACCCCGCGCACCCGGCGTACGCCATCTACACCTCGGGCTCCACCGGCCGCCCCAAGGGCGTGGTGATGCCCGCGGGCGCCCTCGCCAACCTGCTGGACTGGCACCAGGCGCAGCTGCCGGGCGGACCGGGCACCCGGGTGGCGCAGTTCACCGCGGTCAGCTTCGACGTCTCCGTCCAGGAGATCCTCTCCGCACTGCTGCACGGCAAGACCCTCGTGGTCTGCCCCGAGGACGTCCGCCGCGACCCGGCCCGCCTGGCCCGCTGGCTGCACGACGCGGGCGTGAAGGAGCTGTACGCGCCCAACCTGGTCATCGACGCGGTGTGCGAGGCCGCCACCGCCCAGGGGCTGGAGCTGCCGGACCTCACCGACCTGGTACAGGCCGGGGAGGCGCTCACCCCGCACGGCGCCATCCGCACGTTCTGCGCCGACCGCCCGGGCGTGCGGCTGCACAACCACTACGGGCCCGCCGAGACCCACGTGGTGACGGCCTGCCCGCTCCCGGCGGACACCGACGCGTGGACGCGCGGCCCCGCCCCCATCGGGCGGCCCGTCGACAACACCGCCGTGCGGCTGCTCGACCCCTGGCTGAACCCGGTGCCGCCGGGCGTCCCCGGCGAGCTGTACATCACCGGCGCCGCCCTGGCCCGCGGCTACATCGCCCGCCCCGACCGCACCGCGGAGCGGTTCGTCGCCGATCCCTACGGCCCGTCGGGCGCCCGTATGTACCGCACCGGCGACCTGGCCCGCCTCACCCGCGACGGAGAGCTGACGTACTTGGGGCGCACCGACACCCAGGTCAAGATCCGCGGGTTCCGCATCGAACCGGGTGAGATCGAGTCGGTTCTCACCACCGCCCCGGAGGTGGCACGGGCGGCCGTGGTCGTGCGGGAGGACCGGCCGGGGGACCGGCGGCTCGTCGCATACGTGGTCGCGGCGCACGGCGCCGAGCCCGGACCGCGCCGGGTGCGCGAGCACGCTGCCCGGCATCTGCCCGACCACATGGTGCCCGCCGCGTTCGTCACCCTGGACGCGCTGCCGCTGACGCCCAACGGCAAGCTCGACCGGGCCGCGCTGCCGGCACCCGAGTACCGGGGCGATAGGGCGTCGGGCCGGCCGAGGACGCCCGAGGAGCGTGCCCTGTGCGCCCTGTTCGCCGAGGTCCTGGGCGTGGAGGAGGTCGGAGCCGACGACGAGTTCTTCGACCTCGGCGGCCACTCCTTCCTCGCCGCCCGGCTGGTCGGCCGGATCCGCGACGAGATGGGCGGCGACCTGCAGGTGCGCGCGGTCTTCGACGCTCCGTCACCGGCGGCGCTCGCCCGCCTGCTGACGGGCGAGGCGGCTGCGGAGGGCGACTCGACGGGGATGCTGCTGCCCCTGCGCGCCCGCGGCTCGGCCGCCCCGCTGTTCTTCCTGCATCCGGGAGGCGGCTTCAGCTGGTGCTACTCGGGACTCGTCCGCCATCTCGGCGCCGATGTGCCGGTCCACGGCATCCAGGCCCGCGGCCTCGACGGCACCGGACCGCTCCCGGCGTCCATGGACGAGATGGTCGAGGACTATCTCGCGCGGATCCGCTCCGTGCAGCCCCACGGCCCCTACCGGCTCGCCGGATGGTCCTTCGGCGGGCTGACCGCGCAGGCGCTGGCCGTCCGGATACGAGCGGAGGGCGAGGAGGTCGGGATGCTCGCGGTGCTCGACTCTTACCCGCCGGGGGAGCACAGCGACCACTCGGAGCCGGTGGAGCACGAAGTCGTCGCGAACAACCTGCGGGCCATGGGATTCACCTTCGACATGGCCGAGCTCATAGCAGACCAGGAGCAAGTTCTGCTGCGCTTCCGGGAATTCCTGCAAGGGGGAAATCACCCCATGGCCCACCTCGACCACCTTGAGGCCCAGGACGTGCTGGCCCTCAAGGACGTCTACGTGAACAATGTCCGGATCATGCGGTCCTATGTACCCCAGTTCTTCGACGGGGACATGCTTTTCATCTCCGCGGAGCGCAAACCCGCCGGCCGGGAAACCCTCCTGGATGTCAACTTGTGGCAACCACTGACAGGCGGGTCGATCGAGATATGCCCCATAGACTCGAACCACGGAGATCTGATGACCGACGCCCGTCACGCGGCGCGTATCGGACGATTTCTCGCCGACCGGCTGTGAGCCGTGAATGTACGTCAAGCGTCAAGTGAAAGAATTCCTTCGAGAAGGAGCGATCTCATGAGCACCAACCCCTTCGAGGACCCCGAGGGCACTTATCTCGTGCTCGTCAACGATGAGGGGCAGCACTCTTTGTGGCCGGCGTTCGTCGAGGTTCCCCAGGGCTGGCGCACGGTCCTTGCCGACGCCACGCGGGACGCGGCGCTTGAATACGTGAACGCCCACTGGACCGATATGCGCCCCAAGAGCCTGATCAAGGCCATGGAAGGCGCCGACGCGGTCTGAGGCCGCACCCGCTGGACCGCCGTGTGGCCCGCCCGGCCTGGACGCCTTTGACGCGTCGTACCCGAAGGGCGGGCCACACGCATGCCCGTACACCCGTCATACCAAGGAGGATGGAGGAGCGAGATGCCGGTCGTTCACGTCAACGGAATACAGCTCCACTACGAGGAAGCCGGCGAGGGCGAGCCGGTCGTGATGATCCAGGGGACCGGCGCCGGGGGCACCGTGTGGCAACTGCACCAGGTGCCCGCCCTCACCGCCGCCGGATTCCGCGTGATCACCCTCGACAACCGCGGCATACCGCCGACTTCGGAGTGTCCCCAGGGGTTCACCCTCCAGGACATGGTCGGCGATGTGGCGCGGCTCATCGAGCACCTCGGGATCGGTCCGTGTCGGGTCGTCGGCACGTCCCTGGGCGCCTTCATCACGCAGGAACTCGCCCTGTCCCGGCCCGATCTCGTGCGCCAGGCCGTCCTCATCGCCACCCGGGGCCGCACCGATATGCTGCGCGCCGCGATCACGCGTGCCGAGATCGGGCTGCACGACGCCGGGGTGGAACTCCCGGCCCGGTACGCCGCCGTGGTCCGGGCCCTGAAGTCGCTGTCCCCGCGCACCCTCGACGATGGCGAGGCGATGGCCGACTGGCTCGATCTGTTCGAGCTGTCGCCCGCGGCCGGACCCGGACAGCGAGCGCAGATGGATCTGAGCACGCTGGACCACCGGCTCGAGGCATACCGGGGCATCCGCGTCCCCTGCCAGATCATCGCCTTCGCGGACGACCTGATCACCCCCGCGCACCTGGCGCGCGAGGTCGCCGACGCCATCCCGGGAGCCGAGTACGAACTCATCGAGGGCTGTGGGCACTACGGCTATCTGGAAGACCCCGCGACGGTGAACAAGGTGATGGTGGAGTTCCTCACCGGGGCGGCCGCCCGCTGACCGCCCCGGCACGGCGAGCGGCACAGGAACGAAAAGAGGGGGGAGGCGCCCGGCCGGGGGTACCGGACGGCCCTCCCCCCTGGTCACAGGGGCTGCTCGGCCACTACCGCCGCGGGTGGCCGGGCGACGGTGCCCGGTCCGTCTCGGGCACGGGGGACTGTGCGTACGGTGCCGGTAGGCCCGTCGGCGCACCGGTCCCGCCCTCGGCCGGGGCCGATACGGCGGACGTCTCCCGGCCGGTCCCGGACGTGCTGCCGGGCCACCAGTTCCACGGGCCGAGCGCGGTCATCAGCGCCGGCAGCACGAAGATCCGGATGACCACGGCGTCCAGCATGATCGCCGCCGCGAGTCCCACGCCCAGCTGCTTGAACTCGACCGCGTTGAGCGTGCCGAAGATCGAGAAAACGGCCACCATGACGATCGCGGCACTGGTCACGACGCCCGCCGAGCGAACGATGCCCTCACGCACCGAGTCCCTCACGGACGCGCCCTCCACCGCCATCTCCCGGATCCGGCTGACCACGAACACGTGGTAGTCCATGGACAGTCCGAAGAGCACCACGAACAGGAACAGCGGAAGCCAGGACACCACGGTGCCCGAGCTGTCGAAGTCGAGCAGACCCTCCGCCCAGGTGTGCTGGAAGACCGCCACCAGGACACCGAACGAGGCGGCAGCGGAGAGCAGGTTCAGCAGCACCGCCGACAGCGCCACGGCCAGAGAGCGAAAGATCACCGCCATGGTGCCGAAAGTCAGCAGCAGCACGAAGCCCACCACCCAGGGCATGCGCTCTTCCAGATGGTCCGTGAAGTCGATGCCCTGGGCCACGGCGCCGCCGACGCCGCTCTCGGCGTCCGGGACCTCGTCCAGCGCCTGGGGCACCCACCCGCGCAGCACCTTCAGCGACTCGGTGGCCTTGGGGTTCTTCGGCGGGTACGGCGTGCCCACCTCGATGGTGTGCACCCGGTGGTCCCGGGATTCGCGGATCACCGGCGTCTGGTCGTGGGCGAAGAGACTGTTGCCCTCGGTGCGGTCGATCAGCCTCCGCAGAGCGGCCTTGACCTGGCCGGCCTCGTCGGCCGGGGCCCGTACCGCCACCTTGTGCACGGTGCCCTCGCTCGGGAAGGCACCGGTGAGCCGGTCGGTCGCCTGCACGACCGGGATGTCCCGTGACAGGTCGTCCTGGCCGGGCTGCTTGAGCTTCATGTCCAGGGCGGGCAGGGCGAGCAGCAGCAGCGCGCCGATGGACACCACGAGCGTGAGAACCGGCTTGAGCAGCGCCGGGCGCAGCAGCACGGGCCACACCCGCGATTCGCCGGAGCGCATCGTCAGCCGCCACAGGAACGGCACCCGAGGACGGTCCACCCAGCGGCCCAGCTTGGCGAGAAGGGCGGGCAGCACGGTCACCGAGCCGAGGACCGCGACCGCCACGACGATGATGGAACCGGTGGCCAGGGAGGCGAAGGTGGCCTCCTGGGCCAGGTAGAGCCCGGCCATCGCCACGATCACGGTGGTGCCGGACACCACGACCGTATGCCCCGACGTCTCCGCGGCGATCTCGATGGCGTCGAGGTGGGACTTGCCCTTACGGCGCTCCTCCCGCTCCCGCTTGAGGTAGAAGAGCGAGTAGTCGACGCCCACGGCCATACCCATGAGCAGGATGACATTGCTCACCGCGCTGGTCTCCGGCAGCACATGCGAGGCCAGGGACGACAGCCCCATCGCGGTGACCACACAGGACAGGGCGAGCAGCACGGGCACTCCGGCGGCGATGATCGCGCCGAAGACCACCAGCAGGATCAGCAGGGTCAGCGGAACGCTGATCAGCTCGGCCCGCTTGAAGTCCTTGCCGATGGTGTCCGACATGCCCTTCGCCGTCGAACCGGTGCCCACCTGCTCGATCTTGAGTCCGTCGTGGGTGCGGTCGGCCTCGGCGCTCACATCGAGCAGCGGGCGGACCCGGTTGATGGCGTCGTCCTCGTCACCGTTCATCGTCACCGGTACGAGCAGGGCCTTGCCGTTCGGCGCGGGAACCGGCTCACCGACGCTCCGCACCTCGGGCAGTGCCTTCATCCGGCCGGTGATGTCCTTGGCCGCTCGCTGCGCCGCCCGCTGGTCCAGCTTCCCGCCCGACTCGGCGGTGATGAGCACGTTCTCCTCGGGCCTCTCGGTGAAGTCCCCGGCAGAAACGATCTTGCCCGCCCGGCCCGACTCCCGGACGCCGGACTCCTCGGAGTCGAGCTTGTTGGTCCCGGCGGCGCCGCCGAGGAAGAGGCACAGGACGACGAACACGACCCACAGTCCGATCGCGGACCACGGATGTGTGGCACTCCATCGGGCAACCCGTAACGTCGCCGGTTTCTTTCGCACTGTCTGCGTCCTCCCCATGGTGCCGAACCGTTGTGGCGGCTGCCGGGCTTATGACGCTAAAACGCTAGTTCCATGTCCCGGACGTCGACACGGGGTAAACCCCCTCGGTAGCCATTGTTTCCCGCAACTGTCACCCTGCGGTTCTCCGCAGGGTGACAGTTGCGGGAAACCGTACTCGCCCAGGCGAAAGCTTGACCGGAGGAAACTGAAGCCATTAGTTTCATATTCCGGTTCGTCCTTTCCGATGGAAAAAAAATCCATTGGCAGGTAAATGCCGCACCGTGATGCGAATCAAGGGGAAACAATGGAAACCACGGTCCTCGCTCGGCAGCATGTTGCCAAGATCGTCCAGGGAAAGGGATTAGACCTTTTCATGGACCGGATGATCGACCGGCTCGACGAGGCGTTCCGTGCGGAAAGCCGATGGGGCATCACTCCGGCGCGGGACGGATTCCTGCGCGGTCCTCAGAACACGGCCGTCCTCGAATGGATGCCGCACCACCAGCCCGGCGACTCGATCACCATCAAGACCGTGGCGTACACTCCCACGAATCCGTCCACCCATCAGCTGCCCACCATCATCGGCACGATGGCCCGTTACGACGACGTGACCGGCCGTCTGCTGGCCGTCGGTGACGGGATTCTGCCCACCGCCGTCCGCACCGGCGCCGCGTCCGCCATCGCGAGCCGTCTGCTCGCCCACCCCGACAGCCGGGTCCTCGGCCTGGTGGGCGCCGGTGCCCAGGCGGTGACCCAGGCCCACGCCCTCAGCCGGGTCTTCCGGCTGGACCGGATCCTCGTCCACGACATCGAGCCCGCCCACGCCGAGTCCTTCGCCGAGCGTGTGGAATTCCTCGGTATCGACGTGGAGGTGGCATCCGTCGCGGAGATCGAGGCGGCATCGGACATCATCTGCACCGTCACCTCGGTCGGGGTCGGGGACGGCCCGGTCCTCCACGGCGAGCGGCTGCGCCCGCACGCCCACATCAACGCCATAGGCGCCGACCTGATCGGCAAGTACGAGGTGCCGCTGTCCGTGCTGAAGGCCGCCTTCGTCACCCCCGACCACCAGGGGCAGGCGCTGCGCGAGGGTGAGTGCCAGCAGCTCGACCAGAGCGAGCTGGGCCCGGCGCTGCCCGCGCTGTGCGCCGACCCGGCGCTCGCCGAGGGGCGGCGGGAGGAGCTGACCGTCTTCGACTCGACCGGATTCGCCCTGGAGGATCACG
Source organism: Streptomyces sp. NPDC007875 (assembly GCF_042868035.1). NCBI lineage: Bacteria > Bacillati > Actinomycetota > Actinomycetes > Kitasatosporales > Streptomycetaceae > Streptomyces > Streptomyces sp. NPDC007875. Next base: position 228,963 of record NZ_JBIADZ010000015.1, on the reverse strand, counting down.
TCGCCTTCGACGTGCTCCTCGAACTCGCCGAGGAGGCCGGGATCGGCGACCGGGTGCAGCTGGAACACCTGCCGGAGGACGCGCTCAACCCGTACTCCTTCCAGTGACGGCACCGGGCTGTGCCCGCCCGGACGTGGGGCCCCAGACAGCCCGGTGGCGTCTCGGACGCCGAGAGGTGCTCGACGACGTGTGGGAACACGTCGTCGAGCACTCGCCATGCCCTCGCCCCTCGCGTGCCTCAGGACTCCAGATACCGCAGGACCGCCAGGATCCGCCGGCTGTAGCCGGCGGTGTGCGACAGGTCGAGCTTGTCGAAAATCGTGTTGAGGTTCTTCTCCACCGAGCTCAGCGAGATATGCAGTTTCTGCGCGATGGCCGTGTTGGTATGGCCCTGCGCCAGCGTCTCCAGAACACTGCGCTCGCGCGGAGTGAGCCGGGCGAGCGGGTCACCGTGCGTGGTGCGGATGACCAACTGCCGTACGACCTCCGGGTCGATGGCCGCGCCACCCGCGTGGATCCGCTCCAGCGCGTCCAGGAACTCCTCGACCTGGGCGACCCGGTCCTTCAGGAGATACCCGACCCGCTCCGCGTTGGACGCCAGGAGCTGAGCCGCGTAGTTGCGCTCCACGTGCTGCGAGAGAACGAGCAGGCTTATCTGGGGCCAGCGCTTGCGGATCTCCAGCGCGGCCCGCAGCCCGTCGTCGGTGTGCGTCGGCGGCATCCGGATGTCGACGACGACCATGTCGGGCATCCGCTCCTCGACCTCCTTCATGAGGGACACCGCGTCACCCACCGCGGCGACGACCTCATGGCCCTCCTCGACCAGCAGACGTACCAGTCCTTCCCGTAGCAAGGTCGAGTCCTCGGCGAGGATCACGCGCATGGAAGCTCCGCGGTAATGGTCGTGGGTCCCCCGAGGGGGCTGTCGATGTGCAGCAGACCGTCGAGTGCGCTCACCCGGCTGCGCAGCCCGGTGAGGCCGCTGCCCGATGGATTGGCTCCGCCGGTGCCATTGTCCTCGACCCGGACCACCAGCACCCCTCCGTGCAGCGCGAGTCGGATGGCGATGGCCGTGGCGCCGGAGTGCTTGGCGGCGTTGGTCACGCACTCCGACACCACGAAGTACGCGGCGGTCTCCACCGTCTGTGGCAGCGCACCATCGACCTCGAAGTCCATGCGGATGGGAAGGGAACACCGCTCGGAGACCCCGCTGAGTGCTTCCTTCAGCCCCAGGCTGTCCAGGGCGGAGGGATAGATCCGCCAGGTCGCCTCCCGGAGTTCGGTGATGACCTCCTGGGACTCCTGGTGAGCCTGGTGCAGCAAGGCGTCCACCTGCTCGGGGTTGCGGCCGCGGCTGCGGCGCGCCCGGCCGAGCAGCATGGCGAGTGCCACCAGGCGCTGCTGGATGCCGTCGTGGAGATCGCGCTCGATGCGGCGGCGCTCGGCGTCGACGGCTTGGAGGACCGCGGCCCGGCTGGTGGCCAGCTCGTCGATGCGCTGCCGCAGCAACTCCCGCTCGGACGGCCCGAAGCACTCACGGGCCAGCCGGGCGTCCAGCACCGCGAGAGAGTAGATGCCCTGCACGTCCAGGAACAGCAGCACACCGCCGAGCAGTGCCTGGGTGAGGAGTTCCTGCAGGTCGAGGCGGCCTTGGACCAGTCGCATGGCCAGCACCGCGGCGAGGATGACACCGAACCCCAGCAGACCGACGACGATGGTGCACAGCACCCCCGTATAGCTGCGGATCGCCAGATAGCGCAGGACCTTCTGGTCGGACGACTTGTAGTGCTCGGGGAAACGATCGCCGAAGAATACGAAGCGGCGCGCCCGGTCCAGCCCCGCGAGCCGACGGGCCCCGGAGGCGAGCGTGGCCAGGGCGCCGGGCCGGGTGTGCGGCCATAACAGAAAAGAGGCCATGACCGTGCCGACGATCAGCAAGTAGAGAAATCCGAGCATGGCCGTGCAACAGCCGAGGAGTGCTCCCGGAATCTTGCGCGGCCACGAGGATCCCGCCGCCCCTCTGCCGCCGTCGTTCTGACCGGGCGAGCCGAGAAACAGGTGATGGGTGGCGAAATTCGGCAAATCCCCCTGCACGGGGGCCAAGCGTAGCCCGGCCGCACAGCCCGGGCAAGATCGCCCGGGCTGCGGCGCGAGCGGAGCGGAGGGGCCGGGGTGCGCGCCGTGGCTCATGAAGCGGGGCTCTGCCTGCCGCGACCGCGGAAGCGCACGACCACGTAGACCACGATGGCCACCACAACCGCGACCAGGACCACCTTGGAGAGGACACCGACGTAGGTCTCCACCTCGTCCCACTGATCGCCCAGCCAGTAGCCGGCCATCACCAGCACCGTGTTCCAGACCAGGCTGCCCAGCGTGGTCAGCAGGGCGAAGACCGGCAGCGGCATCCGCTCGACCCCGGCCGGAATGGAGATGAGGCTTCGGAAGATCGGCACCATGCGGCCGATGAAGACCGCCTTGGTGCCGTGCCGCTCGAACCATTGCTCCGTACGATCCAGGTCGGACGCCTTCACCAGCGGCAGCTTCGCCCAGATGGCGTGCATGCGCCGGCGGCCGACGAGCATGCCGATCCAGTACAGCACCAGCGCGCCCACCACCGAACCGAGCGTGGTCCAGAACAGCGCCGAGGCCAGGCTGATCACGCCCTGCCCGGCCGCGAACCCGGTCAGGGGCAGGATCACCTCGCTGGGCAGCGGCGGGAAGAGGTTCTCCAGCGCGATGGCCAGACCGGCTCCCGGCCCGCCCATCGCGTCCACGAGGTCCGCGGCCCAGCCGGCGATGCCGTCCGAGGGCTCCTGGGGCAGAGCCAGGGTCATCAAGTGCATGCGTGGTCTCCAACATGGCGGTCAGGCGCCGGAGCGCTGCGCGGCCCCGACGCCTGTCAATCTAGAAACCGCCGACCAGCGAAGACATGGGGATTGCCGCCCAACCCGGTGGTGTTCCCCGCAGCGCTTGCCCTGCGGGAAACCGCAGATCAGGCTGGTGCCAGGCCATTCGGGCAGACCAGGCGCGCGGCAGCCGGCCCCCGCCGGGCCGGCTCAGAGCGATTGTCGTCGCCGCACCCCCCTTCCCCCGCGCCGGACGCCACGGTCACATCAGGGGACACCGGCAACGCGCGCGGCACCGTACGCCCTGAACCCACCACAACGGCGTCGGAACGCCGCGTCACGGTCCGCGCATAGTGCTTCCACTAGTTGTGCCGACAAAACATCATCTCTTTCCATTCGCGTTGTTAGCGTGTTTGTCCATGGAAGGCTTCCGGTCGGCGGACTCCCATCGGCGCCCAGCGCACCGCCGGATGTACCTGGCCGACATTTAGACCCCGAGGCCTGGGCCGAATTCCCGACTGCGACCACTGGCGGACCCCGAAACCGTGGCCGGCCGGGATCCGTACGCCCCGCCGGACCGGACCTCGCCACGCCCGTTCCTGAAGCCACATCACCCCGAACGACCGCGGTACGCACAACGACAAGACGCACACTCTCTCGACCCTGCCGAGGAAGAGCCATATGAGTGAGCGCCTGCTGCACCCACGCTCGCCTTCTGCGGCTTCCCGGCCGCCGGCTTCCTCGCCCGCGGCCTGACCGAGCACGAAATCCTCGGCATCGCCGGGTCGCGCTGGCTGTTCGTGATCGGCGCGCTCGGCACGGGCGCGGTGTTCCTGTTGCGGCGCACCCCCGAGTCGCACCGGTGGCTGGACTCCGTCGGCCGCACCGGAGAAACCGGACTCTCGTGACCGGGCTCGAAGCCGAGGCCCGCGACGCACGGCTTCGAGATGGAGGACGGGGCCGAGGTCCCCGCCGAGGCCGCCCGCGTCCACATCGAGGCGTTCCAGGGCCAGATGATCGAAACGTGGCCGGGCGTCGACCGCGTTGAGCACGTCATCGGCCTATGACGGACATCCGCGCGATGACCTTCCACCGCAAGCCCATTTTCCGGGCTCATGCGCGTTGCGGGGGCCCGAAGCGAACGGCGACCCCGGGGGCGTACAGCACACTCACCGGCGGGCCCGTCATGGGCGGCAGGCCCCGCGGTGGTGATCAGGCCGTCGTCGAGTTCGAGCAGCTCGGCCCGGTGCAGTGGCCATGGTGCGTGGTCGTTCGGCAGGTGCACCGTGCGGCCGTGCCAGGAGAACGTGCAGCCCCACCGGGCGGTCAGGAACCGTTCCAGCCGTGTGGGCTCCGTGATGGCCCCGCCTATCCTCACCACGGCCCGGCTCGTGCGACCCCGGACCGCAGGGCGCCGTCGCAGGCCGCAGCTGTAGGTGATCACGTTGTTCTCGCGACGCAGCCGCATCGTGGACCATCGATAGGGCAGCCGGACGGTGAGCCGGCCCACCAGCGCGGGGAGCAGCCGGGCCGCGTCGAGGGACTGGAACACCACACCGCGCCGGCCCTGCTCGTCCACCGAGTACAGCCGCACGTTCGTCTCGCAGAACGTGCCCAGTTACGGCAGACCGGGCCCCGGCCCGAAGCCCACCCCGCGCACCAGGAACGGGACCATCCCGACATAGCAGACATCGTCGAGGGTGTCCGGGCGCGTACCGGCGGGCAGCAGCGGGGCCACCCGATCCGGCTCCACCGGCCAGCGCAGGAAGGTGAGTTCATCCCAGCGCTGGACCAGTGTCGGCCGTCGTACGGGCCGTGGCGTGGACAGGGTGATCGGCTCGATCTCCATGCCCGGCGTCCTAGCCCAGGAGTCCCGGCCACCCGTCAGACGGGTCCCGGTTTCCCCGGGCGGGCGGCCGGCTCAGGAGAACTCGGCGCGCACCGCCGCCGTGTGTTCGCCGAGCCCCGGCACCGGCCGCATAGGCGCTCTGCGACCCGCCACCTCCACCGGCGGCAGCAGACCGCGCAGCGGTCCGACCGGGGAGCCGAACTCGCCCCAGCGGTCGCGGGCGTCGAACTGGGGGTGGGTACCGAACTCCGCGATGTCGCGTAGCCGGGCATTGGCGATACCGGCCCCGTCCAGCAGCGCGATCAGCCCCTCGGCGGTGTGGTCCGCGAAGCACGACTCCAACTCAACCGTCAGTTCCTCGTCATGGGTACGGCGCAGGGGATTGTCCGCGAAGCGTGGGTCCCGGATCAGCTCCGGACGGCGGAGCACCCGCTCGCACAGGGCGGCCCATTCACGATCGCTCTGCACACTCAGGAACACCTGGGCGCCGTCCCCGCAGCGGTAGGCGCCGTACGGTGAGATCGACGGATGACGCGAGCCGCTGCGCACGACCCCGGCACCGCCGTACGCCTGGGCGAAATAGGGGTGGCCCATCCACTCGCCCAGCGCGTCGAGCAGGCTCACGCTCAGGTCGGTCCCCGCACCGGTGCGCTCCCGCTCGTAGAGCGCGGTGAGGATGCCGGTGTAGGCGTACATCCCGCCCGCGATATCGGCGATCGAGATCCCGGGGCGGGCCGGGGCCTCAGGGCTGCCGGTGATCGACAGCAGTCCCGCCTCGCACTGGATGAGCAGGTCGTACGCCTTCTTCTCGCGGTACGGGCCGCTGTCCCCGTACCCGGAGATCGCGCAGGTGATCAGGCGGGGATGGGCGGGCCGCAGCGTCCGCGCTCCCAGGCCCAGCCGGTCCACGGCCCCGGGCGCCAGATTGTGCACGAAGACATCGGCGCTGGCGAGCATCGCGTCGAGCAGCGCCCGGTCGGTGTCGTCCTTGACGTCGAGGACGACGCTCTCCTTACCGCGGTTGATCCAGACGAAGTAGGCCGACGCGCCCTTGACCTCGCGGTCGTAGTCACGGGCGAAGTCGCCGCGCCCCGGCCGCTCCACCTTGATGACCCTGGCTCCCAGATCGGCGAGCTGACGGGTGGCGAACGGGGCGGCGACGGCCTGCTCCAGGGCGACGACGGTGATGCCTTCCAACGGCTGCGCGGGCACGGGCGGCTCCTTCGCTTCGATGCGGGTAGCCCCTGTCTACCGTTCCTACGGGCTGAGCGTGAGTTGCACGGGCTCAGCCGGACGCTCCGAACGGTGTTGAGTGTCCTGGTCGCCCGCGTTCGCACCGCACTCAGGGCCTGTGGATCGTGTCCGTGGTCCGGGGCTGCGGGGGCGGGGTTCCTCAGGCCCTCGGGTGCCGCCTTCGGCCTGGGCGGTCCGATGCCCCGCACGATCGCTCGGGTCGTGTGGGGGCGGTGCCGTCCGTCGCCGGATGCGGTGTCCGAGGGCGCGTCGTCCGATCGCGACACTCGCCGCGTCGTGACGGGTGGTCTTGCGTTTGGTGCTGGTGAGGGGCCTCTGCTGCCCGGTCCCCATGGTCCTCGGCGCACTCGGTCCCCTGCTGGCGGCCGGAAACACCGTCGTCGTCAAGCCCTCGGAACGCTCCCCGCTGTCGACCGTACGGCTCTTCGAACTGCTGAACCTGCCGTCGGGGGTGGTGAACCTGGTCCTCGGCGACGCGCGCGCTGGAGTACCCCTGGCCGAGCATGAGCAGATCGAGCTGGTGCACTTCACCGGATCTGTCGAGGCGGGCCGCAAGGTCGGCGCGGGTACCGGTCGGCTGCTGCACCGCGCGGTGCTCGAACTGGGCGGGAAGGACCCCGTCGTCATCGACTCGGGAGTCGACCCCGCCACGACGGCAGCGGCCGTCGCGATGGGCGCCTTCCTCAACACCGGCCAGATCTGCACGTCCATGGAACGCATCTACGTGCATCAGGACATCGCCGACGAGTTCATTGACGCCTTGGTGCAGGCGGCCCAGCCGTACACCGTGGGCGACGGTCACGACGAGGGAGTCATGATGGGCCCACTGGTCGACGAGCGTCAGCGAGACGTCGTTCGCAGGCACGTCGCGGACGCGGTCGCGTGGGGTGCGACGATCCGCGCGGGAGGAGTCGAGCCGGACGGCAAGGGCTCCTTCTACCCGGCCACGGTCCTGGCCGATGTCGACGAGTCGATGCTGGTCATGAACGAGGAGACCTTCGGCCCGCTCGCCCCCGTCGTGGTCGTCTCCTCCTTCGAGGAGGGCCTCGAGCACGCCTCCTGGTCTCGCTTCGGCCTCGCCGCGACGGTCTACACCAACGACCCCGACCACATAGCCGCAGCCGCTCAGATCCCCGCGGGCGTCGTCTGGGTCAACCAGTGGCAGGGCGGTGGTCCCGAACGCCTCTACGAGCCGGCCGGCGACAGTGGCATGGGCGCCACGGGGGCAACCGCGGCCTATGACGCCGCCACCCGCCCGGCCTCCGTGCACATCGCCGCGTGGCCCGCGTCGGGAGGACCCCACCGATGAATCCCAAAAGCATCATCGAGCGGCGGATCCGGACGGCCGAACACGGCCTGGTGGATCTGTCCCACCGGATCCACGCCCACCCGGAACTGGCCTTCCAGGAGATCCGTGCCAGTGACTGGGTCGCCCAGCACCTGAGCGAAGCCGGATTCGAGGTCGAACACGGCTGCTACGGCCTGCCCACCGCGGTCCGCGCCACCGTGGGCTCCGGACCGCTGCACATCGCCGTCTGCGCGGAGTACGACGCGCTGCCGGAGATCGGCCATGCCTGCGGACACAACGTGATCGCCGCCGCCGCGGTGGGTACGGGCCTCGGGTTGGCCGCCCTTGCCGACGACCTCGGAACGAAGGTCACCGTGCTGGGAACTCCGGCCGAGGAAGGCGGCGGCAAGGTTCTGATGCTCGAAGCCGGAGCCTTCGACGGGCTGGACGCCGCCATGATGGTGCATCCCGCGGCCGTCGAGATGGAAGCCATGCCCGGCTCGGCCGTCTCCATGTTCGACGTGTCCTACCGCGGCACACCGGCACACGCCGGCGCCTACTCCGAACGCGGTGTCAACGCCGCCGACGCCATGACCGTCGCCCAGGTGGCCATCGGACTGATGCGCCAGCGGACGACAAGCACGGACCGCATCCAGGGCATCGTCACTGAAGCCGACAGCGCAGCGAACATCATTCCGGGCGCCAGCCGAGGCCGATGGATCGTCCGCTCGGACACCGTGGAGACCCTCCCGCCTCTCGCAGCACGCGTACAGCGCTGCTTCGAAGCCGGGGCACTCGCCACGGGATGCGAGCTGTCGATCGCCCCGCTCGGCCCCGACTACGCCGATATGCGACCCGACGCCCGGCTCCTGGCGCTGTACCGGGCCAACGCCGAGGCCGTCGGCCGAACCTTCCCGGACCTGCCCGGCGGCGCGGCCGTTGGAGCCGCTACTGACATGGGCAACGTGTCCCACGTCGTGCCCACCATCCATCCCATGCTCGGACTGGACTGCGCACCTGCGGTCAACCACCAGCCCGAGTTCACCGCCGCGTGCGTCACACCGGCCGCCGACCGCGCCGTCCTCGACGGCGCCATCGCGATGGCCTGGACCGCCGCCGACCTCGCCGCGCCCCCAGGGGATCGGATCGTGACGAGCGACCGGAAGTCATAACCGCAGCACGCTCAAGGGGCCGAACCGGGAAGGCCGTCGTTTCTCCTGGGTGCGGCCCGGATATGGGTCGCCGACGACGATGACGGCGTCGAGGCCGACCAGCCCGGCGTCGATCCAGGGACTGTTCCCGAGTAGTCACCGAGCAGGGCGCAAACCGTGGCTTCGCCCAGATCAGTGCGGTACGCGGCGTTGGACAGCGTCTGGTTGGTCGTTGCCGAGGTGGTCCGGTCCCACGTGGTAGCCACTCGGCCTCGACGCCGTCGATGTCAACCCTGTGCCGCTCGAAAAGTCATCGCTGCATGCATGCCGCGTATCTGTACTCGTTGATGAGGCCGCCGAGGATCCGGGTGCGCGGGGCTTTGCTGGTGCTGAGGGCATGCGCCGCGACAGGTTGTTCGTGGGCGTCGGGTGGTAGCCGGTTGCGGGCCTGGTGGGTCGGTGCTCGTTGTAGTGCTGCTCGTAGGCTGCGAGGATGCGGCGGGCGTGGGCCTCACCCTCACCCTCGGTGGTGGTGCCTGGTCGCGGGTCTGCGGTAGCGGTGCTGAGGCGCGATCCAGATTCGTCGGAGTTCGGCGGTCTTCGGATGTCGAGAACGTGCCACCGGCTCCGTCCCAGGGACATCAGCGGCCACCACCGGCCGCAGGAGGAAGAAGGAGAAACCGGCATGGCGATTCAGCGGATGGACAACGTCGGCATCGTCGTCGAGGACTTGGATGCCGCCATCGCGTTCTTCGTGGAACTCGGTATGGAGCTGGAGGGCAGGGCGGAGGTCGAGGGCCTCGTCGCCGACCAGTGCACCGGACTCGACGGCGTCCGCTGTGACATCGCGATGGTCCGGACCCCGGACGGTCACAGCCGGCTCGAGCTGGCGAGGTACCGCAGCCCCGCGGTGATCAGCGTCGGGCCGCGCAACCGGCCGCACAACATTCTGGGCACGCACCGCGTCATGTTCGCCGTCGACGACATCGAGGACACCGTTGCCCGCCTGCGCCCTCACGGCGCCGAACTCGTCGGCGAGATCGCCCGGTTCGAGGACAGCTATCTGCTCTGCTACCTCCGGGGCCCGGAGGGCATCATCGTCGGACTGGCCGAGCAACTGCCCTGAGAAGGGGGAACCGGACCATGCAGCCGAACGGATCATCGAGGTTCGGAACCGCCCGATCGGCCAGGAGTTGCTGGCCCGTGACGTGACCCGCCTGGCCTGCGTCGCCAAGGACGGAACCCCGCGCAGCGTACCGATCGCCTTCACCTGGACCGGGTCGCACATCGTCATGTGTACGACATGTGTACGACGGAGAACGCGCCCAAACTCCCGTGGCGACCCTCGCGCACAGGCTCCTGGAACTGAGAGCTCGGATATCGCAGCGTTGAGGGCTCAGCGGGCAATGTTTGGTGGTCGAGGGTGCTTCTGAAGAGTTGAGGTTCCCCCTGGCCGGACCGGCTGTTCCCGGCGCGGCCGCTTGGCCTTCCAGGCGTCGGCGTCACAGGCCGAGCCGACCGTCTATGAAGGATTCCGGCATCAAGGGCGCAGCCACCGCTGAGCGGTGGCCAGCGTTACCTCGATGTCGTCGCTCCAGGAGCAGACCTCCAGCCACGAGAGGTAGCCGCCCTGTGCGAAGACCAGGACCTCGCCGGGGCACTCGCCGTCTTCCGTGAAGATCTGGGCCTCGGCCGCCACCCCAGTGCCCGGGCCGGATGGCGCCGGTTCCACCGCTTGTGCGTCGAGATCGAAGTACGCGGTGCCGCACCCACACGTGCAGCGTTCTCGTACGCGGATGTGCGGCACCTGCCGGCGAAGTGCGAGGTGGACTGGATCGTCCTCGCCGAGAACGGCCTCCAACACGAGGGCTACATCGGCGGGCAGTGTCTCGGTCACCTCGTCACCGTATCCCCTGCCCAGATGCGTTCACATGCGGCCCAGTGAGAATCCGTCAGCATGAACGAGAACCAGTGAGGATCCGCCAGCTCCCAGGCGACAGGACATGCATGTCTCAGTGCCACGTCGGACCCGAGCGGGCAAGCCGGTCAAGCGTGGCGGCAGCCTGCTGGGCGACAGCGGTGAACCGCTGGAAGCGTGGTCGGCGGTCGAGCGGCTGGCCGGCGGGTGAGCCGGCCGGGGCCATGACCCTGTCGGAAGTGCCGCCCCCGGCCGCGTGGCCCCGCCGGGCGCACGGGCTGGCCTGAAACCGCTATCTCGACCGCAGGGGCCTTCGGGTGGTGAGCGTAACGGAGGATAAAGAGCCGTCTGACGCGCTTAAAAGGGAGAAGGTCGCTGGGCGTGAGGCTCCCTTGTGAGGCCCCTGGAATCCATGCTAGAAAACGGTTACAGCTATCGAGCCGCCCGCTGAGAGCCGCCTGGAGGATGCGATGGACTCCCGTACGCAGGGACCGGTCGTCCACATCACCTTCGGACGGCCGGAGAAGCTGCACGCGATGGATGCCATGGGCTGGACCGAGCTGGCCGATATGTTGCGTCGGGCGAGTGTCGATCCACTGGTGCGCGCGGTCGTGCTGCACGGCTCGGACCGTGCCTTCTGCGCCGGCAACGACATCGGTGAGTTTCTCCGGCTGTCCACCGTCCGGGAGGCCCGCGACTACTTCCTCGGCCTGGTGGTTCCCGCGATGGAGGCCATCGTGCACTGCGAAGTGCCGGTCGTCTCCGCGGTCCGCGCGGGTGCCATCGGCGGTGGCGCCGAGATCGTACTCGTCAGCGACCTCGCCGTAGCCGGGACGAGCGCCACCTTCCGGCTCCCCGAAGCCCGGATCGGCGTCTGGCCGACCGTCTTCGCCGCCGCGGCACCCTACACCCTGGCCCACAAGCCGGCCGGGCTGCTCGCTCTGACGACCGTGGAGGCCGACTCCGGGACCGCCCTGCGATGCGGCCTGGTCCACGAGGTCGTCGAGAACGATCTCGTGGACGATGCCGCGCACCGCCTCGCCCTCACGATCGCCGAGGGAAGCCGGGACGCCGTCCGCCGCACGAAGCGGTTCACATCGGCGCGATTGCGCACCGAGGGCATGGCCGCCGTGCGGGCCGCGCTGGCCGAGCTGTGCGATGAGACCCTCCTCGGCCCCGACGCGACCGAGGGCGTCCGTGCCTTCCGGGAGAAGCGCAGGCCCGGCTTCGCGGCCTCCGCCTCGGCCGACTGACCCCAGGAGCCCCTTGTGACTCATACCCTTCATCTCCCGGTATCCGGAGGAACCTCGCCCCATGTCGTCTGACCTCGATGATCCGCGGCTCATTGAGGGAGAGGCGCCTGCCCTCCGGTGATGTCCCCCATGACAGCCCCGGGACCGCAGGAGTCGCGCCCGGTCCCGGGGCGGGCACCGGTCCTGCCCCGCAGTGGTGCGGACGGCGGGACCGGTGCCATCCCCCTCCATGCCCTGAGCGGACTGCGCGTGCGGGACTCATCCGTCTGCTTCACCTTCGTGCCGGGCACCGGGGCGGTGGCGCGCAGCATCCTCGCGGCCCCGTTCGGCGGATGGACGGTATTCCGGCCGGTCCGGGCGCGACCGGGTTCGGTGCGGAATCTGCCCCGGCGGTGAATGGCCGACCCGCTCCCCGGCGGGACGATCGGCCCGAAGTGATCTCGACCCATCAGGAGTTCTCATGAACACCATTCCCTCACGTGTGCTGTCGGACGGCGCATCGATTCCCGCCGTCGGGTTCGGCACCTACCCCCTGTCCGGATCCGATGCGGAGTCGGCGGTGCGGGACGCGATCGCAGCCGGTTACCGCCTGATCGACACCGCCGCCAGCTACGGCAACGAGGCCGAGGTCGGCCGGGCCGTCGCCATGAGCGGTGTGCCGCGTGAGGAGGTGTTCCTCATGACCAAGTTGCGCGGCCGGGACCAGGGGTACGAGCGGACCCTCGCGGCCTTCGAGGAGTCGGCCGCGCGACTCGGTGTCGATTACGTCGACATCTACCTGATCCACTGGCCCCTGCCCCGCCTGGACGCGTATGCCGACTCGTGGCGTGCCATGATCAAGCTCCGCGAGGAGGGGCGGATCCGGTCGATCGGGGTCAGCAACTTCACGCCGGTCCATCTGGACCGGCTGAGCGAGGAGACCGGGGTGGTGCCCTCGGTCAATCAGATCGAACTGCACCCGAACTTCACCCAGCCGGGGCAGCGGGACGCCGACGCCGCACGCTCCATCGCCACCATGAGCTGGGGTCCGCTGGGGCGGGGGAGCGGTATTCTCGGCGACCCCGTCGTGACCGGGCTGGCCGGCGCCCACGGTGTGACACCGGCCCAAGTGGTCCTGCGCTGGCACTTCCAGCTGGGCGCGATCCCCATCGCCAAGTCGGCCACGCCCGAGCGTCAGCGCGCCAATCTGGACGTCTTCGGCTTCGACCTGACCGCGGATGAGGTGGCCGCGCTGAGCGGTCTGGAGCGCGGGCGGCTCGGCGGTGACCCGGACACCTACGAGGAGTTCTGACACCTCGTACAGCAATGCGATGGCGCCGGATCCTGGATCCGGCGCCACCACTCGTATCGGATCAGCGAGCGTCTTCGACGATCATGTCCGAGCCGTACTCGGCGATCATCACGGTCGGCGCCTGGGTGTTGGAGCTGACGATACGAGGCATGATCGAGGAGTCCACCACCCGCAGCCCTTGCAGCCCGTGCACCCGCAGTCGTGGTGAGACAACCGATTCGTCCGAGACCCCCATGGCACAGGTGCCGACGGGATGGTAAGCGGTCCTTCCGTGTCCGCGTACGAAAGCGATGTAGTCGTCCTTGGTGCGCACCGGACGGCCCCCGGCCAGGTGCTCGGCCTTGATGTGGGGCGCCATCGACGGCTGTCCCATGATCTCGCGGCTCTGCCGGACCCCCTCGACCGACATTTCGAGGTCGTAGTCGTCGGCCAGGTAGTTGGGGTCGATCGAGGGCGCCCGGCGCGGGTCGGGTCCCGCCACCCGCACCGTGCCACGGCTGCGCGGCCTGAGGAAGTAGGAGTTCAGGGTGCAGCCGTAGCCGGGGCGCACCGCGGCGATCCCCGCCTCGACCCCCGCGGCCGGGAGGAAGTGGAACTGCAGGTCCGGCGTCGGCTCCCGTTCGTTGCCGTAGGCGAAGCCACCCGCCTCCACGACGGTGGACGCCAGCGGCCCGCGGCGGAAGGCGGCGTACTGCACGGCGGCGGCCGCCGTGGCGGGCAGAGGCCGCTCGTAGCGGTCCATGCTCTGGTAGGAGGTCAGTTCGTAGACGATGTCGAGATCACAGTGGTCCTGGAGGTTTTTGCCCACGCCGGGCAGCGCGTGGACGACCTCGATGCCGGCCCGCTTCAGATCCGCCGGGTCGCCGATGCCCGACAACTGGAGGATCTTCGGGGAGCCGAACGCGCCCGCAGCCACGATCACCTCTCGACGGGCGGTGTAGCGCCGCGTCGTGCCGCCCTCGACGGTCTCGATCCCAGTGGCCCGGCCCTGGTCGGTGACCACGCGCCTGACCAGGACACCCGTCTTGACCACGAGGTTCTCCCGGCGGCGGGCGGGGCGGAGATAGCCCACCGCGGCACTGCACCGGCGGGAGTGGCGGGTGGTCGTCTGGTAGAGCCCGACCCCGTACTGCTCGGCGCCGTTGAAGTCGCTGTTGTAGGGCAGTCCGAACTCCTGACCGGCCCGGACGAACGCCTTGGACAACGGATGCGGATTGACCAGGTCCGACACTGAGAGAGGGCCTTCGGTACCGTGCAGGGGGCCGGACAGCCGCTCGTTGCGCTCGGACCGCACGAAGTACTTCTGCACCTCCTTGGCGGACCAGCCCTCGCATCCGTGGACCTGCGCCCAGTCGTCGTAGTCCTGGGCGACACCACGGGTGAACACCTGGGCGTTGATCGAGCCACCGCCGCCGATGACCTTGCCCTGGGCCAGGGGTATTTCACGTCCGTCACAGTGTTCCTGGGGTTCGCTGACGAACCCCCACTGGTAGGGACCGGCGGTGAGCTTGGCGAAGCCGGCCGGTACATGGATGAAGGGGTGCCGGTCCGGACGCCCCGCCTCGAGGAGCAGTACCCGTACGGACGCGTCCGCGCTGAGCCGGCCGGCCAGCACACACCCCGCCGTCCCCCCGCCCGCGATCACATAGTCGAACGAGCCATCCTGCTGTGCCACAACAACACTCCTGGTTTCGGTCTCCGGTGAGCGGCTGCCCGTGCCTCTACTGGGCGCCGCCACGGAAGAACGGTGTGCGCTTGCCCGACCGGATCTGGACGGTCTTCACCTCGGTGAACTCCTCGAAGCCGGCCTGCCCCATCTCGCGGCCATAGCCGCTGCTCTTGACACCACCGCCCGGCAACTGGGGCGCGCCGTCGATGGTGGTGTTCACCCAGACCGTGCCGCTGCGCAGCCGTCGGCCCAGCGCCAGCGCGGTGTCGATGTTCTTGCTCCACACCGAGTTGGCGAGCCCGTACTCGACGGCGTTGGCGAGTTCCACCGCCTCGTCCTCCGTGCGGAACCGGCTGATGGCCAGAACCGGCCCGAAGACCTCCTCGTTGAACAGGCGGGAGGCGGGCGACACCTGGTCGATGATCGTGGGGGCCATGAAGTACCCCGCGCCGAGGCCGTCCGCGGTGAGCCGGGTGCCTCCGGCCACCACCCGGGCCCCCTCGGCCCGGGCGCTGTCCACGTAGTCGAGGACCTTGTCCAGATGAGCGGCGTGGATCAGGGCCCCGATATCGGCGTCCTCGTCGAGCGGAGCTCCCACCCGCAGCGTGCCCACCCGGTCCACCAGTGCCTGGATGAACTGGTCGGCGACGTCCTGGTGAACCAGCAGGCGCGCCCCCGACACGCAGCACTCGCCCTGGTTGAACAGCACCGCGAAGAGCACGCCGTCGACGGCGTCCTCGAGATCGGCGTCGGGGAAGACCACGCTGGCCGCCTTGCCACCGAGCTCCAGCGAGAGCCTCTTGAGGTTGCCCGCGGACGCCTCGACGACGGAGCGTCCCACCGCGGTACTGCCGGTGAACGACAGCACGTCCACGTCCCTGGACTGTGCCAGATGGTGGCCCACGGTCGATCCGGGTCCGGTGACGACGTTGAACACACCGCGGGGAAGACCCGCCTCGGCCGCGAGCCTCGCGATCTCCAGCGTACTGCCCGAGGTCAGCTCGGACGGCTTGCACACGGTGGTGCACCCGGCCGCCAGGGCGAACGGCAGCTTCTGCATGAGCAGCAGCAGCGGAAAGTTCCAGGGAGTGATCATGGCGACCACTCCGCACGGTTCGCGGGTGACCAACCCGGTGAAGTCCTGCCCGAGATTGGTGTGCACCTGACCGTGGCTGGTCACCGCCAGGGCGGCCGCGTATTCGGTGAGCGCGATGCTGGTGGCGACGTCACCGCGGGCGAGCCGGATGGGCTTGCCCGACTCCTCGGCGTCGATGCGGGCGAGTGTCTCCTGATCGCGGCGCATGAGAGAGGCCAGGGCGCGCAGTACCGCGGCACGCTCCTGCCCCGAGCGGTTCGGCCAGTCGCCCTGGTCGAACGCGCGGCGCGCCGCGGCCACGGCCGCCTGCGCCTGGGCGAGGTCGCCATGGGTGAACCGGGCGACCACCTCCTTGGTGCCGGGGTTCTCGCGCGTGAGGAACTCCGCCGACGGCTGGACTTCCTCACCGTCGATGAAGATGCCGTAGCTGCGGACAGGGCGCCCGGTGACCGGTGCTGTCATAGGGCCCTCCTAGAGAGCGTTTACTCAGATCTTGGTGAGCTGGTCGTCACGCTAACAGCGGCGTAAACTGCTCACAAGAGAAACTGCATCGTCAATCCAGGAAACGTTTTCTCGCTGAGGTCGACAAGACTCACGCCATGTGACGGCCGATGTCCGGACGGCGTCGGCGCATCTCGCGGGCGCGAGCTGGGTCCGCCAGGACCGGGTGTGCCACGATCTTCAGGGAGGAGCCGGCCGGGTCGGCGGAGCGCGGCAGGCTCCCGGAGAGGGAGCGATGGGGAGGCGTAGGTGAAGGAGCGACGTCGCGTCACGATCAGGGACGTAGCGGATGCCGCAGGTGTGTCGGTCGCGACGGTGTCACGGGTCATGAGCGGCTCGCTCACGGTCAATCCGGAGATGGCGGAGCGGGTGCGCCGCGCCACGGACGAACTGGAATACCGGCCCAACGGTGCGGCACAGGGGCTCGCCTCGGGGATGCACCGCAGTGTGGGCGTGGTCCTGCCGGACCTGTCCAACCCCTATTTCCACGGCATCATCAAGGCGACCAACGTGGGTGCGGCCCGCGACCGCTACCGCATGCTCGTCACCGAGTGGCAGGATCCCGGTGAGGAACTGGGCGTCTGCCTCGACGTGCTCTCCCGGGTCGATGGCCTCGTGGTGCTCTCGGCCAGAATGGAGGCCGAGAGCCTGCGGGACCTGGCGGCCCGCAGGGTCCCCACGGTGCTGGTCAACCGCGTCGAACTCGGAGTCGACCTCCCCATGGTCGCGGTGGACAACTTCTCCCCGATGCTCGAGCTGTGTCAGCACCTGGCCTCTTTGGGCCATCGCCGCGTGGTCTATCTGGCCGGTTCGCCGAGCGCATGGCAGAACCGTGAGCGATGGAAGGCGGTGCAGCAGGCACGTATTCTGGGGCTCGACCCGGTCATGGTCGCCTCGGACGGCACTATCGAGGCCGGCTACGAGGCGACCGACGAGGCGCTCAGCCATGACCCGACGGCGCTGATCGCCTTCAATGACCTGGCCGCGCTCGGGGCCATCGCCCGGCTGCGTGAGCTGGGTCTGAGAACACCCGAGGACATCTCGGTGACCGGCTTCGACGATGTGGCCCTGGCCCGGTACGCCGATCCAGCCCTGACGACCATCGTCAGCCCCAAGGCGGCCCTGGGCGAGCAGGCATGGGTGATGCTCGAGGCCAGTCTGCGCGGTGAGCGGCTGGAGCAGCCGCCGTTGCTGTCGGCGACCTTCGTACAGCGTGCTTCCACCGGTCCGGCCAAGGGATCCCGCGCGTGAGTGAGGGCCCTCCGGTGTCCGGAATTCATCAAGCCCCACGAAAACCTCCATGAGGGCCTCAAGGAGGAAGAAGGCGAGGTGAGCGGAGGAGCCCATGGTCGCCGTCGGCACCATGGCCACCTACCCGGAGTTCACCCCGGCCGCCGAAAGCCTGGCCGCGGGCCGGGGAATCATCTACGAGGTGACGGACGCGGCCTTCGACCGCTGGGCGGCCTTCGACCCGCCCAGGGCCGAGCGGGCACGTTTCTACGGGACGCATTCGGTGATGGCGGTGCCGATGCGGGCCCGCGGCGTCACCCTCGGCGTCGTGGTGATCACCCGCCATCGGCGTCCGGAGCCCTTCGGCCCGGACGATCTGCTGCTCGCCGAGGAGATCATCGCCCGGGCGGCCGTCTGTGTGGACAACGCGCGTCGCTACACCCGCGAGCGCGGGACCGCCATCGCTCTCCAGCGCAGCCTGCTGCCCCGGCGGCTGCCGCGCCAGTCGGCGGTCGAGGTCGCCTCCCGCTACCTGCCGGCCGGGGAACTGACCGGCGTGGGTGGCGACTGGTTCGATGTGATCCCGCTCTCGGGTGCCCGCGTGGCACTGGTCGTCGGGGATGTGGTGGGCCACGGCATCCACGCCTCGGCCAGCATGGGCCGGCTGCGGACGGCGGTGCGGACGCTGGCCGACATCGACCTGCCGCCCGATGAGCTGCTCACCCATCTCGACGACCTGGTCACTCGAGTCTCCGACGAATCGGAGGCTGCCGGGGGCACCGATGACGACGGAGGCACCGGCGCCACCTGCCTCTACGCGGTCTACGACCCGATCTCGCGCCGGTGCTGCCTCGCTCGCGCCGGCCATCCGCCACCGGCCGTGGTGGCCGCGGACGGCACCGTCGACTTCATCGATCTTCCCGTCGCCCCGCCCCTCGGACTGGGAGAGCTGCCGTACGAGTCCACCGAGGTGGAACTGCCCGAGGGCAGCCTCCTGGCCCTCTACACCAACGGCCTGCTCGGCGCCCGGAGCCGTGACGTCGACAAGGGGCTCGACGCCCTGCGGGACGCGCTCACCCGGCCCGCCGAACCACTGGAAGACCTTTGCGACACCGTATTGCGGGACCTGGTTTCCGATCGCCCCGCCGATGACGTCGCCCTGCTCATCGCCCGGCCCCGGGCCCTGGACGCCGACCAGGTCGCGTCCTGGGACCTGCCCCCGGACCCCTCGGTCGTCGCCCCGGTGCGCAGGAAGGTCTCGGCCCAGCTCGCCGCCTGGGGCCTGGACGACGCGGTCTTCACCACCGAGCTGGTGGTCAGCGAGCTGGTCACCAATGCCATCCGGCACGCTCGGACCCCCCTCCGGCTGAGGGTGATCCACGACCGCAACCTCATCTGCGAAGTGTCCGACGGCACCATCACCGCCCCCCATCTGCGCCGTGCCCGCGCCTTCGACGAGGGCGGACGCGGCTTGCTCTTGGTCGCCCAGCTCGCCCAGCGCTGGGGGACCCGTTACACCCGCAACGGCAAGACCATCTGGGCAGAGCAATTCCTTCCCGCCGGCTGAGCGCTGCCCCCTCGCGCCTCGGCTCCTCCAGGAAAAGTCTCGCGTTCGGGGTTGACGCGGTTTTCCGGATGGGACTAGAAAACGGTTACAGGCAAATGAACCACCGCTTGGTCGACGCCGTACGGCGACACCGAGTGGGAGTGTGCTGGGGCTTCATCGGATAAGCCCAGGTAGGGCGATGTGGTCGGTCACCTCGGACGTTTCCGTCCGGATGGTTGACGAGCGAGGGGAAGCGCGTCGAGAAAGCGTTTCCTAGGAGGCGGAATGAGTCTGGAAGACAAGGTGTGCGTGGTCACCGGCGGTACCTCGGGGATCGGCCTGGCCACGGTGCGCCTGTTCGCCGGTGAGGGCGCCCGGCAGATCGTGCTGGCCAAGGACGAGCGGGAATGCGACGCCCTCGCTCAGGAGGCCGAGGGCCACGGCTGGCCCATGACCGTCGTGGTCGGTGACGTGGCCAGTCCCGCCGCATGGGATGAGGTGCTCGCACAGCTGGACCGGCTCGGTGGTGTGGATGTCCTGGTCAACAACGCGGGCTACGGCATCCGGGGAACGGTCCTGGACACCGATCCGGCGGACTGGGAGGCCCTGTTCGCCACCAACGTGACCGGTGTCTTCCTCGGCTGCCGGGCGGTCCTGCCACGGATGGTCGCCCAGCGCTCCGGGGCGGTGGTCAATGTCGCCTCGGTGGCCGGGCAGATCGGCATGGCGCGGCGGGCGGCGTACTGCGCCTCCAAATCCGCGGTACTCGGGCTCACCAGGGCCATGGCAGTGGATCACGCGGCCGCGGGCGTGCGCGTCAACGCGGTGGCACCCGGCACCACCGACTCCCCGTACTTCGCGAAGATCGAGGCCGATGTGGCGGACCCCGCGGCCTACCGGGCCTACCTGGAAGGGCGCCAGCTGCTCAACCGGCTCGCCGAACCGAGCGAGATCGCCACGGCCATCGCCTTCCTGGCCGGCGACGCCTCCTCCTTCGCCACCGGATCGGTCGTCACCGTCGACGGAGGGATGAGCGTCGCATGACCGGCACACACGCGGGTCCCGCCATGATGAGCGCCGCCGAGGCCGCGGCCACCGTCCCCGATGGCGCCACGCTCGCCATGACCGGCTCGGGCGGGGGCATCCTGGAGGCCGACGATGTGCTCGCCGCCATCGAGCAGCGGTTCCTCACGACCGGCCACCCCCGGAACCTGACCGTCATCCACGGACTCGGCATCGGGGACGGGCAGAAGACGGGCCTGAACCGGCTGGCCCACGAGGGCCTGGTCCGCCGGGTCATCGGCGGCCACTGGTCCTGGTCCCCGGGCATGCAGGCCCTCGCGGCCTCGGGCGCCATCGAGGCGTACTCGCTGCCCGCCGGGATCATAGCGGCCCTGCTGCGCGAGAGCGGCGCCCGTCGGCCCGGGGTGTTCTCGCAGGTGGGCCTCGGCACCTTCGTCGACCCACGACGGCAGGGCGGACGTCTCAACGACGTCTCGCGCGACGATCTGGTCACGCTTGCCGAGATCGACGGAGTGGAGTACCTGCACTACCGCCCCGTGCACGTCGACATCGGCCTGGTGCGCGGCAGTTCCATGGACGATCTCGGCAACGTCAGCTGTGCCGAGGAGGCCGCTTCCCTGGACAGCCAGGCGGTGGCCGCGGCGGCCCGTGGCTGCGGGGGCCGGATCATCGCGCAGGTCAAGCGCCGGGTCGCGGTCGGTGCCCAGGACCCTCGTATGGTGAGTGTCCCCGGGCCGCTGATCGACATCGGTGTCCTCAGCCCCGGCCAGTGGCAGACCTACGCGGGGGAGTTCGACGCGGCCTTCAGCCAGGCCGCCCCCGCCGACCGGGTACGGCCCGCACCCCGGACCGCCGCTCCGGGACCGCGGGATGTCGTCGCCCGCCGGGCCGCGCTGGAGGTGCCGTCCGGGTGCGTGCTCAATGTGGGCTTCGGCATGAGCGCCGGTGTCGTCGACATCCTCGCCGAACAGAACCGGCTGGACGATGTGCACCTGGTCATCGAACAGGGCGCAGTCGGCGGGGTGCCGGAGACCGGCGAGCTGTTCGGCCTCAGCCGGTACCCGGCCGCGCTGGTCTCCTCGCTCTCGCAGTTCGACTTCTTCGCCACCGGGATGCTCGATGTCGCGGTCCTGGGCATGGCCGAGGCCGACCGGTACGGAAACGTCAATGTCAGCAAGGTGGGCCCATCGGTCGTCGGGCCGGGCGGATTCATCGACATCGCCCACGCCGCGAGCACCGTGGTGTTCTGCGGCACCTTCACCGCGCGGGGGCTGCGCGCGGAGGTGACGCCGGGTGCACTGCTCATCGCCGCCGAGGGGCGGGTGCGCAAGTTCGTCCACGAGGTCTCGCACGTCACCTTCGACGCCGCCACCGCGCGGCGCCGGGGACAGCGCGCCCTCTACGTCACCGAGCGAGCCGTCTTCGAGTTGCGCGACGAAGGCCCCGTACTGATCGAGATCGCACCGGGCATCGACCTGAACCGCGATGTCCTCGACCACATGGACTTCGAGCCCGTGCTCGATCCGTCGCCGCGCCGGATGCCACCCGAAGTCTTCACAGCCTGAGCCACGAGCGAGACCGGCCCCCCCACTCCCTGGAGGACCCCCTCATGTCACCGCGTCAGACCGCCGACACCGCCCCGGAGCGCGACGCTCTCATCGCCATGGTGCGGGACTTTGCGGCGAAGGAGATCACCCCCATCGTCGAGGAACTCGACAGCACCGAGCGCTTCCCCGAGGAGATCTACGCCCGGATGGGCGAACTGGGCCTGATGGGCATCACCGTCCCCGAGCGCGACGGCGGGGCCGGTGGCCTGGTGGCCGACTACATCGCGGTGATGGAGGAACTGTCCTACGGCTACGCCAGCGTCGCCGACCAGTGCGGCCTGGTGGAACTGGTCGGTTCGCTGCTGACCGGCTACGGCACCCAGGAACAGAAGGACCGCTATCTCCCCGCCATCATCAGCGGCCGGACGCGCTGCGCCTACGCGCTGACCGAGCCCGGCGCCGGATCCGACCTCGGAAGCCTGGCCACCCGCGCCCGCCGCGACGGCGCCGACTGGGTTCTGAACGGCGAGAAGATCTACATCCACAACGCACCGGTGGCCGACGTGGCGTTGGTCCTGGCGGTCACCGACCCCGACAAGGGCAAGCGCGGCGGCATGTCGATGTTCCTGGTCGACGTGGACACCCCCGGTGTCGAACGCGGCTACCGCGAGAAGAAGATGGGCCAGAAGGCGTCCCCGGTCGGCGGCTTCGTCTTCACCGACGTCCGGCTCCCCCCGACCGCGCTGCTCGGGGAGGAGGGCAGCGGCTTCGGCGCCGTGCTCTCCGTACTGGAGAAGGGCCGGCTGGGGATCGGCGCGCTGGCCAATGGCATCTCCCGGGCCGCACTCGACACCGCGCGCGAACACGCCGTCAACCGCCACCAGTTCGGCCGCCCGCTGTCCGAGTTCCAGTCCGTGGCGTTTCAGCTCGCCGATATGGCGGTGGACCACCGGGCGGCGGGGCTGCTCCTGGAACACGCGGCCGGACTGCTGGACACCGGCCGTCCGGCGGGCCCCGCCTGCTCGATGGCCAAGTTGTTCGCCTCCGAGGCGAGCGTCCGCAACACCTCCCGGGCCGTTCAGATCCTCGGCGGCGGCGGATACATCCGCGGTGTGCCGGCCGAGCGCCTCTACCGGGACGCCCGCATCACCACGATCTACGAAGGCACCAGCGAGGTGCAACGCCTCATCATCAGCCGCGATCTCGTGCGCCGCCGCGGGTAGCGGGACGCCGCCACGGCCCCTGACGCGCCCGGCGGCTCGTACCAACAGGAGGACGTACCATGCACCATCCCCGATCCGCCGTGATCAGCGGATCCCTGACCGCTCTGCTCGCCATGTCCCTCAGCGCCTGTGGCGCGGTGGACAGCGGATCGGCAGCGGGCGATTCCGGCCGGTGCAAACCGTCGGACGTCACCCTCGTCCAGTCCGGACGGGGACTGGAGAACGAGTACTACGTAGCCGTCAACGCCGGGGCCCGTGCCTTTGCGAAGTCGCACCATCTGCACCGGTACCAGTGGATCGCCAGCAACGGCGACTCATCGAAACAGCTCAGCCAGATCCAGTCGATCCTGGCCAAGGGCGGCAAGTGCGTCGTACTGAACGTCGACCCCAATGAGTCCTCGGTGTTGCCGGCGATCGTCAAGGCGGTCGACAAGTCCGGGGCGTGGCTGGTCACGCAGTGGAACCGGCCCGACGGCCTGGCCCCGGAGAGCGAGTCCCCGCACTGGGTCGCCCATATGTCGGTCGACGGTGTTCCCCAGGGATACGAGACGGCGAAGGCCCTGTTCAGGTCGATGGGAGGAAAAGGCTCGATCGTGGCCCTCCAGGGGATCCTCGACAACGCGCCCGCCCAGGAGCGTTTCCAGGGGCTGAAGAAGGCGCTGAAGGAGTACCCCGGCATCAAGCTGCTCGACGACCAGACCGCGGGATGGGACCGCACCAAGGCACAGAACGTCACCCAGACCTATCTGACGAAGTACGGCCACAAGATCGGCGGGGTCTGGGCCGCCAGCGACTCCATGGGCCTGGGCGCGCTGGGGGCGGTCAAGAACGCGGGCCGGAAGGGGAAGGTCAAGATCGCGTCGATCGACGGTCTGGCCGAAGCGGTGCACGACGTACGGGACCCGTCCACCGGCTACGTCGCCACGACCCCCTCCACCGGAGCGGCCCAGGGCGGCCTCGGGATGTCGATCGGTTACGCGGCCGCCACCGGCAGGATCAACCCCGCCAAGGAACCGCAGGGCCACCGGTCGTTCTATCTCAAGCCGCTGCCCATCATCACCCGGGCCAACGCGTCCTCGGTTCCGTCCCCCACGGACTCCACGAAGCTCGACTTCAAGCATCTGTGGTCACAGAACGGCAGGCCGATCAAGTGAAGCTGACCCTCGCACCCGCCGACCACCACGACCCCCGGGCCCCCGGCCGAACCGCCGGCAAGCCGTCGCGACCGGGGCGGGCCGTGCTCGGCTCGAACACCTTCCCCACGCCGGCCCTGAGCGTGCTCGCGCTCATCGCCGCCGTCATGAGCTTCGTCAATCCCTCGTTCCTCTCCCCGGGAAACCTGGGCGCGGTGGCCGAGCAGAGCGCCGTCCCCGCGGTGCTGGCGGTCGGTCTGACCTTCGTCATCCTCATGGGAGGCATCGACCTCTCGCTCGAGGGCACGATGGCGGCGGCATCCTTGACCACCGCCCTTCTGGTCGCCAACGACCGCAATACGATGGACCTCGGCCCATGGTCCATCGCCGCCGGATGCGCGGTCGGAGCGGCGATCGGGCTGGTCGCCGGCGCCACCGTGGGACTGCTGCGCGTCCCGTCCTTCATCGTCACCATCGGCACCTGGCAGATCGGCCTGGGCATAGCCCAACTACTGTTCGGAGACACTCCGCCCCGGGTGACCGACGAGTCCTTCCGCGCGCTCGCGGAGCACAAGACGGTCGGTCTCCCCGGCATCGTGTGGATCGCCCTGCTGGTCGTGGCCGTCGGGTGGACGCTGCAGCGCTATACGCGCTTCGGCCGCTACGCCTACGTCATCGGCGGCAGCGAGGAGACCGCGCTGCTCTCCGGAATCCCGGTACGCGCCTACCGGGCGGCCGCCTTCGTCCTCGCGGGTGCCACCGCGGGACTGGCCTCGGCGATGGCCACCGCCCGGTCCGGTGTCGGCGACGTCGGCATCGGGACCGGTCTGCTGTTCACCACCATCGCCGGTGTGGTCATCGGCGGGACCCTGCTGACCGGTGGCCGTGGCGGAGTACTGCACTCACTTGTCGGGGTGGTCGTGATGGTGGCCATCGCCAATGCCATGGTCCTGGCCGGTGTCAGCTCGTACATCCAGCAAACCGTCCAGGGAGCCGTCGTGGTGACCGCGGCGAGCCTCACCCTGTGGCGCGCCCGGCAACGTCTGAGGGTGATCAAGTGAGTGACACACCGGTCATGGAACTGCGCGGGGCGACGAAGTCGTTTCCCGGTGTCCGTGCCCTGAGCGACGTCCATGTGGAGATCCGACAGCACGAGGTGCTGGGCCTGATCGGGGAGAACGGCGCGGGCAAGTCGACGCTGCTGAAGGTCCTGTGCGGTCTTCAGCGACTCGACTCGGGCTCCCTGCTGCTGCGCGGCTCGGAGGCCGCCCTCCAGGGAGTGGCCGACGCGAACCGGAAAGGTGTCGCGATGGTGTTCCAGGAGCAGTCCCTGCTGGAGAACATCACGGTCGCCGAGAACGTCCTGCTCGGCAACGAGGGATCGTCGGTGCGGTTCGGGCTCTACCGGTGGTCGGATCTGAACCGGCGGGCCCAGCGCTATCTGGACCTGGTGGGCGGCTCCCTGCGCGCCGCCACCCCCACCAGCCGCCTGTCCTTCGCCAAGCGGCAGATGGTCGAGGTGGCCAAGGCGCTCGCCTCGGGCGAGCGAGGCGACCATGAACCGGTCATCCTCCTCGATGAGCCGACCTCGGTCCTGGAGCACTCCGAGATAGAGACCCTCTTCTCCATCGTCCGTGAGCTGCGCGAGCGCGCCAGCGTCGTCTTCGTGTCCCACCGCATGGAGGAGGTGCTGGCGATCTGCGACCGGGTCTACGTCATGCGGGACGGCGGCGTGGTCGGCGAGTGCCGCCCGGCCGATGTCACCACCGACCAGCTCTTCTCGATGATGGTCGGGCAGGATCTCAGCGCCGGCTACTACCACGAGTCGGACCAGCGGCCCGCACAGTCCCGGCCGCGGCTCGAGCTGAGCAACCTCACCGGCACGACCTTCCGCGACGTCTCCCTCACCATCGCGCGCGGCGAGGTGGTGAGCCTGATGGGCGTCCAGGAGAGTGGCCGGGAGGACGTGGCCCGCGCCATCTTCGGGGCCGTCCCGACGAAGTCGGGCACGATCACGCTCGACGGACGGCGCATCAGGCCCAGGTCTCCGGCGCACGCGGTGCGGGCGGGCATCGGCTATGTGCCCTCCGAGCGCAAGGTGGATGGCGCGGTGCTCGGCATGGACGTCCGCGAGAACCTCACGCTCGCCCATCCCGGGCAGGTGAGCCGGGGCCCGCTCCTGGACCCGGCCCGCGAGCGGCGCACGGTCCAGGAGTGGATCGGGGACCTGCGGGTGCGCACCCCCTCCCAGCACACCCCGCTGCGCGATCTGTCGGGTGGCAACCAGCAGAAGGTCGTGCTCGCCAAGTGGCTCCTCGACCCCGATCTGCGGGTGCTGGTCCTCGACACCCCCACCCGAGGGCTCGACGTCGGCGCCAAGGCGGATGTGTACGCGCTGATCCGGCGGCTCGCCGCGCGCGGCCTCGCCGTCCTGCTGCTCGCGGACACCCTCGACGAGGGGATAGCGATGAGCCACCGGGTTCTGACGATGAAGGACGGCCGCATCACGGACGAGTTCACCTCCGGTGTGGGCTCCCGTCCGCAGCGCACCGATGTCCTCGAAAGGATGGTCTGAGATGGCCACCACCTCACAGGCGCCGCCGGAGGCACGGACCCCCGACACGGCGGGGAGCTCGCGGCTCAAGCGGCTCCACGAAGCCGGTGCCGCCCCCTTCTTCGTCCTCGCGGTGCTGGTCATCGCCGTCGGCGCGTACGACTCCTCGTTCTTCCAGGCTCCGAGCCTGATCTCGCTGCTGGAACAGGCCGTGCCGCTGACCCTGCTCGCGATCGGCGAGGCCCTGGTGGTGCTCACCGGACGTATCGATCTGTCGAACGCCGGACTCGCGAGCCTCGCCGGTGTCGTCCTTGCCCACGGACTGGGCAGCTGGGGCCCTGCTGCGGTGGCCGTCGTCGTGGTCGGCGCGGCGCTGTGCGGCACGCTCATCGGCGTCATCCACATCACCACCCAGGTGCCCTCCTTCATCATCACCCTCGGCTTCCTGGGCATCTTCGCCGGTCTTTCGCTGACCACCTCACGGGCCGACTCGATCCTCGCCACGGACGGCTACGGCTCCATCGAGTGGATCTTCTACCGGATCTTCGGCCTGCCCATCTCCTACCTCCTGGTGCTGCTGGTCGCCCTCGCGCTGATGGCCTGGATGAAGGCGCTGCCGATCGGCCGCCGCATCCGCGCCATCGGGCTCAACGAGCGGGCCGCGGCCCACAGCGGCATCCGTACCCGCGGCATTGTCATCGCGGTCTTCACCGCCTCCGCCGCCCTGGCGGGGCTGGCCGCGGTCTTCCAGGTGGCCCGGCTGCAATCCGCCGGTGCCACCACCTCCGACGCACTGCTGCTCCCCGCCATCGCGGCGGTCATCGTGGGCGGCACGGCCATCTCCGGGGGGATCGGCGGGGTGGGGCGCACCCTGTGCGGCGCGCTGGTCATCGCGCTGCTCCGGGTCGGCCTGGACCTCGTCGGCATCAACGCGGCGTTCCAGCCCATCCTCTACGGCGGGATCGTGATCATGGCGATCGCGGCGACCGCGAACCGACGACGGGGAGCCTCGGTCGCATGACCGCTCATCGACGCGTGGCCGGACCCCCGGGAGAGACAAGGAGCCATCGACAGTGAACATCGTCGTCTGTGTGAAGTATGTGCCCGCCACCGCCGACCGGACGTTCAGCGCGGCCGACAACACCGTGGACCGGGCCGATGTGGACGGAATGCTCTGTGAACTCGACGAGCACGCCATCGAGGAGGCGCTGAGGATCACGGAGGCCGACGGGGGCGAGGTGACGGTGGTGACCGTCGGGCCCGAGGAAGCGGCCGATGCCATCGCCCGCGGCCTGCAGATGGGGGCGCACCGTGGTGTGCACATCGTCGACGACGCCCTGCACGGCTCCGACGCGGCGGCTACCTCGCTGGTGCTGGCAGCGGCGGTCGGGAAGACCGGCTACGACATCGTGCTGTGCGGGATGGCATCCACCGACGGTGGCATGGGCGTGGTGCCCGCGATGCTGGCCGAGCGGCTGGGCGTGCCGCAGCTGACCCTGGCGTCGCAGGTCACCGTCGAGGGCGGCACCGTCACCATCCGCCGTGAATCCGACAGCGCCACCGAACACATCGAGGCGTCCGGGCCGCTGGTGCTGAGCGTGACCGACCGGAGCAACGAACCGCGTTACCCCTCGTTCAAGGGGATCATGGCGGCCAAGAAGAAACCGGTGGAAACGTGGTCACTCGCGGACCTCGGCATCGCGTCGGAGGTCGGCCTGGAGGCCGCCGGGACGAAGGTCTCGGCGTTCGCCGCCCGCCCGCCGCGCACGGGGGGACAGATCGTGTCCGACGAGGGCGAGGGCGGAGTGCGGCTCGCCGAATACCTCGTCGCGCAGCAGCTCGTCTGAGCTGTCCGCAGCCCCAACCGGAAGGTCCACAAGCGCTATGAGCGAGATTCTCGTCGTCGTCGACCACACCGACGGCGCCATCCGCACGACCACGGCCGAGCTGCTGACCTGCGCGCGCCGCCTCGGCGAGCCGTCCGCGGTGTTCTTCGGAGCCGAGGCGGACCTCATCCCCGGACACCTGGCCGAGTACGGGGCCACGAAGGTCTACGTCCTCGACGACGACGCCTACCGTGACTGCCTGGTGGCGCCCAAGGCCGAGGCGCTCGCCCACCTGGTCGACGACAGGCGGCCTGCTGCCGTGCTGATCCCCTCGACCCTGGAGGGCAAGGAGGTCGCCGCCCGTCTGTCGATCAAGACGGATTCGGGTCTGGTGACCGACGCGAGCGACATCGCGTGGGGCGACGACGGGGCTGTCCACACGACCCAGTCCGTGTTCGGGGGCGCCTTCACCACAACGGCGAGCATCACCAAGGGCACACCGATCGTGACACTGAAGCCGAACTCCCTCACCCCGGAGAACGCCGAAGCCGCCGCCCCGATCGAGGTCGAGACGGTGGACGTGGCGGTGTCCGACGCCGCGAGAGCGGCACGGATCATCAGCCGTGAGCCCCGCGAGAACATCAGCCGCCCCGATCTCGCCGCCGCCTCGATCGTGGTCTCGGGAGGCCGTGGCACGGGCGGTGACTTCGACGCCGTCGAGGCGTTCGCCGACTGTCTCGGAGCCGCAGTGGGCGCCTCACGTGCCGCGGTGGACGCCGGGTGGTATCCGCACGCGCTCCAGGTCGGACAGACCGGTGTGACGGTCTCCCCGCAGCTGTATGTGGCATCGGGTATCTCCGGGGCCATCCAGCACATCGCCGGGATGCGCTCGTCCAAGATCATCGTCGCGGTCAACAAGGACGCCGAGGCACCGATCTTCGGTCTCGCCGACTTCGGTGTCGTCGGCGATCTGAGGTCGGTCCTCGCCCAGGCCACCACCGAGATCGACAACCGCCGGGCAGCCGGCGCCTGACCACCCCTTCAGGAGGTCCTCATGCGGGTCAACGAACCCCGTCCGCTGGGGCGGACATCCGTCCGCACCACCGCCATGTCCTTCGGTGCGGCCCCCATCGGCAATTTCCTGCGCCCCTTCAGTGAGTCCATGGCCATGGACATGGTGTCCCAAGCGTGGGATCTGGGGATGCGCCACTTCGACACCGCTCCGCTGTACGGCCATGGGCTCAGCGAGCACCGTCTCGGTCACGCGCTGCGCGGCTACCCGCGTGACCAGTACGTCATCTCCACCAAGGTCGGCCGGCGGCTCAAGCCGGCGGCGCTCGGCACCTTCGACTCCGGCCTGTGGGTGGAGCCGGCGCCCTTCGCCGCCCATTACGACTATTCCTACGACGGGATCATGCGTTCGGTGGAGGAGAGCCTCCAGCGCATGCTCACCGATCACCGTCGACATTGTGCTGATGCACGACGTGGATCACTACACCCACGGCGACGCCCAGCCGGAGATGTTCCGCCAGGCGGTCGAGGAGGGATTTCCCGCCCTGGTCCGGCTGCGTGAGGAAGGAGTGGTGTCGGCCATCGGGTTCGGCGTCAACGAGACGGACGTGTGTCTGGAGGCCGTCCGGCGGACCGATACCGACTGCGTGCTGCTGGCCGGCCGGTACACCCTGCTGGAGCAGGATCCGCTGGACGAACTGCTGCCCCTGTGCGAGAAGCGGGGTGTCAGCGTGATCCTGGGCGGGGTCTACAACAGCGGTGTGCTGGCCACCGGCGCCATCGAAGGGGCGAAGTTCAACTACGCCCCCGCGCCCCCGGAGATCCTGCGGCGGACGGCGCGGATCCACGCCATCTGCCGCGCACACGACGTGGCTCTGCCCGCCGCCGCACTGGGGTTCGCCGCGGCCCACCCGGCCGTGGCGAGCGTCTGTGTCGGCTCACGCACCCCCGAGCAGCAGAGCGGAAGCGCAGCGCTGTTCGGAACCCAGATCCCCCGGCAACTGTGGGACGACCTGCGGGACGCGGGTCTTCTGCGCCCCGACGCCCCGACGCCGTAGCACGGCGTCCACCCGAGCCGGAACGGAAACCGGACAGGCACCGAACGAACAGGCAGGAGACGAATGAGGGCCGCTCGATTCCATGGACGAGGCGACATACGCATCGAGGAGATCCCGGAACCGGTCGTACGGCCGGGCACAGTGAAGATCAAGGTCGACTGGTGCGGCATCTGCGGCACCGACCTGCACGAATATGTGGACGGCCCCATCTTCTGCCCGACCCCCGAGGAGCCCCATCCGATGACCGGGGAGACCGCACCGGTCGTCCTGGGCCACGAGTTCGCGGGCACGGTCGCCGAACTGGGGGCGGATATCGACGACCTGAGCATGGGTGAGCGCGTGACCGTCGAGCCCAGGCTGGTGTGCCGGTCCTGTCCTCCGTGTCTGGCCGGTCACCACAACAGTTGCGACCGGGCGGCCACCATCGGACTTGCGGGCGGCGGCGGGGGCCTGGCCGAGTACATCGTCGTCGACCGCGAGCTGGTGTTCTCCCTCGGCGAGGTGACGACCGAGGCCGGTGCGCTGATCGAGCCGCTGGCGGTCGCCCACCACGCCGTCGGCAGGGCGGAGATCGCTCCGGGCGCCAGTGCCGCCGTGTTCGGCGCCGGGCCGATCGGGCTGCTGATCGTGACGGTGCTGAAGGCGACCGGCGCCGGGCACATCAGCGTGGTGGAACCGTCCGCCGGGCGTCGGCGCCGAGCGCTCGACGCGGGGGCCGACGCGGTCATCGACCCGCTCGTGGAGAAGGCGGACGAGCGCATCAGGGAGCTCACGGGCGGCGCCGGGGCCGAAGTGGCCTTCGAGTGCGCGGGAGTCGACTCCGTGCTGGCCGGATGCGTCGCAGCGGTCAAGGCCCGCGGGACCGTCGTCAACGTCGCCATACGGAGCCATCCGGCGACGCTGGACATGATTCCGCTCGTGCTCAAGGAGGTGCGACTGGTGGGCACCATCTGCTACGCGGGAGACCACCAGCCCGTCATCGACCTTCTGAACGCGGGCAAGCTTTCGGTGGACCGGTTCATCACCAGGCGCATCGACCTGGACGACTTGGTCGAGGGTGGTTTCCAGGCTCTCCTCGACGGCACCGGAGACGACATCAAGATCCTGGTGCGGCCCTAGGAACCGGAAGACCCCGATCGCGCAGGGCGTCCAGGGGGCGCAGGTTCAAATCCTGTCGTCCCGACCAGCGTTTTCGCAGGTCGACGGCCGTTTCCGCAGAGATGCGGGGGCGGCCTTTCCGGTGTTTTGCGGTGTGTGATCGCAGGCGGTGTCCCAACGCGGTGTTCCGGCTCGGCGGGGCGGGGGATGAGGGCGGGCCGCCTCGACGCAACCGGGGGTAGTTCCAGTGCCCCGTGTCGGGCGGCGGTCGAACGCCGCCCGACACGCCGGTTCAGCCCAGCAGCTCCCGCAGAAAGCCGATCTGCTCGGCCTGCTGATGCGTGCCCCCGCCCTCGTGGCCGTTGAAGGGCCACACCTTGAGGTCCTTCTCACCGGCGTAGTGGTGATGGGCGGCGAAGCCGCAGGAGGTCGGGGTGATCTCATCGCGCAGCGCGGTCGAGAACAGCGCCGGCGCGTTGGCGCGGGCCGCGAAGTTGAGCCCGTCGAAGTGGTCGAGCGTGGCGAACACCCGCTCGGCCAGATGGCGCTGTCCGGCGCAGAACCGGGCCAGTTCCCCATACGGGTCCGCGTCGGTGATCTCGACCGCGCGCCGGATGTGGGTCATGAACGGCACATCCACCAGGGCCGCCGTCAGATCCGGCACCAGCCCGGCCGCCGCCAGAGCCAGCGCACCGCCCTGACTGCCGCCGCTGACCACGATCCGCGCGGGATCCACCAGCGGATGCTCACGGGCGGCCTCCACCGCCCGTACCGCGTCCGTGTACAGCCGTCGGTAGTAGTAGTCGTCCGGCGAGAGGACGCCCTGGGTCATCTTGCCCGGTGTCTCGGGCCCGGTGCCGCCGACCGGATCGGGGGTGACGCCGGGGGAGTGCTGGACCCACCCCTGGCCGCGGCTGTCCATCACGAAGACCGCGTAGCCCACCGACGGCCACAGCAGCCAGTTGTGCGGCAGCCCCCGGCCGCCGTTGTAGCCGAGGTACTGCACCACGCACGGCAGCGGGCCCGCCACATCCCGCGGGGCCAGCAGCCAGCCGCGTATCCGGTGCCCGCCGAAGCCGGAGAACTCCACGTCGTAGGTCTGCACTCGGGTGAGTCCGGTGTCCTCCTCGGTGAACACCGCGTTCAGCTCGCAGGCGCGGGCCTCGGTGAGGGTCCGCGTCCAGAAGGCGTCGAAGCCGTCCGGCTCGGGCAGCGGGGGCTGGTAGGCGCGCAGCTGCTCAAGGGGCAGGTCGATGAACACGGTGGGCGGACCTCCGTAGCGATCGGTGCGGCGACGAACTGGGGCGATATGGGTGGGCGGCGCGGATGGGCGGCGTGGATGGGCGGTGCGGTGAAGGATGGCATATCAGGTGTGAGGGATGGGATTGGTGATACGGGCCCGTCCGGACAGCCGTGCAGCGTTCGAGCCCTCGGTCATAAGAGAGCGCGAAGTGGGGGAGCGGTACTGGACCGGACCATGACCCGGGTGGACAGCTCGGTCCGGATCGCCTCCGGTATCTCGCCGGTCATCAGCCGCAGCAGCTTGCGCAGCGCCGCGGCCGCCATCTCCGACAGCGGCTGACGGACCGTCGTCAGCGCGGGCGTGATCCAGCGGGCCTGCGGCAGATCGTCGAAGCCCACGACGCTGATGTCCCGCGGCACCCTCAGCCCCCGTTCCCCGGCCGCCTGGTACACACCCGGCACCATCTGATCGGAGCAGACGAAGACGGCCGTGGGCGGCTCGTGCAGATCCAGCAGCTCGGCCATCCGGTGGCGCGCCCCGGCCTCGCTGATGTCGCCGTAGCGCACATACGCGGACGGCACCGGCAAAGCGGCCGCCGCCATCGCCGACCGGTACCCGGCGACCCGGCCACCGTCGCGCACCGCCCGCCCCAGGCCGCCGATCACCGCGATCCGGCGGTGCCCCAGCCCGATGAGGTGCTCGGTCGCGGCCATCCCGCCCTGCCAGTTGGCGGCCGCCACGGACGGCACCCCGGGCGGCGGGTCGTGCGCGGGGTCGATCAGCACAAACGGGATCCGGTGCTCATCCAGCCAGGCGTACTGGGCGGGCGCGAGCTCCGTGAGATGGAACAGCACGCCTGAGCTGCCCCGGGCGTACAGCTTGTCCGGCCAGCCGCGCTCGCTCGAGCCGCCCCGGCCACGGGTGGCCGCGGCCGAGACCACCAGCTCGAGTCCCGCCTCGTGCGCCGCCTCCGCCGCGCCGTGCAGCACCGCCCCCGACCACGCGTTGTCGAGTGAGTGCACCACCAGGTCGACCATTGCGGCCGGTTTGGGCGTCTCGCAGCGCGGCCTGCGGATGTACCCCAGGCGGTCCAGGACCTCGGTGACCCGGCGACGGGTCTCGGGGGCCACGTCCTCCCGGCCGTTGACCACCTTCGAAGCGGTCGGTACCGACACACCCGCCTCACGGGCGACGACCGCCAGCGTGGGCCCCGTCGATCCCGAGGAACGAGCCATCGAGACTCCCTTCCCTAACCGCCCACGTGGAACCCTGACCGGGCAGCAATCGGTTTCTACCCTAAGGCCGCCTCAAGTCGCCGGGAAGACCCGGGAGTCGAGGGGGGACGCCCACGCCTCCTTGTCGCCGCCGCCCGCCGAAACGTTGCCTGCCACCCGCCGAAACCCTGCCCGCCGAAACCTTGCCCGCTCCCCGCGCCATCTCCTGTTGGCCGCGTTGGTCCTCGCCCTCCTGCCGCTGCAGGGGCCCGCCTGGGCCGCCACCTCCCACCCGGGCCCCGCCCCCGTCCCCCGGCCATGTCTGGACCGGCACCTGGGAGGCCGCGGCGTCCGGGACCGTCGCCGCCCTGCCCGGTCAGTCGATCCGCAATGTGATGCACACCAGCGTCGGCGGCCACGCCGTCCGCGTACGGGTGACCAACCGCCTCGGCAGGGCGCCCCTCCAACTCACCTGCGTGGCCGCCGCCTTGCAGGAGAGCGGAGCGCCCAAGGGCGCGGGCGCCCGTGCCGGGACCATGCGCACGGCCACCTTCCGCCATACGGCCTCGGTCACGGTTGCGGCCGGTCAGGACGTGGTCGGCGATCCGGTGCAGCCGCGGGTGGCCCCGGACTCCAACCCGCTGATCACCCTCTGCACACCGGTCGGCTCGGGCCCGGCGACGTACCACCACTCGGCCCCGCAGACCTCGTTCCTGGCGCCGGACGGCGACCACACCGCGCAGGAGAGCGGCGCCGCGTATACCGCCACCACCAGCTCCTGGTACTACGTGACGGGTGTGGACGTGCTCGGCGCACCCCGCCCTGGGCAGTGTGGTCGCGCTCGGCGACTCCATCACCGACGGCTCCGGATCGACGTCGAGCGCCAACCGCCGCCGGCCGGACCGGCTCGCGGCCCGGCCGCGCGCGCTGCCCCCGCAGCGCTGCCTCGGGGGCTGAACGCCGGGATCGCGGGCAACCGCGTTCTCGCGGGACCGCAGGCCATGGCCGACGCGATCGACCTGCGCGACCTGTGTCCGGCCCGCTGACACGGACCCGCGCCCGTACGAAGCTCAGCCGCTCGCACGAGGAGCCGCCCGCACGGAGCTCAGCGGTCGATCCGCGCTCCGTGCGGGCCCGTGTCCGGCACCTCCCCGACCCGCGCCGCGGCCGGGTTGAGCACCCGGGTGAGAAAGGCCCGGGTGCGGGGATGGACCGGATCGGACACGACCTGCTCCGGTCCGCCCTCCTCCACGATCACCCCGTCGTCCATGAACACGACCCGGTCGGCGACCTCCCGCGCGAAGCTCATCTCATGGGTGACGACCAGCATGGTCATCCCCTCGTCCGCGAGGGCGCGCATCACGGCGAGCACATCGCCGACCAGCTCCGGATCGAGCGCCGAGGTCGGCTCGTCGAAGAGCATCAACTCCGGTTCCATGGACAGCGCCCGGGCGATGGCCACCCGCTGTTGCTGGCCACCCGACAGCTGCGCCGGATAGGCCGACTCCTTGTCGCTCAGGCCGACCCGCCGCAGAGTGTCCCGCCCGATCCGTACCGCCTCCGCCTTGTCGCGGCGCAGTACGCGCCGCTGGGCGATGGTGAGGTTCTCCAGGGCGGTCAGATGCGGAAAGAGGTTGAACGCCTGGAACACCATGCCGATCCGCCGCCGCACCCGGTCGATGTCCACGTCCGGGTCGGTGACCTCGGTGCCCGCCACGGTGACCGAGCCCGAGGTCGGCTCCTCCAGGAGGTTCACACAGCGCAGCAGCGTCGACTTGCCGGATCCCGACGGGCCGATGACACAGACCACCTCGCCCCGCCGGACGGTGAGGTCGATGCCCTTGAGCACCTCCAGCGCGCCGAAGGACTTGTGCAGACCCGCCACGTGGATGGCGATGCCGTCCGCATCGCCGGTCTCCTTCACCACCGTCGTCTCCTTCATACCGGTCACCTCGCCTTCGCCGAACGGGCCTCGAGCCGGCGCACCAGATGGCCGAGCGGAACGGTGATGATCAGGTAGCACACCCCGGCGACCAGGATCGGGGTGAGGCTGCGGTGCTGATTCAGCGCGTCCCGGCCGAACTTGGACAGTTCGTACTGGTCCAGGGACAGCCCCAGCAGATAGACCAGGGACGAGTCCTTGGTCAGCAGCACGAGTTCATTGGTGAGCGGCGGCAGGACGATGCGGAACGCCTGCGGGATGATGATCGAGGCCATCGCCCGGCTGTGGGACATGCCCAGCGAACGCGCCGCCTCCATCTGCCCCTTGGGCACCGCCTGGATGCCCGCCCGCATCGTCTCCGCGATGTAGGCGGCTCCGACGAGCCCCAGCGCCAGCATCACCGTGACGTGCCGGTCCAGCGCCACCTGGAAGGCGAGCGGCACCCCGAAGCCCAGCGCGATGAACACCAGCAGCGCGGGCACCCCGCGGAAGAACTCGATGTAGGCGACCGCCAGCCAGCGGTACGGCGGCACCTGCGAGAGCCGCATCAGCGCCAGCACCACCCCCAGGACAAGGCCGAAGCCGAACCCGAGCAGGGTGTAGACGACCGTGTTGACCAGGGCGGTGGTGATGATGTCGGGGAACAGGGACCGGGCGACCTCGGCGTCGAAGAAGGCGCGCCGCAGTTCACCCCAGTCCGCGGCCAGGACGATGGCGAGCAGCAGGGCGATGAGCACGGCGTACTGCACCGCTCGTATCGCCCGCGCCCGCTGCCGGCGGGTCATTGCCATAAGTGTGCGGACTCCTCAGCTCCGATGGCCGTCAGCGGGTGTCACTTCTTGGGCGCGGTGCCGAACCACTTCTTGTAGATCCGGTCGTAAGAGCCGTCCGCCCGGGCGTCCTTCAGCACCGCGTCGATCTTCTTGCGCAGCGCGTCATTGCCGGTCCGCACGGCGATGCCGTACTGCTCGCCGGTGTCGAACTCGGCCGTCACCGTGGTGTCGGCGTTGTCCTTGACGTAGTCGTAGAGCACACCGTTGTCGTTGATGCCCGCGTCGGTCTGCCCGGTCTTGACGGCGGTCAGCAGCAGCGCGAGATCCTCGAACTGGACCAGCTTGGCACCCTTGGCGTGCTTCTGGGCGTAGCTCTCACCGGTGGTCCCCTGCTGGACCGCGAGCTTCTTGCCCTTGAGGTCGGCGAGGGACTTGTAGGGCTTGCCCTTGGTGGTGAGCAGCGCCTGCGTGGCCTCGAAATACGGAGCGGAGAAGTCGAGGTTCTTCTCGCGTACGTCGGTGATGGTCATCCCGGCGGCGGCCACGTCGCACTGGTTGGTATTGAGGTCCTCCCCGGACTGGATGCCCTCGAAGGGCGTATCCACGATCTCCTGCTTCACATCGAGCGCCGAGGCCACGAGGTCGACCATGTCCACATCGAAGCCGACGATCTTCTTGCCCTGCTTGGACTGGAAGGGCGGATAGGGCAGATGCGTGCAGGTCGTGAGCTTCCCGGAATTCACCAGGCTGATGTCGTCGCCGCCGGACCCGGACGACTTGGTGCTGGTGCACCCGGCCAGGAGGGCGGATACGGCGGCGACGGCTATGACGGGCAACGCGGAGCGAGCGGACACGGCACCTCCGGGACAGGGTCGGCGGACGACCGCGGACCTCATGATCAGTGAGTCGGGCCGAATCCTCCCACCGGATATGCCGCGGTGTCTTTACGCGCGCAATTGCGACCGGATAACGGAGAGGCGAGGTCAGCGCCGTCGGCGCCGCTTGCGGCGCTTGCTCCAGAACCAGCCGGCCGGCGGCTCGTCCGCCCGCCAGGGCTGGGGCTCGGGCGCGCCGCGCCGCCACCGCGCGGTCAGCATCCGGGTGCGCGCGGCGGGCTCGGCGACCTCGGCGTCCCGTATGAAGTCCTCGTCGAGGGTGACGTCGTCCCAGCCGTCCGCGTCATCGTCCCCGCGGGGCGTGGATCCGGTGCTCAAGGGGCACCTCCCGTTGCCATGGTGCCGCTCGGGCACAAGAGCGTGTTCCTCGAGCGGTGAACGCATGGGGTGTCCGCCGAGTTCCGGTGGACACCGCGCGGGACATGCCCGGGTCCGGTGGAGATCAGCCGCTCCGGGCGTGAATAGAAGACCAGCAGTTCAGGGGCCTGGATCGGTCCTGCGAAGGTCAGCCGGCCAGGGTCTGGAGCGGGGTCCACACCCGCATCGCGCCGGGCTCGCGGTTCGCCCACGCGTAGTACGGGATCGCGGTCACCGGGACCGGATCGAGGGCTTCCGTGCCGCCCGCGTCCCCGCCGGGGCGCCCGCCGCCGCCCGACCCCACGCCGCCGTCGCGGTATGGCCACCACCCGTCGCGCGCGACGGCATGGCGCAGGGCCAGGGAGGTGATCACGGTCACCCCGCCCAGCAGGTCCGGCCGGTGCTCCGCGCTCAGCGCGGCATCCGGATCGAGGGCGATGTCGTCCAGCCGCAGCCCGGCGGGCTGGTCGGGCTGCTCCAGGCAGTACACCAGCGGGCCGCGCTCGATCGCGGCGCAGCCGCGCACCCCGTCGGCCCGCGGATCGGGCCGGGTGAGCCGGGCGTCCAGGGACAGGCTCAGCACCACCGTCTCGCCGGGCCGCCAGCGCCGCCGCAGCCGCAGCCAGCCGTTCTCGGCCCGCTCGGCCACCGGCTCCCCGCCAACCGTCGCCTCGTACGCCGTCGCCCAGTGCGGGATGCGCAGCGACAGCGTCCAGTCCGTGTCCTGCGGGGCCGCGTCCACGACCACCGCGATCCGCCCCTCCCAGGGGTAGCCGGTCCCCACCCGTACCGCCCCGTCGCCCGCCTCGTACGAGCCGGACGCGTACTGGTGCAGCTGCAGTCCCTGGGCGTCGCCGCTCGCCATGTAGTGCGGCAGCGAGGCCAGCAGCCGCATCACGTTGGGCGGGCAGCAGGCACAGCGGAACCACGGCGTCCGGTAAGCGCTCTGGTCACCGGTGGCATCCTTACGGCTCTCATCGTCCTGGCGGACCTGCAGCGGATTCACATAGAGCCAGCGCTCACCGTCGATCGACACCCCCGACGCGAAGCCGTTGAACAGGGTCCGCTCCACCAGATCGCTGTAGCGGGCCTCCCCGGTCAGCAGCGCCATCCGCCATCCGAAGTGGATGGCGGCGATGGCCGCGCAGGTCTCCGCGTACGCCCGGTCCGGCGGCAGCTCGTACGCGTCCCCGAAGGACTCCAGCTCGTGCCGGGACCCCACCCCGCCCGTCAGATAGGTCTTCGTCGTGGCCATGTCCTCCCACAGCCGCACCAGGGCGTCCCGCAGCCCCGCGTCGCCGGTCTCCGCCGCCACATCCGCGGCCCCGGCCAGGAGATACAGCTGGCGCACCGCATGCCCGGCGACCGCCGTCGCCTCCCGCACCGGGGTGTGGTCCTGCCAGTAGGGTGCCCCGGGCCGGGGGCCGGGCGAGCCCTCCGCCGGGCCGTCGCCCAGGCTCCCCTGCCCGCGCCGGTCCACGAAGTACCCGGCCAGATCGAGATAGCGCCGCTCACCGGTCTCCCGGTACAGCTCCACCAACGCCGTCTCTATCTCCGGATGTCCGCACACCGTCTCGTTCCTGCCGGGCCCGAACGTGGCGTCGACGAGATCGGCGCAGCGCACCGCCACATCGAGCAGCCCGTGCGCGCCGGTGGCCCGGTGGTGCGCGACCGCGGCCTGGATGAGGTGGCCCGCGCAGTACAGCTCGTGCCCCCAGTGCGGTTCCGCCCACCGCCGGGCGTCCGGCCCCAGCTGGTAGTACGTCTGCAGATAGCCGTCCTCGGCCTGCGCGGCCGCGACCAGCCCGGCGAGCCGCTCCACCTGCCGGGCCAGCTCCTCCTCGGCCGGCCCCTCGCCGCCGTCCGCCAGCTGCCAGGACGCCGCCTCGAGCCACTTGTGTACATCGGAGTCCTGGAACGGGAAGTCACCCCGGAAACCGGACTCCGCCGGCGCCGCCCCCGCGGCGGCCCGCAGATTGGCGAGATTGCCCGCCCGCTCCAGCCGGTCCGGCCCCTGGGGAACGCTCACTTCGGCGTTGACACGGCGTCTGGCGGCCCAGAAGCCTCCGGTGATCCGCGCCGCGGTGGCCGGGCGGAGCGCGGTGTGCGCTCCCCGGGAGAGCCGGATCGGACCTGCGGACATGCCCTGCCCCTTACGCCGCGCCGCCGGCCATGCCTGTCTCCCGGCCGGCAGGAGTGGAAAGCGATTTCCGCCGCGAGCATAAGGAGGCGTTCTTCCGGCCGACAAGCCTTTGCGCACACCATTCATCAACGTTCAACAAGCGGTCACGGTGGGCGGGTGAGACGGGCAGGCGGCGGCTTTACGCCGAGGTCAGCGTCCTCCGCTCGGCCACATGGGCCACCACACACGTGACGTTGTCGGGCCCGCCCGCGCGGTTGGCGAGGGCGACCAACTGCCGTGCGGCCGTGCCCGGGTCGTCCTCCGAGGCGAGCGCCCGCCGGATCTCCCCGGCGGGCACGACCCCCGTCAGCCCGTCCGAGCACAGCAGATAGCGGTCCTCGGCGCGGGCGTCCCGCAGGGCGAAGTCCGGCTCGAACGCCGAACCGCCGCCCACGGCGCGCAGCAGCAGCGCCCGCTGGGGGTGCGAGGCGGCCTCCTCGGGGGTGATCCGCCCCTCGTCGAGCAGCGACTGGACCACGGTGTGGTCATGGGTGATCTGGAACAGCTCGCCGTCGCGCAGCAGATAGGCGCGCGAGTCGCCGATATGGACCAGGCCCAGCCGGGAGCCCGACCACACCATCGCGGTGAGCGTCGTGCCGACATCCCGCAGCGCGGGGTCGGACGCGGCCAGCGCCGAGACCGACTCCCGGGCCCGGTGCGCCGCCTCCTCCAGGGCGCTCAGCAACTCCCCGCCCGGGACGCCCGCATCCAGCGGTTTGAGCGCCTCGATCGCCGCCTCGCCGGCGTGCCGTCCGCCGCCGAATCCGTCAGCCACGGCCAGCAGGCGCGGACCGGCGTACCCGGCGTCGTCATTGCTCTCCCGGACCGAGCCGGTGTCGGAGAGCACGGCGTAGCGGATTCCCAGGGTGGTGTGGTCGGAAGACATCGTGGTGTCCCTCCCGGACAGATGGTCGACGAGGAAGGCGGCCAGGTCCCTCCTGGCCGCGGTGTCGGCCTCGACCCGCGCCCAGTACGCGCGCACCTCCCGCGCGGCCGCCTCCGGGTCCAGCTCGCACACCGCCCGGATCTCGGCGAGCGGCATGCCGAGCCGCCTCAGCCACGCCACCAGACGGGCCCGCTCCAGCTGTGCCGGATCGTAGAGCCGGTAGCCGGAGTGCGGATCGACGCGGGCGGGCGGCAGCAGCCCGAGCTCGTCGTACAGGCGCAGCGCCTTGGGGGACAGCCGCGACGCCCTCGCGAACGCACCGATGGTCAGCAGCCCCATGTTCGCCCTCCTCGCCGCCGGGCACCTCGCCCGGCGACCACGATGCTCGGGCTTCCCCCTTGGGGAAGGTCAACGGCGGGTCCGCGATCAGAATCTCTCCTCTCACGCGATGAATTTCCACAGCAAGCGAGCGTATTTAATCTGATATCAGTCCCTCATAACAATGAATCGGTCATATCCATACATCTTCCCTTCTTCGGGTATCCGCCATGCTTTCCCCGGGAATTGACGGTGTATCCGTGCAGTCTCGTGGCTTCACGAGAAGAGGGAGGTCCTCTCATGACCGTTTCCACCACCCCCGGCACCGTCTGGGGCACCTGGATCAACCTGCAGGGCGGCATCCACTCCGAGCCCGCCCCGGTCGCGTTCGCCGACGACCGGGTGCAGGTCTTCATCCGGGGCGGGTCCAACGTCCTGTGGAGCAGGGTGGAGGCCCGCGACGGCAGTTGGGGTCCGTGGCAGCAGTACGCGGGCCTGTCCGTCGACGGCATCCCCGCGCCGATCCGGGGCAAGGACGGCAAGGTCCGGGTCTTCTACCGCACCCCGGGCAACAATCTGGAGGTCATCACCCAGACCTCCATCAACTCCGGGTACGGACCGCCCCAGATCCTGGCCACCGGCATCGGGGACGACCCGGCCGCCGCGCTCGGCGCCGATGGCCGCATCTATGTGTTCTTCCCCGGCGCCGACGACGCCCTGTGGTACCTCCGCAACCAGGATCTGCAGTACGAGACCTACACCGCCGCCACATCGCTGGGCGGTGGCATCTTCGCCACGCCGTCGCCCATCCTCGACGGCGGAGGGCGGATCGTGGTGGCGGTCAAGGGTGCGGGCGAGACGCTGTACACCATCCAGCAGCAGACCGAGAACTCCACCGTCTGGGAGCCCTTCTCCCTCGATGCCTCCAACGTGACCAGCCGCCCCTCGGTATGCCTCGACGCGGCGGGCCGGGTGCAGATCTTCTACCGGGGTTCCGACGGGACCGTCCGGCGCGTCGGGCAGAGCGACGACTACACCACGTTCGGCGCCCCCGTGAGTCTCGGCGCGCAGATCGTCTGGCGGCCCACCTGCGCCCTGGCCCAGGACGGCCGGGTCAACGTGTTCATCAAGGCCACCGACAACGCCCTGTGGGTCGCCGTGCAGACCACGGAGAACGGCGCGACCTACAGTGGCTTCCAGTCCCTGGGCGGGGTCGTCGGCTCCGCGGGCGTCGGCGTCCCCATCCTCAACGAGGAGAATCTGCTCTACGTCTTCATTCAGGGCAGCGGAACCGCCAGGGACCTCTGGCTGCAGCGCCAGACGTTCGTCTGATCCGCCCCTCGCCGCATCGCTGATCCGCTCGGCTCACCGCACCACCTCATCGCGCGTCTTCCAGGGCTCCCCGGTTTTCGAAACTTTCGCACCCTCTCCAGGGGCTGTCGGAAGTCATCAGAACCCTTAATCTCCGAACAAATTCGATCACTTCGGATCGCAGGAGCCCTCTGATGCCCCCGCATGCCACCCGACCCTGGAGAGCGCCGGCAGCGCTGCTCGCGCTGCTGGCCGCCCTCGCTCTCGTGGTTCCCCTCACCGCGAGCCGTGTGCACGCCGCGGAGCACGACCGGAGCCACGGGAGCGGACGTGCCGTGCAGCAGTCCACCACGGTCTCGCGCTATCTGTTCACCGCCTTCACGAACAGCAGCGAGAGCAACATGTATGTCTACGGGTCCGACGACGCGCGCGACTTCTGGTCGGTCCAGGACAAGGCGTACACCCCGCCCGCCGGTCTCGTCCGCGACCCCAGCGTCATCCACCGCGGTGGCCGCTACTACGTCGCGTACACCACCGGATGGACCGGCACCACCTTCGGTCTCGCCGTCAGCGACGACCGCCGCACCTGGACCCATCTCGCCGACATCGACCACGGCGTGGCCGCCAACAACACCTGGGCACCGGAGTTCTTCACCGACGCGCCCGACGGCAAGGTCCGTATCGTCGTCTCGCTGTCCACCGGGCCCACCGCCTACCGGCACTTCCAGCCCCACGTCCTCACCGCGCTCGACGACACGCTCACCCGGTGGAGCGAGCCCCAGCCGCTCGAGGGCGTCTCGCCGAGCGAGAGCGACTACAACGGCTATATCGACACCTTCGTGGTCCGCAAGGGCGCCACCTACCACGCGTTCACCAAGAACGCCACGGGCGAACTCATCGAGCACGCCGTCGCCGACCGCATCACCGGTCCGTACCGCTTCACCGGCAAGGGCGACTGGGCGGGATGGGGCAGCCTGCTGGAGGGCCAGACCATCGTCGCCCTCCCCGGCGGCGGCTATCGCATGTTCATGGACGGCTACACCGTCAAGAAGTACTACTACAGCGACAGCGCCGACCTGGAGCACTGGACGCCCAAACAGGAGCTGTCCGGCCTGTCGGGCGTGGTGCGCCACGGCACCGTCATCCGGGAGACCGCCACCGTGCGGCCCGGCGATGCCAACCCCGCCCTGCCCGGCTACCACGCCGACCCCGATGTGATCTACGCCGAGGGCCGGTACTGGATCTATCCCACCGAGGACGGCCACCCCGGCTGGAGCGGCACCCGCTTCAACGGCTTCTCCTCACCCGACCTCGTCCACTGGACCGACCACGGCCCCGCCCTCGACCTCGCCGATGTCTCCTGGTGCCAGGAGAACGCCTGGGCCCCCTCGGTGGTCAGGAAGGGCGACACCTACTGGATGTACTTCAGCGCCTGCCAGTCCATCGGTGTCGCCAAGTCCGCAGGCCCTGGGGGACCGTTCACCGACGCGCTCGGCAAACCGCTGGTCGCCAAGGGGCAGTTCGGCCACCAGTCGATCGACCCGGACGCCTTCGTGGACGACGACGGCACCCCCTACCTCTACTTCGGGCAGGGCGCCTTCGAGGCGGCCCGGCTGAACGACGACATGGTCTCCTTCGCCACCCAGCCGGTGAAGATCACCCCGCCCGGCTACAACGAGGCGCCGACCGTCTTCCAGCGCGCGGGCCGCTACTACGCGATGTGGTCGGAGGACGACACCCGCAGCCCCGACTACCGCGTGGCCTACGGAGTCTCCGACTCACCGCTCGGCCCCTTCACCAAGGCGGCGGGCAACCCGGTCCTGGCCAAGGACACCGGCGATCAGATCCTCGGCACCGGCCACAACTCCGTCATCCAGGTCCCGGGCCGCGACGAGTGGTACATCGTCTACCACCGCTTCGCCCGCCCCGGCGGCGACGGCACCCATCGCGAAGTCGCCATCGACCGGATGCGGTTCAACCCCGACGGCACCATCCAGCCGATCCGCCCGACGCAGGCCGGCATCACGCCCGTCCGGCCTCAGGCGCATCACCAGCCAGAGCAGGAGAGAACCGCATGAGCCGCAGCGAAGAACACCAGCCCAGCCGCAGGCGCGTGGTGATGGGCGCCCTCGCCCTGGGGGCGGCCGCCGGAACACCCGGGATCGCGCAGGCCGCCACCCCCAGCGCGCCGCGGGCCGCCGCCAAGGCCGCCTCGTACGCCAATCCGCTGGTCCGCCGCCGCGCCGATCCGCATATCCTCAAGCACACCGACGGCTACTACTACTTCACGGCCACCGTCCCCGAGTACGACCGCATCGTCCTGCGGCGCTCCAGGA
The DNA here is from genome assembly GCF_042868035.1 of Streptomyces sp. NPDC007875. Classification (NCBI taxonomy): domain Bacteria; kingdom Bacillati; phylum Actinomycetota; class Actinomycetes; order Kitasatosporales; family Streptomycetaceae; genus Streptomyces; species Streptomyces sp. NPDC007875. The sequence continues at coordinate 184,140 of NZ_JBIADZ010000015.1, read as the reverse complement.
CCATCGGCGGCCTGGCCACCGCCGCCGAGTCGGTGATCTGGAAGAAGCACACCAGCGGCGACATGGGCGCCCACATATGGGCCCCGGAAATCCACTTCATCGACGGCAAGTGGTACATCTACTTCGCCTCGGCCCCCGCGGACGACGTCTGGAAGATCCGGATGTGGGTGCTGGAGAACGCGAGCGCCAACCCCCTCGCCGGGACCTGGACCGAGAAGGGCCGCATCGTCACACCCATCGACTCCTTCTCCCTGGACGCCTCCACCTTCACCCACCAGGGCACCCGCTATCTCGTCTGGGCGCAGAGCAACCCGGACGTCGGCAACAACTCGAGCATCTACCTCGCCCGGATGGCGAACCCATGGAGCATCACCGGCCCCCAGGTGGAGATCTCCCGGCCGACGTACGACTGGGAGACCCGTGGCTTCAAGGTCAACGAGGGCCCCTCGGTCCTGCAGCGGAACGGCCGTGTCTTCCTCACCTACTCCGCCAGTGCCACCGACGCCAACTACTGCATGGGGCTGCTGACCGCCTCCGCCGGCAGCGACCTGCTCGCCGCCGCGTCCTGGAAGAAGAGCCCGCAGCCGGTCTTCACCAGCAATGACACCACCAAGCAGTACGGTCCCGGCCACAACTCCTTCACCGTCGCCGAGGACGGCCGCACCGACCTCCTCGTCTACCACGCCCGCCAGTACAAGGACATCACCGGGGACCCGCTGAACGACCCCAACCGGCACACCCGCGTCCAGGCCCTCGGCTGGAAGGCCGACGGCACCCCGGACTTCGGCGTGCCCGTGGCCGACACGCCCGCACGGGACACCGCGGCCGCCACCCGCTACACCATGACGGCGTTCACCAACAGCAGCGAGTCGAACATGTACGTCTACCAGTCGTCCGACGCGACGACGTACACGCTGCTCAAGGGACCCGCCTACACCCCGCCGTCCGGGCTCATCCGCGACCCCAGCGTCATCAAGCACACCGACGGCTACTACTACATCGTCTACACGACCGACTGGACCGGGAACACCATCGGTTTCGCGCGCAGCCGCGACCGCCTCACCTGGACCTTCGTCCGCAATCACACCCTGCCGGTGTCCGGGCTGGAGCGCACCTGGGCGCCGGAGTTCTTCGTGGACGACGGCGGCAGCGTCAACATCATCGTCTCGCTGGACACCGCCTCCACCCCCGATTACATCTTCCGGCCGCATCTGCTCACCGCCACCGACGCGTCGCTGTCGTCATGGACCACGCCGACACCGCTCAGGGGTCTGGACACCGCCAACTACATCGACACCTTCGTCGTCCGCCACGCCGGGCAGTACCACGCCTTCACCAAGCAGGAGACGACCAAGTACATCGAGCACGCGACGGCGAACAGCCTCGGCGGGCCGTACACCCTCAGCGGCACCGGCGACTGGGCGGGCTGGGGAAGCTGGCGCGAGGGACCGGCGCTGGCGCGCCTGGACAACGGCGGCTGGCGGATCTACTTCGACGGCTACACCGAGCAGAAGTACTACTACAGCGACAGCCTCGACGGCTTCCGGACCTGGACCCCGATCCGGGAGCTGCCCGGGCTCACCGGATTCGCCCGCCACTTCACCGTCCTGAAGGAGACCGTGTGAGGCGCGGCCGTCTGTGGACCCTGGCCGTGGCCGCCGTCCTCGGGCTCCTGGCCCCGCCGGCGGGGGTCCGCCCACGGCTCGCAGACCGCGTACGTCCGGCCCGTGCAGGCCAGCCGCACCCCCTCCTCCCTCTACCTGGGCGACAGCTGGGGGAACTGTTTCGGCGGTCCGTACGCCACGCTGGGGGCCCGGCACAGCGGCACATGACGGCTACGTCCGGTTCACCGCCCGCTCCGGCGGCAAGTGCCTGGACGTCGCCGACGAGTCCACGGTGGACAAGGCCGCACTCCTCCGGCGGAGCTGCACCGGCGGCGCCAACCAGCAGTGGCAGCGCGGCTGACCGCACCCGCACCGCCGGTGCCTGAGGGCTGTTGACTTGCCCAGGAGGGCCGGTACCTTCACGGTGCACATGATGTCGGACATCGTTCGTAATTTCGAACCTCAGTGAGGGCAGTCATGAGCGAACCAGTCGACAGACGGCACTTCATCACCACCACCGCCACCGGGGCCGCGGCCGTGGCGCTCACCGTCGCGGCCGGATCCACCGCCGCGGCGGCGCCTCCGGGCGCCACCCAGGCCGCGACCCACCGGGAGCCCCAGGCGCTGACCGGCGTCCAGCCCTTTCCGCTCACCGCCGTGACCCTGCTCCCTGGTGCCTTCAAGGACAACCAGTCCCGCAACACCGCCTATCTGCGCTTCGTGGACATCGACCGGCTGTTGCACACCTTCCGCCTCAACGTCGGCCTCCCCAGCGCCGCCCAGCCCTGCGGCGGCTGGGAGAGCCCCACCACGGAACTGCGCGGCCACAGCACCGGCCACCTGCTGTCCGGACTGGCCCTCACCTACGCGGCCACCGGTGACACCGCGCTGCGCGACAAGGGCCGCACACTGGTCTCGGCGCTCGCCGCCTGCCAGGCCAGGTCCCCGGCCGCGGGCTACGGCCAGGGCTACCTCTCGGCGTTCCCCGAGAGCTTCTTCGACCGGCTGGAGGCCGGTACCGGAGTGTGGGCCCCGTACTACACCATTCACAAGATCATGGCCGGGCTCGTCGACCAGTACCGGCTCGCGGGCAACGCCGAGGCCCTTCAGACCGTGCTGCGCCAGGCCGCCTGGGTCGACACCCGCACCGGGAGGCTGAGCTACGACCAGATGCAGCGGGTGCTGCAGACCGAGTTCGGCGGCATGAACGACGTCTTCGCCGATCTGCACGAGATCACCGACGACAGCCGCTGGCTGAAGGTCGCCGAACGCTTCACCCACGCCCGCGTCTTCGACCCGCTCGCCCGGAACGAGGACCGGCTCGCCGGGCTGCACGCGAATACCCAGATCCCCAAGATGGTGGGCGCCATGCGGCTGTGGGAGGAGGGGCTCGACAGCCGCTACCGCACCATCGGCGAGAACTTCTGGAAGATCGTCACCGATCATCACACCTACGTCATCGGCGGGAACAGCAACGGGGAGGCGTTCCACGAGCCCGACGCCATCGCCGCCCAGCTCTCCAACAACGCTTGCGAGAACTGCAACAGCTACAACATGCTCAAGCTCACCCGGCTGATCCACTTCCACGCGCCGGAGCGCACGGATCTGCTCGACTACTACGAGCGCACCCTGCTCAACCAGATGCTGGGCGAGCAGGACCCGGACTCGGCCCACGGCTTCAACATCTACTACACCGGTCTCGCCCCCGGCTCCTTCAAACAGCAGCCGTCCTTCATGGGCACCGACCCCAACCAGTACTCCACCGACTACGACAACTTCTCCTGCGACCACGGCAGCGGCATGGAGACCCAGGCCAAGTTCGCCGACACCATCTACACCTACGCCGACCGCAGCCTGCTGGTGAACCTCTTCATCCCCTCCGAGCTGCGCTGGCAGGACAAGGGCATCACCTGGCGCCAGACCACCGGCTTCCCCGACCAGCAGACCACCACCCTCACCGTCACCTCCGGCGGTGCCTCCCTCGAACTGCGCGTCCGCATCCCCTCCTGGGCGGCGGGAGCCCGCGCCACGCTCAACGGCACCACCCTCGCCGACCGGCCGGCCCCCGGCAGCCGGCTGATCATCGACCGCCAGTGGAAGACCGGCGACCGGGTCGAGGTGACCCTGCCGATGAAGCTGACGTTCGACCCCACCCCCGACGACCCCGACGTCCAGGCCGCGCTCTACGGGCCCGTCGTGCTCGCCGGAGCGTACGGCGGCCGCACCGGAATGACCATGCCGCGCCTGGACAAGGGAACCGTGGCCCAGAGCGCCACGAGCCCCATGCGGTTCAGCGCCACGGCCAGTGGCGAGAGCGTGACCCTGCTGCCGGTCGCCCGCGTCCACCACCAGCACTACAACGTGTACTGGCTGACCGGGCAGCCGCCCACCCCGCCGCCCGCCTTCGCCGCCTGGCACCGCTTCGACGAGACCTCCGGCACCACCGCCGCCGACGCCACCGGCCGGGCGAAGACCGCCCGGCTCACCGGTGGGGCCTCCTGGACGGCGGGCAGGACCGGCGGAGCCCTCGCCCTGAACGGCACGGACGGGCATGTCGTCCTCGCCGACGACCTCCTGGCCGGCGCCCGGGCGTACACCCTGGCCACCTGGGTCCGGCTGGACGGCACCCCCACCGCCTGGGCCCGGATCTTCGACATCGGCACCGGGGTGACCGCCAATATGTTCCTCACCCCCGTCGCCGACTCCGGGAAGCTGCGCTTCGCCATCACCGCGGGCGGCGGCGGAGCCGAGCAGCGCATCGAGGCCGCCCCGCTGCCCACCGACCAGTGGGTCCATGTCGCCGTCGCCTACGGCACCGGCACCGCCGTCCTCTACGTAGGCGGGCGCGAGGTGGGACGCAACACCGCCATCACCGTCGAGCCCGTCCACTTCGGCAACCACATCCGGGCCGGCTACCTCGGCAAGTCGCAGTACCCGGACCCGTACCTCAAGGCCGCGTTCGACGACTTCCGCGTGTACGGCAGAACACTCAGCGGGAATGAGGTCGCCACTTTGGCCCAAAGCTGACAAGCTCAGGCGGGCGGGTCGTCCCCACGGCCTGCCCGCTCCCAATCGCACCGTATGGACAAGGACGACGCGCATGGTCCACCTCGCCGCCGAGAACCGCTACGACTCCATGCAGTACCAGCGCTGCGGGCGCAGTGGTGTGCTGCTCCCGAAGGTCTCGCTCGGCCTGTGGCACAACTTCGGCGACACCCACCCCCTGGAGACCCAGCGCGCTGTGCTGCGCCGCGCCTTCGACCTCGGTGTCACCCATATCGATCTGGCCAACAACTACGGTCCGCCGCCCGGCAGCGCCGAGACCAACTTCGGCTCGATCTTCGCCCAGGACTTCCGCCCTTATCGCGATGAGCTCTTCATCGCCAGCAAGGCCGGACACCTCATGTGGCCGGGGCCGTACGGCGAGTGGGGCTCGCGCAAATACGTCCTGGCCAGCCTCGACCAGTCGCTGTCCCGGATGGGGCTGGACTACGTCGATGTCTTCTACTCCCACCGCTTCGACCCGGACACCCCGCTCGAGGAGACGATGGGCGCCCTCGACAGCGCGGTGCGCCAGGGCAAGGCGCTCTACGCGGGCCTGTCCAACTACCCGCCGGAGGCGATCGCCGAGGCCGCCGCGATCCTGAAGGACCTGCGCACCCCGTATCTGATCAACCAGTATCCGTACTCGATCCTCCAGCGCGGGGTCGAGGGCGGGGTGCTGCAGGCGTCCGCCGAGGCGGGCGTGGGGGTCATCGCCTTCTCGCCGCTGGCGCAGGGACAGCTCACCGACCGGTATCTCCACGGGGTGCCGGCCGATTCGCGCATGGCGCTCGGCCACTTCCTCAAGCGCGAGACGCTCACCGAGGAGCGGCTGTCCCTGCTGCACGCCCTCAACAAGCTCGCGGAGGGGCGCGGCCAGACCCTCGCCCAGCTGGCGCTCGCGTGGGTGCTGCGCGACCCCCGGGTGGTCTCGGTGCTGATCGGCGCGAGCAGCGTCGCCCAGCTGGAGCAGAACGTCTCGGTGCTGGACTCGCCCGCCTTCAGCGACGCCGAGCTGGCCGAGATCGACCGCCTCTCGGCCGAGGCGGGCATCGAGATTCCCTGACGGGGTTCGCTGACGTCCGCGGGCCGGGGATCGGCCCGGCCCGCGGACGGATAGCATGAGCGGTCACCCGAGACCGCCACGAACCGCCGCACGGAGACGCAACCTTGGCCACACAACGGATTCCGGTCATTCTCGTCACGGGTTTTCTGGGCTCCGGGAAAACGACGATGCTCAACCATCTGATGCGGGACAGCGCGGACACCCGCATCGGCGTCATCGTCAATGACTTCGGATCGATCAACATCGACGCCATGGCCGTCGCCGGACAGGTCGATTCGATGATCCCGATCGAGAACGGCTGTCTGTGCTGCGCGGCGGACGCCTCCGAGATGGACGAGATGCTCGACCGGCTCACCGATCCGGAGCTGCGCATCGATGTCGTGGTGATCGAGGCCAGCGGCCTCGCCGAGCCGCAGAGCATGATCCGTACGCTGCTGTCCAGCACCAACGAGCGGATCGTCTACGGCGGCCTGGTGGAGGTCGTGGACGCCGCGGAGTTCCCGGACACCCGCGTCCGCCACCCCGAGCTCGACCGCCATGTCCGCGCCGCGGACCTCATCGTGCTCAACAAGACCGACCGCGTCGCCGAGGACGAGCGCCGGGATCTTGTGGAGACCATCCAGGAGATCGCCCCCGGCGCGCCGGTCCTGGCCGCCGCGCACGGGCGCGTCGACCCCGCGCTCCTCTTCGACCACCGGCCCCGCGAGACCTCCGAGGAAGGCTTCCGGCAGCTCTCGTTCGCCGATGTGTGGGGCGACGACGTGGGTGCCGAGGACGAGTGCGGCGACGGCCACGACCACGACCACCACCTCCACGCCGCCTACGAGAGCATGGAATTCACCGCGGCCGAGCCGCTGCATCCGCGCCGGCTGATGGCGTTCCTCGACAGCCTCCCGGCGGGGCTCTACCGCGCCAAGGGTTTCCTCCACTTCGCGGGCGCGGGCCGGGAGCGGAAGTTCACCCTGCACGCGGTCGGCTCGTATCTCCGCTTCCAGCCGTCGCCCTGGGAGCCCGGTGAGCCCCGCACCACCCAGCTGGTGATGATCGGCACCGGGATCGACGCCGACACCCTCACCAAGCGGCTGGGCGAGTGCGTGGCGGCACCCGCGGAAGAGGTCGAGGACACGCACATGATGGGCGTGCTCCGCCATGTGGACGAGGCGGACTAGGGAAATCCATGGGAACGGCGGTGCAACCCTGAGACGGCGTCACGGGTCCTGGTGGGTGTACATGAGGTAAACGCTCATCAACGAGCAGGAGGATCTGTGCGCTCCCGTTCCCTCACCACCGTCGTGCGCTGCGCGACAGTGGTGGCACTTGTGACCACCCCCGCTTTACTCGCCCTGCCCTCGGCGGGCGCCGCCGAGTCCCGCACCGCCGCGGCCGCCGCCCCCAAGGTCGACTTCAACAAGGACGGACGCGCCGACCTCGCCGTCTCCGCCCCCGCCGGCACGGTGGACGGCAAGGCCAAGGCGGGCTACGTCGCCGTGGTCTACGGCTCCGCCTCCGGTGCGGACACCGCCCACCGCCAGGTCATCAGCCAGGCCACCGAGGGTGTCCCCGGTGACCCCGCCGCGTCGGCGTACTTCGGGGCCCATTCGGTCGCCCGCGACCTGGACGGCGACGGCTACACCGATCTGGCGGTCCAGGCCGGTGACTCCCCGGCCATCACGGTCCTGTGGGGTTCGGCGAACGGCCTGACCGGTGGCACCCAGCTGCCCGCCGGCAACGGCGACCACTGGGGCTCCAGCGACATCGTGGGCGGTGACTTCAACGGCGACGGCAAGGCCGACCTGGTCGATGTGGTCACCGTCGACGAGGGCTCGGAGGACGAGAAGACCGGCCTGCGCGTCCGTCTCGGCCCGTTCACCCGCGACGGCAAGGACGCGGGCAGCTCGTTCTCCGACACCGGCAGGTTCGACGGGCCGACCAGTCTGACCGCGGGCGACATCACCGGCGACGGCAAGGACGACCTCGTCTCCACCCACGCCTTCGAGGAGATGTCCGAGTCCAGCCTGTTCTTCAAGGGGGACGACAAGGGCCTGTCGCCGAAGGTCAAGGACCTCACCGACGCCGCCTCCGCGACCATCGGCGACGTCGACAAGGACGGCCACGGCGATCTGGTGCTGCGCACGGTCCCGGGGAACGTCGTCGAGGACCTGCCGTACGACCACGGCACCCTGAAGGTCCTCTACGGCACCGCCTCGGGGCCGAGCACCACCCGCACCACGACCATCGACCAGAACACCGCGGGCGTCCCCGGCGTCAACGAGGACGGCGACCAGTTCGGCTACTCGCTCAGCTCCGGCGACGTCAACGGCGACGGCTACGCGGACATCGCCGTCGGCATCCCGTACGAGGCCCTCGAAGCCGGCCAGAAGGAGGCGGGCAGCGTCGTCCAGCTCTACGGCGGCCGGGGCGGGCTGTCCGGCACCGGAGCCCAGGCGTTCACCCAGGACACCGCCGGTGTCCCCGGCGCCGCGGAGGCGGGCGACCACTTCGCCATGGCGGTCCGGCTCGCCGACACCGACGGCGACGGCAAGGACGACCTGGCGGTGGGCGCCCCCGACGAGGACGGCGCCCAGTCCACCAGCGGTGCGGCATGGGTGCTGCGCGGCCAGTCCGGCGGCCTCACCACGGGCGGGGTCGTCTCCTTCGGGCCCGACTCCCTCGGGGCGCCGGAGGCCGGTGCGGCCCTGGGCGCGGGATTCCAGCAGTAGCCGGATTCCAGCGGTAGCCATATCCCCTGCAGGCACGAACTCGGTTCTGTGCATGAGTAGTTGACGATCCCTCAGATCTACTGGACGGTAGGTCCATGCCGACTCATGAGACGCGAGGGATACGGATCGGCCGCCCCCGACCGGGTCGCACCCGGTTGCTCGGGGTGGCCGCTGCGTTGCTGGTGGCGGCCGCGGCCCCGGGCACTCCGGCGGCCGCGGCCGAGGCGCCCTGGTTCGACGGCCGGGCGGCGGACCAGATGACCGTGGACGGCACCCGGTTCGCCGACGGACACGGCCGCGAGGTCGTGCTGCGCGGCTTCAATGTGTCCGGCGAGACCAAACTGGAGGAGAACGGCGGGCTCCCGTTCGCCTCCACCGCCGACGCCAGGACATCCGCCGCCGCCATGCGGAACCTGGCCGGAGCCAACGCGGTGCGCTTCCTGCTGTCCTGGGCCCACGCCGAGCCCGAGCCCGGCCAGGTGGACACCGCCTATCTGGAGAAGGCCACCGCGCAGATGACGGCGTTCCTGGACGCCGGAATCCGGGTCTTCCCCGACTTCCACCAGGACCTGTACTCCGGCCGTCTCTTCGACAAGGACAGCTGGTACAGCGGTGACGGCGCGCCGAAATGGGTCATCGACGCGGGCGGATACCCCAAGGAGTCCTGCGGCATCTGCGTGCACTGGGGCCAGAACATCACCCAGAACCAGGCGGTCATGAACGCCACCCGCGACTTCTGGCGCAACCGCGCCCTGACCACCGGCGCGGGCACCGTCCGGGTCCAGGACGCCTTCCTGGCCACCGCCGAGACGACCATGACCTACCTCGCCCGGCACCTCACCGACGAGCAGTTCACCCGCGTCGCCGGCTTCGATCCGCTCAACGAGCCGTACGCGGGCGCGTACGACGACGGCCAGAACAGCCGCACCTGGGAGAAGAGCGTGCTGTGGCCCTTCTACGAGAAGTTCCGCGCCGGTATGGACGCCGCGGGCTGGCAGGACAAGCCCGCCTTCGTGGAGCCCAATATGTTCTGGAACTCCAACCTGGACTTCCAGCGCCAGGAGGGCGGACTCCTCGACGCCGGAAAGCCCGGCCCCGACTACGTCTTCAACACCCACTACTACGACCAGAAGGCCATCTCCGGGATCTTCATGCCCGGCAAGGCGGCCGACGGCCAGTACGCGGGCGACTTCGGCGCCCTGCGCGACCGCTCCACCGCCCTGGACCTTCCGGCCGTCATGAGCGAGTTCGGCCATCCGCTGACCGGCTTCACCTCCGACAAGGCCCCCACCGTCGTCAAGGGCATGTACCAGGCACTGGACTCCCGGCTCCCCGGCGCCACCTGGTGGACCCGGCCGGCCGCCTCCGGTGCCGTGCTCTCCTCCACCCAGTGGCAGTGGGACATCTACAGCGGCCGCCACCACGAGGCCATGAACGGCAACACCGGCAAGGTCCTCACCGAGGGCGACGCCTGGAACGGCGAGGACCTCTCGGCCGTCCGCCTCGACGACTCCGGCAACGCCGTGCTGCGCCAGGACGCACGGCTGCTCGACCGGCTCTATCCGCGCGCCGTCGCGGGCCGCACCCTCGCCTTCACCTTCGAGGACCGCTCACGCGACGGCTCCACCACGCTCAGCTGGAACCGCATCCCCAGCAGCCTGCCGAACGTGGCCGAGCTGACCGGCGCCGGCCGCTACGGCATGCTGGTATGGCGCTCCGACGACGGCACCGAAGCGCCCACCGAACTGCGTCTGCCCCGCGACTTCGACCCCGCCCGGACCACCGTCGTCTCCGATCTGGGCACCGTCACCGGGCCGCCCGCGTACACCGCGCACGGCCACACCGCCGACCACCCCATCGCCACCGCCGCGGAGCCCGGCGGCACCGACGCGCGCCGGCTGGTGCTCTCCGCCCCGGCCGACGCGGGCACCGGCACCGTGCACTACGCGCTGATCGCCGACGGCACGGTCGCACCCTCGGCGGAGCTGCGCGCCGCCGCCCAGCGCGAACTGACGGCGTGGGCGGCGAACGCAGGCTTCTGAGCCCCTCGGGCCACCGCTACCAGCGAGGGTGCACCCGGGGCCGGAGCCGCCGGTCGTACAGGTCGCCGACGGCGTCCAGCGTGGCGCCGGGCAGCGGGGGCAGCCCCGCCGCGTCCGCGTTCGCCCGAGCCTGCTCGGGCGAACGCGCCCCCGGGATGACCGAGGTGACGCCCGGCTGCTGGACGATCCACCGCAGCGCGGTCTGCGCGGGGGTGGCTCCCTCAGGCGCCAGCTCCGCGAACTCCACCGCCGCCTCCAGACCCTCCTCGAAGCCCACGCCGGAGAAGGTCTCGCCCTGGTCGAACATCTCGCCGTGCCGGTTGAAGGTGCGGTGGTCGTTCTCGGCGAAGACGGTGTCCCTGGTGTACTTCCCCGACAGCAGACCGGACGCCAGCGGCACCCGCGCGATGATCCCCACACCGGCCTCCCGCGCCGCCGGCACCACCTCCTCCAGCGGCTTGAGCCGGAACGGGTTGAGGATGATCTGCACGCTCGCCGTTCCAGGCCGCGCGATCGCCGCCAGCGCCTCCGCACACGTCTCGACGCTCACCCCGTACGCCGCCACACGCTCCTCCGCCACCAGCGTGTCCAGCGCGTCGAAGACCGCTTCCGAGGAGTGCACCGAGGACGGCGGGCAGTGCAGCTGCACCAGATCCAGGGTGTCCACCCCGAGATTGGCCCGCGACCGGTCGGTCCAGGCGCGGAAATTGTCCAGGGTGTAGTTCTCCTCGAGCTGCGGCAGCCGCCGCCCCATCTTGGTCGCCACGAAGATCCCGGCGTCCGGCCGCTCCCGCAGATACCGCCCGATGAGCTGCTCGCTGCGCCCGTCCCCGTACACATCGGCGGTGTCGAAGAACGTCACGCCCGCTTCGACGGCCGCCTCCAGCACGGCCAGGGCGTCCTGCTCGCCGACCTCGCCCCAGTCCGCGCCCAGCTGCCAGGTTCCCAGGCCCACGACCGAGACCTTCCGGCCGAGCCGGCCGAACTCACGCTGCTCCATGCTCCCTCTTCTCTCCTGCTGCGACGCTCACCGTACCCCCGCTCACCAGTCGTGCACCGTGCCGTCCGCCAGCCGGTTCACCGGCAGATAGGCGGGCTGGTACGGGAAGCGTCCGGCGGCCTCGGTGTCCAGCTCGACGCCCAGGCCCGGGGTGTCGGACGGGTGCAGCAGCCCGTCCTCGAAGCGGAAGGAGGTGCGGAAGACCTCCAGGGTGTCGGCGGTGTGCGGCATGTACTCCTGTATGCCGAAGTTGTGGATGGCCAGATCCAGATGGAGCGCCGCGGCCATGCCCACGGGGGAGATGTCGGTCGGGCCGTGGATGCCGGACTTGATTCCGTAGACCGCGGCCAGGTCCAGCAGTTTGCGCATGGCGGTGACCCCGCCGGTGTGGGTCACCGCCGAGCGCACGTAGTCGATCAGCCGCTCGTTCAGCAGGGTGGTGTAGTCGTGGACGTGGTTGAAGACCTCGCCGATGGCCAGCGGGGTGGTGGTGTGCTGCCGGATGAGCCGCAGCGCCGCCTGGTCCTCGCCGGGCGTGGCGTCCTCCAGCCAGAACAGGTCGTACGGCTCCAGCGCCTTGCCGAGCCGGGCCGCCTGGATGGGTGTCATCCGGTGGTGGCCGTCGTGCAGCAGCGGCAGCTCCGGGCCGAACTCCTGCCGTACGGCCTCGAACACCGTCGGCACATGGCGCAGGTAGGCCCGGGTGTCCCAGCTCTCCTCGGCGGGCAGCACGCGGGGCCCCGACCCCCGGCGCGCGGGTTCGTAGTCGTATCGCTCCCCGCCGCCCGCGCTGGAGGAGGCCACCCCGTAGACCGAGGCCAGCCCCGGGATGCCGGTCTGCACGCGGATCGCGCGATAGCCCTGCTCCAGATGGGCGCGGATGGAGTCGAGCAACTCGGGGACGTCCCGGCCGGAGGCGTGTCCGTAGGCCAGCGCCCCGCTGCGCGAGGCCCCGCCCAGCAGCTGGTACAGCGGCATCCCGGCGGCCTTTGCCTTGATGTCCCACAGCGCCGTGTCGACGGCCGCGATGGCGGCCATGGTCACCGGACCGCGCCGCCAGTACGCCCCGCGGTACAGATACTGCCAGGTGTCCTCGATGCGCGAGGCGTCCCGGTCGAGCAGCAGCGGCACCACGTGGTCCCGCAGATACGAGGCGACGGCCAGCTCACGGCCGTTGAGCGTGGCGTCCCCCAGGCCCGTGACCCCGTCCTCGGTGACGATGCGCAAGGTGACGAAATTGCGACCCGGACTGGTGATGACGACCTCGGCCGACTCGATCCTCACCGCATACCCCATTCCCTTGTTCTGCTTGATCGGTCCCTTTCGGCGATCACGCCGTACGGGCAGCTCTACCCGCTTCCCGCCGCCGGGATCCGGGGGCGACGGCCCGCCTCCCGCCCCCTCGTCAACTCCCCCGCCCGCGGGTAGCGTGGCGGCATGCTGTGACACCCACCCCGCCCTCGGGGGCCGCCCGGACACCTCCTTCGCACCGTCCGCACGTCGTCAGATACCGAAGGAGGCATCCGTCATGACCACCCTCACCGTCGCACTGCTTCAACTCGCCCCGCCCGGAACCGAGTTGTCCGTGAACCTCGCCCTCGGCGAGGCGGCCTGCCGCCGGGCCGGGGCCATGGGCGCGGACATCGCGCTCTTCCCAGAGATGTGGAGCAATGGCTACAGCTGCTCCGTCCCGGACGGCTTCGCCCGCGGCGATCGCTACCGCCATCCGTCGCTGTGGGACGGGGCCGCGACGGCGCCGCGGCCCCGGGGGGTCTGGCTCGGCGAGCCGATCACCCGCGACTCGCCCTTCGTCACCCGCTTCCGTGAGCTGGCCGCCGAACTGGAGATGGCCATCGCGCTCACCTATCTGGAGCGCTGGGACGGAGCGCCGCGCAACACCCTGTCCCTCATCGACCGGCACGGCCGTCTGGTCCTGACCTACGCCAAGGTGCACACCTGCGTCTTCGACCTGCCCGAGGCCGCGCTGACCCCGGGGGAGGGGTTCGAGGTGTGCGCGCTGGACACGGCGGTGGGCGAGGTGATGACCGGGGCGATGATCTGTTACGACCGCGAGTTCCCGGAGAGCGCCCGCGCCCTGATGCTCGCCGGAGCCGAGATCGTCCTCACTCCGAACGCGTGTGAGCTGGAGATCAACCGGCTCTCCCAGTTCCGCTCCCGCGCGGGGGAGAACATGACCGGTATGGCCATGGCCAACTACGCCGGTCCCGGCTGGGGTCACTCCGTCGCCCACGACGGCATCGCCTTCGCCGGCGGGCGGTCGCGGGACACCCTGGTGGTCGAGGCGGGCGAGGCCGAGGGGGTCTATCCGGCGGCCTTCGACCTCGACGCGCTGCGCGACTACCGGCGCCGGGAGACCTGGGGGGACGCCTTCCGCCGCCCCGCCGCCTACCGGAGCCTGACGGGCCGTGAGGTGCGCGAACCATTTGTCCGGCTGGGACCCGAGGGCGGACCGGTCCCCGGACGCAGCCTCCCGTAATGGCGGAAATGGTTTGTCAAGTACCTACAAAAACATGATCTGAGCTGGGGCGATTGCTGACGGGGTACCTGGTGAGTAGGGTGTCCCGCATGTCAGCACTCAACGTGGAATTCAGCGATCGGGAACTTGAGGACCTCCGCCAGATCGCCAAGGAACGCGGTACGACGATGAAGGCCCTCGTCCGGGAGGCGACCGTGGCCGACATCGCACGGCACCGCGCTCTGCAGGAGGGCGCCGAGGTCTTCCGGCGGTTCTTCGCGGACAACGCGGACGCCTTCGCGGACGCGTTTCCCGACGATGAGCACCGCCATCCCGGGCAGGCCGCCTGACCATGGCCCCGCTGCTGCATATCGACGTCCCCTGGCTGCTGCAGCGCCATGAGGAAGTCATGCCGGAACAGCCGGCCATTTCGGACTTCTCGGGTCTGGTCGCCGCCGTCGCCCGCCACCGTGTGGACCCGCCGCGCCTGGGGGTCGATCCCGACCCGGCGTGGCGGGCCGCGGCCCTGCTGCACACCATCGCGCTGCTCAGACCGCTCCCGGCGAGCAACGCGCGGTTCGCCGCCGCGACCGCGGTCGCCTATATGCACGCTTCGGGCGAGGGCATCGACCCGCCGTACGGGGCGCTGATCGATCTGGTCCGCGACATCCTCTCCAGCAAGGCCGATGTGTTCGACGCGGCCGGCCGCATCCGCTCCTGGCGGATCTGAGGGGGAAACGGGCCGGCGGGGGCTCGGGCACGGGCTTGGGGGTCAGTCGACGTCACCGCGTGTGGTGCCGACCTTGAGGTCGTCGAGGTAGTTGACCACCCGGCTGTTCTCGGCCCCGTACACCCCCCACTTGGGGTCGTTGCTGCTGTCGAAGGTGCGGCAGGCCCACCGGGTGGTGCCGTCGCTGAACTTCTGCTGCTGACCGTTGACCCAGAGCTCGACCCAGCCGCCCTTGGTCTCGTCGGACAGATGCAGCCCGATGGTGTAGTGGTTCCACGTGTTCGCCGAGGCCGGGGTCGACCAGATGGTGAAGACCTGGTTGCCGGGCTGCCGCTGGATCATCGTGGTCCGGCCGCCGAGCGTCTTCAGGACCACCGGCCAGTTCTGGATGTGATCCCCGTAGGACTTCCACTGGAAGGTGGCGTTGTTGTCGACCGTGCTGGAGAGCTTGCTCGACCAGCCGAACCAGTAGGTCCCGCCGTTCTGGAAGGCGTACTTCGAGCCGCCCACGGCGATGCCGTGGCTTTCGCAGCGACTGCTGCCGCTCGGCTTGTCGTACTTCCAGATCTTGCCGCGCTGCGTGTCCGAGACGGCGGTGACACTGCCGGGGGAGTCGCAGTTCAGCAGGCCGTAGATCTTGGTGCCGCCGGAGGCGTCGCCGTCCCAGATGAACGCGGCGTCCGCGGGCCAGGCGAACGCGAGACCCGCGACCGCCACGGCCGCGGGTACGGCGAACCGGAGCCCGGCGATGCGCTGGGGGGACCGTAAGGAAGCCATGCCACTCCTCGGAAGGGCCCCCGTTCGATGGTGTGCGCACCGTACTGGAGCCCCCCGAATTGGTCCATACCTGGCCCGCGCATCGTGCCGGGCCCGTCCCTCGGATCAGCCGGCCGAGCCGAGTTCCTCGGCCAGCGCCTGCTTCTCCAGCGTCTCCCGCCGCTCCTCGGCCGGGGTGTGTCCGGCCGCCTCCGCCGCCTGGACGCGCTCGGCCTCGGCGAGCAGCGAATGGCCGGTGGCCAGGACGCCGATGCCCAGCGCGACCGCCGCGGCCCCGATGTAGAAGGGCAGATGCACCCCGCTGTGCTCGGCGATCTTGCCCGCGGCGTACGGGGCCAGACCGCCGCCGATGAAGCGGACGAAACCGTAGGAGGCGGAGGCGACGGGCCGCTCCACAGGGGCGACGGTCATCACCGCCTGGGTGGTGATGGTGTTGTTGATCCCGATGAAGGCGCCGGCCACGATCACCGCCACGATCAGCGTCGTCTTGGAGTCGGTGAACAGGCCGATGACGAGGATGTCGAGCGCGAACAGCGCCAGGTTCAGATACAGGGAGCGGGCTATGCCGAGGCGCGCCTGCAGCCACGGGGCGCCGAAGACCGAGAAGAAGGCGACGAGCAGACCCCAGCCGGTGAAGACATAGCCGAGCTCATGGGTGCCCAGGTCCATCGGGAACGGCGCGTAGCCCAGCACCGTAAAGAAGCCCCAGTTGTAGCAGAGCGCGGTCAGCCCCATGGTGAGCAGTCCGCGGTGGCGCAGCGCCTTGATCGGGTCGGCGATGGAGGCCCGGCGCGCCGGGGTCGGGGTGGGCTGGACCAGCACGATGGTCGCGATCAGCGCGATGGCCATCAGGGCCGAGACGCCGAAGAACGGCCCGCGCCAGCTGATCCCGCCGAGCTCACCGCCGAGCAGCGGCCCGATCGCGATGCCGATGCCCAGGGCGGTCTCGTAGAGGATGATCGCGCCCGCGAAGCCACCGCTGGCCGAGCCGACGATGACAGCGAGGGAGGTGGCGATGAACAGGGCGTTGCCCAGGCCCCATCCGGCGCGGAAGCCGACGATCCCGTCGATGCTGCCGGACGCCCCGGCCGCCGCGCTGAACAGCACGATGAGCACCAGACCGGCCACCAGGGTGCGCTTGGCACCGATGCGGCTGGAGACGAACCCGGTGACCAGCATGGCGACGGCGGTCACCACCAGATAGCTGGTGAACAGCAGCGACACCTGGCTCGGCGTGGCATGCAGCTGGGAGGAGAGGGAGGGCAGGATCGGATCCACGAGGCCGATGCCCATGAAGGAGATCACGCAGGCGAAGGCGACCGCCCATACGGCCTTCGGCTGCTTGAAGGGGTTGGGGGCGCTGGGATGAGCGGACAAAGGATGCTCCGTCGTTCAGGGTCCCAGCCGTGACGACATGGCAATGCCGTGGCGCGGCAGGGTGCCGGTTGATCAGGAAGCGGTACTCCCCGGGGACTTCCGTGCCCGTGCCGCGTTGTCGACCAGCCGCTGGAAGGCGGGGGCGGCGGCGTGGACGGCGGTGGCGAGTGCCTGTTGGTCCTCGGGGGAGAGGGTGGCCAGCAGTTCGGCGAGCCGGTTCGTACGGCCGCGGCGCCGCTCGGCGAGCAGCTCCCGCCCGGCGTCGGTGATCGCCACCAGCACCACCCGCCCGTCGTGCGGATCGTCGACCCGGGTCACCAGACCCTGCCGCTCCAGTCGCTGGATCAGCTGGGTCATCGAGGGCTGGGTGACGCCCTCGTCGGCGGCCAGGGCCGTCAGTCGGGACGGCCCCTCCCGGCTGAGCCGGCCGAGGGTCGAGGCCGTGGTGAAGCTGATGTCCCGGTTGGTCAGATGGCGCACCGCGAGGAACGCCAGCTGCTCCAGCGCCTCCGCGACCTGCTCACGGGTCGCGGGGACGTCGGGTTCCCGGGGGCCGGACTGCTGCGTGTATTCCACATCTATATTTATATCATGCCTCTATATAGGTAGCCTATGCAGATGGCTGTGCAGGGCCTCACAGCCGCCCGTGGCGCCTGCGGGGAGGGCGCCTCAGCGGAAGATTCCGGTGTGGCCGAGGGAGTAGCGGCCGGGCTGGGGGTAGACCGCGAGCCCGTGCGGGCCGCCGCCGACCGGGATCCGGGCGCGCAGCCGGCCGTTGCGGGTGTCGATCGCGTAGACCTCGGCGTTGTAGCGGCCCGAGAGCCACAGCACCTTGCCGTCGCTGGACACCCCGCCCATGTCGGGGCTGCCGCCGCCGGGGAGCCGCCACCGCTGCACCAGCTTGCCGGTCTTGAAGGACAGTACCGAGATGGTGCCCTCGCCGCGGTTGGAGATGTACATCGAACGGGAGTCGCGGCTGACGTACAGGCCGTGGGTGCCCTTTCCGGTGGGCAGCAGCCGCGGCTTGCCGAAGGTGTCGCCGTTGAGCACCCACAGGCCGTTCGCCACCATGTCGGCGATGTACCACGTCTTGCCGTTGGGCGAGATCTTGACGTCCTGCGGCATGGCCCCGGCGATCGGCAGCCGCTGCTTGGCGACCACCTTCTTCTTCGCGGTGTCCACCTTCAGCAGCTCACCGGAGAACTCGCACGAGACGATGAAGTAGCGCCCGTCCGGCGAGAAGTCGGCGTGGTTGACGCCATAGCAGTTCGCCGGCACGGACTTGACCACCTTCATGGTGTGCGCGTCCCGGAAGACCAGCGCCCGGTCCATGGAGGCCATCACCACGGCGTACTTACCGTCCGGGGTGAAGTAGAGGTTGTACGGGTCATGGACGTCCACCGGGCGGCCGACCCGGCCGCTGGCGGGGTCGATCGGGGTGAGGGTGTTGCCCAGGTCGTTGTTGACCCACAGCGTCTTCAGGTCCCACGAGGGCACCACGTGCTGCGGCTGATGGCCCACCTGGATGGTGCGGACGACCTTGAACTTCCTCGGGTCGATGACGCTCACCGTGTCCGAGAGCGTATTGGGCACGTACACCCGCGACGGAAAGTCCTTCACCGCCCGGGACAGCTTCCCCGGCCGGTCGGCCGCATAGAGGTCATGGGGGTCCAGCGGGGGCGGCATCCCCGGCAGCAGCCGGGCCAGCGCCGCCTTCTTCTTCGCCGCGGCGGCCGCCTCCAGCGCGCTCTGCCGCGCCGACGCCGACTTCGCCCGGTCGGGCCGGTGCTCGCTGGTGGAGGCGCAGGACGGTACCGCGGCCCCGCACAGCAGCAGGACCACCGCGGCCCGGACCGTGGCGCGCCGCCGGAGCGCGCGGGAGTGGGAGCGGGACGAGCCACGGGCCACGGGTTCCTCCAGCGGTGAGGGTGGGCTTCGGCCGTCACCCGCACCGTGGCCGGCCATGGCCTCACCCTGGCACCGCCCCCGCCCACCGGCATCCGCCAGCGGCCAAGCGGGGGAGGGGCGTACCGCCCTCGGCCGAAGCGGGTGGGCCGCACGGCGTAGGATCGCGGCCGACTCCGGGGAAGGCCCCGGAACTTCGCGCGGAGGGGGACGGACAGTGCGGTTCGGACTGCTGGGCACCGGACACTGGGCGGCCGAGACCCACGCGGCGGCGCTCGCCGCGCACCCGGTGGCCGAACTGGCCGGGGTCTGGGGCCGCGACCCGGCGAAGGCGCGGGCGCTGGCGGACCGCTGGGGCACCCGCGCCCACGCCGACGCCGACGCGCTGATCGCCGACGTGGACGCCGTGGCCATCGCCCTCCCGCCGGACATCCAAAGCGACCTCGCCGAGCGGGCCGCGCTGGCCGGGCGCCATCTGCTCCTGGACAAGCCGCTGGCCTTCGGCACCGAGGAGGCCGACCGGATCGTGCGCGCCGTGGACGAGCGCGCACTGGCCTCCATCGTGTTCTTCACCAACCGCTTCGCGGCGCCCGTCGAGACCTTCCTCCAGGAGACCGCGGCGGCCGGTGGCTGGGACGGTGGCCGTGCCACCGCCTTCGCCTCGATCTTCCAGCCCGGCGGCCACTACGGCGGATCCCACTGGCGGCGGGAGCGCGGCGGACTGTGGGACGTCGGCCCGCACTCCCTGTCCGTCCTGCTCCCGGTCCTCGGCCCGGTGGCCGAGGTCACCGCCCTGGACGGGCCGCGCGGCGCTGCGCATGTGCTGCTGCGCCACCAGTCCGGCGCCATCGGCACGCTCGCGCTCACCCTGGACGCCCGGCCCGCCGCCCAGGGATTCTCCTGCGACTTCTACGGAGAGCGGGGGATCGCCGTGGTCCCCGACGCCGGGACCACCGCGGTGGCGGCCTTCGCCACGGCCGTCGACCGGCTGCTGAGCGGCGCCCGCGATGGCGGCGCGGCCGACCCCTGCGACGTGCGGTTCGGCCGCGAGGTCGTCGCGGTCCTGGAGGCCGCCGACCGCTCCCGCCGCGAGGGGCGCACCGTCGTACCGCGCTGAGTGACGGCCGCGCCGCGCCGAGTGGCGGAAGGCCCCGTTCCCCCCCCGGCCACGCCCCGCATATTCCGGCGTTCCCTGGGGAATCGGGGGCCATGACCAAGCTCAGCCTGCCCGATTCCATCCGGGCCTGCCTGTTCGACCTCGACGGCGTGCTGACCAGGACCGCCGTGGTGCACGCGGCGGCGTGGAAACAGATGTTCGACGAGTTCCTGCGGCGGCGCGACGGCCCCTCCTTCCGTCCCTTCGACTCGGCCGGCGACTACGACGAGTACGTGGACGGCCGTCCGCGCGCCGACGGGGTGCGCACCTTCCTGGCCTCCCGGGACATCGATCTGCCCGAGGGCGGGCCGGACGATCCGCCCGACGCGGACACCGTGTACGGCCTGGGCAACCGCAAGAACATCCTGGTCCTGGAGAAGATCCGTGAGGAGGGAGTCGAGGCGTACCCGGGCTCGGTGCGCTTCGTGGAGGCCGCGCGCGCCGAGGGCCTGCGGACCGCGGTCGTCTCCTCCAGTGCCAACTGCCGCGATGTGCTGATCGCCGCCGGTATCGAGGACCTCTTCGAGGTGCGGATCGACGGTGTGGTCGCGGCCGAGCGCAAGCTGCCCGGCAAACCGCACCCCGACACCTTCCTGGAGGCCGGACGGGAGCTGGACACCGCCCCCGAGGCGGCCGCCGTCTTCGAGGATGCCCTGGCGGGCATGGAGGCCGGGCGCTCGGGGCACTTCGGCTGTGTCGTCGGCGTGGACCGGGTGGGCCAGGCCGACGCGCTGCGCGCACACGGCGCGGGCATCGTGGTCAAGGATCTCGCCGAGCTGCTGGAGGACGACTCGTGATCACCGATTCCTCATATGTCGTCGACCCCTGGGTGCTGCGGGAGATCGATCTCCGGCTCGATCTGCTGCCCCAGAGCGAATCGGTCTTCGCGCTCTCCAACGGCCACATCGGCTGGCGCGCCAACCTCGACGAGGGGGAGCCCCACGGCCTCCCCGGCTCCTATCTCAACGGCGTCTACGAACGGCGTCCGCTGCCCTACGCCGAGGCCGGCTTCGGCTATCCCGAGGCCGGCCAGACCATGATCAACGTAACCAACGGCAAGATCATCCGGCTGCTGGTGGACGACGAGCCCTTCGACCTGCGCTACGGACGGCTGCGCTCCCACGAGCGCGTGCTCGACCTGCGCGCCGGGGTGCTGCACCGCACCTGCGAATGGACCTCCCCCTCCGGCACCAGTGTGCGGGTCCGGTCCACCCGGCTGGTCTCCCTCACCCAGCGGGCCATCGCCGCCGTCGCCTACGAGGTGGAGGCCGTCGACGCCCAGATCCGCGTCGTCGTCCAGTCCGAACTGGTCGCCAACGAGCAGCTTCCCGAGCGCGCCGGTGACCCCCGGGTGGCCGAGGCCCTAAAATCCCCGCTGAACCCCGAGGAGAACGCCGCCAACGACAAGCGGCTGCGGCTGGTCCACTGCACCGAGGACAGCGGCCTGCGGGTCGCGGTCGCCGCCGACCACCTGATCACCGGGCCGCCGCCCACCCGCCACGCCAGCGAGAGCGGCGATGACGTCGCCCGCCTGACCGTCACCTCGGTGCTGGAACCGGGCCAGGTCCTGCGGCTGGAGAAGCTGGTGGCCTACGGCTGGTCGGGCGCCCGCTCGCTGCCCGCCGTACGGGACCAGGTCGAGGCCGCGCTCGCCGGGGCCGCCAGCACCGGCTGGCGCGGCCTGGTGGACCAGCAGCGCGCATGGCTGGAGGACTTCTGGTCCTGCGCCGATGTGGAGGTCGAGGGCGACGCCGAGATCCAGCAGGCCGTGCGCTTCGCGCTCTTCCACGTCCTGCAGGCCGGCGCCCGCGCCGAGGAACGGGCCATCCCCGCCAAGGGCCTCACCGGCTCCGGCTACGACGGCCACACCTTCTGGGACACCGACACCTTCGTCCTGCCCCTGCTCACCTACACCTTCCCCGAGTCCGTGGCCGAGGCGCTGCGCTGGCGCCAGTCCATCCTGCCCGCCGCCCGGGAGCGGGCCCAGCAGCTGGGCCACGACGGCGCCACCTTCCCCTGGCGCACCATCGAAGGCTCCGAATGCTCCGGATACTGGCCGGCCGGCACCGCGGCCTTCCACGTCAACGCCGATGTGGCGGACGCGGTGGTGCGCTATGTGGCCGCCACCGGCGACGAAGAGTTCGAGCGCGAGACCGGCGTGGAACTGCTGGTGGAGACCGCCCGGCTGTGGCGCTCCCTCGGCCACCACGACCACCACGGCCGCTTTCACATCGACGGGGTGACCGGCCCCGACGAGTACAGCGCCATCGCCGACGACAACATCTACACCAACCTCATGGCCCAGTCGAACCTGCGGGCCGCCGCCGACATCATCGAACGCCACCCGGACAAGGGCTCCGAACTGGGCGTCGACGACGAGGAAGCCGCCGCCTGGCGGGACGCGGCCGAGTCCATGTCGGTCCCGTACAACAAGACCCTGGGCGTCCATGAGCAGTCCGCGGACTTCACCGGCCACCAGGAGTGGGACTTCCAGGGCATGCGCGCCGACCAGTACCCGCTGATGCTCAACTTCCCCTACTTCGACATGTACCGCAAACAGGTCGTCAAACAGGCCGATCTGGTGCTGGCGATGTATCTGCGCGGCGAGTGCTTCACCGAGGAGGAGAAGGCACGCAACTTCGACTACTACGAGCGGCTGACGGTCCGGGACTCCTCCCTGTCCGCGTGCACCCAGGCCGTCATGGCCGCCGAGGTCGGCCATCTGCGGCTCGCCTACGACTACTTGGGCGAGGCAGCCCTGATGGACCTGAAGGACCTGGAGCACAACACCCGCGACGGTTTGCACATCGCCTCGCTCGCCGGCACCTGGATCGCCCTGGTCGCCGGGTTCGGCGGGATGCGGCACCGCGACGGCAGGCTGGAGTTCTCGCCGAAGCTGCCCGAGAAGCTGGCCCGGCTCGCCTTCACCATGCAGGTGCTGGGCCGCAGGCTGCGCGTGGAGATCACCGGCCGCAGTGTCACCTACTCCCTGACCGAGGGCGCCCCCATGGAGATCCGGCACTACGGCCAGCCCCTCACCGTCTCCGAAAAGACCCCCCGGACCTGCGACATCGCCGAGCTGACGGCACGTCCCGAACCCCACCAGCCCCCCGGCCGACGCCCGAACCGCCGCGCCTGAGACGCGCCGCACACACAGCGCGGACGCCGCACACAGCGAGGAGCGCGCGATGGACCCCCTGGAGGCCCTGGACCGGATCGCGTTTCTCCTGGAGCGCGCCCAGGCGCCGACCTACCGGGTGCGTGCCTTCCGCACGGCCCAGGCGGTGCTCGCCGGCCTGGACCCCCAGGAGGTGGAGCGGCGTGCCGCGAACGGCACCCTCCGGTCGCTCAAGGGGCTCGGGCCGAAGACCTCCCAGGTGGTCAAGGAGGCGCTGAAGGGCGAGGTGCCCGGGTATCTGGCGAACCTTGAGGCCGGGGCCGCCGAGGCCGAGTCCGAGCCCGACGAGGACGCGGCGAAGCTGTGCGCCGCGCTGCGCGGGGACTGCCATATGCACTCCGACTGGTCCGACGGCGGTTCCCCGATCGAGCTGATGGCCCGTACGGCGGCGCGGCTGGGGCACGCATGGGCGGTGCTCACCGACCATTCCCCGCGGCTGACGGTGGCCCGCGGCCTCTCGGCGGACCGGCTGCGCGCCCAGCTGGACGTGGTGGCGGAGCTGCGCGCGAAGCTGGCTCCTTTTCAGCTGCTCACCGGGATCGAGGTGGACATCCTCCCCGACGGCTCCCTGGACCAGGAGCCGGAGCTGCTGGACCGGCTGGATGTGGTGGTGGCCTCGGTCCACTCCAAGCTGCGGATGGACGCCCGCCCCATGACCCGCCGGATGGTCACCGCCGTCAGCGATCCGCTGGTCGATGTGCTGGGCCACTGCACCGGACGGCTGCTCGGCGGAAAGCGCCCCGAGTCCGCCTTCGACCCTGAGGAGGTCTTCGGCGCCTGCGCGGAGACGGGCACCGCCGTAGAGATCAACTGCCGTCCGGAGCGGCTGGATCCACCGCGCAGGCTGTTGCGCGAGGCCGTCCGGGCGGGGACCTTCTTCTCCATCGACACCGACGCCCACGCGCCCGGCCAGCTCGACTGGCAGCGCAACGGATGCGCCCGGGCCGCGCAATGCGGGGTGCCGGCGGAGCGCGTCATCACCACCTGGACGGCCCAGGAGCTGGTGGAGTGGACCCGCACGCGCCGGCCCCCGCGCCGTGCGAGCTGACGGCCTCCATCAGCCATGCGCACCGGCGGGCATACGCGAGATGCACGATGAATTCGCCTATGTGTGGTAAATCATCACATCATCTCCCCCGGTCGGGCTACCGTACAGGCGTCACACGCCCCGCCGGGGGCGTGGCCCACCGGGGGAACGCATGACGGACATGACGGAGCTGGACGACGCCGCCATCGAGCGGATCCTGACGATGGTCGACGCCTCGGCGCGCGCCGTCGCCGAGGACGAACACGAGGAGCTCTTCGAGGAGTTCGCAGAGGAGACGCGCGCCCGTCGGCGGGTGCCCGGCGCCGGGGAGTTCTTCGACGACGTCAGTGGGGCGCCCGCGGTCGACACCCATGTGTATCTCACCATCGGGCTGTCCGTGCTCGGCCAGATCGCCTTCACGGTGCTCTCGACGGCGACCGACATGGCCGTCCAGCGCGGCCTGCGGGACGCCGTCGGCTATCTCAGGCGTTGCCTGCGCGGCGACGCCGCCACCGGCGGGACGGCCGACGGGACGGACACCGAGGACGAGGACAGCGCGGCGGGGCTCGCCCGGCGGGTGACGGTGGAGGTGATGCTTCCCGCGGAGGTGGACCCGGCCACGGTACGGGCCGTCGTTCGGATCCAGGCGGAAGCGCTCATCCGCTCAGAACCCGGCCCCGATGACGGCCCCGACGGCGACCTTGACGACGGTAGGGACCCCGCCGGGCCCGGCCGTCCATGACCGCTGCGTCCCCGGTCCGCCGGCTGCGCCGGGCCGAGCGGACCTGCTGGACCGTGCTCATCGGGCCGCTGTGCGCGGCGCCCGCCACCGGGGCGAGCGTGCTGACCACAGGGGACGATCGGCTGTCCGGGCCGGCCGCGGTCGGCGCCACCGCGTTCCTGGCCGTCCTCGTCCTCCTCATCGTCTTCCTGCTGCCCCTCGTCAACGAGTGGCGGGCCGACTCCCTGAGCGGTCGAGAGGCCGAGGAGGCGCCGCACCCGGTCGACTGGTCGGCGAAGGGCTGGGTGCGCGTCCGGGACACCTTCCACTCCGTCGGACTGGACACCGCCCGGCTGGACGCGGTCTCCAGCTGGTCCCCGGTGGCCGACCTGAAGGTCGTCCACGTCCCCCAGCCGTCCCCGGGACGGCTGGGCCGGATGGAGGACTGGGGGACGAGACTGCAGCGCCGCAAGTCCGTCTGGGCCGTCGGCGCCGCGGGCGGACTGGCCTTCGCCGTACTGCAGGACCGGATCTCCCTGCCGTTCGACGGGGAGCGTCTCCTGGTGCCCGCAGTCATCCTGGTCGCCGCGCTCTGGGCGGTCGCGGGCACCTTCCTGTACCACGCGCTCACCCTGAACGTCCGCAGGCCCACCGTCCATGTCGCCATCCCGCGCAGCTGGCGCACCCTGCTCAGAAGCCCGGCCGGGGCGGTCCTGCTCCGGCACGAGATCTCGCATCTGCGCCACGGTGATCCGATGCGACGGCGCTATCTGCGTCATGCGCCGGCGGCGGGGAAGGCCGCCGTGTTCTTCGACGGGATGACGGCCCTCGCCATCACCCCCGTGGAGAGCCCGGCGCAGACTCTCACGTCGATTGCCGTCTTCGTCCTCACCCTGACCTGCGGCCTCTACGCCAACAACCGCGCCCACCGGGCCCTGGTCACGCTGATGGAGATGCGGGCCGACGCCGAGGCGGTCACGGACGCGGAGTCGGCGGACCGGCTGTCCGCCTTCCTCACCCATCAGCAGGAGAAGAACCCGACGCGGCAGAAGGCCGACCGGCTGCTGGCCCTCTCCCGCGGATGGACCGGCGGCCACCCCGCCCCCTACGCCCGTGCCGTCGCCGCCGCATGGGTCTTCGCGGCCGGCGTCTGTATTCCGGCGATCGGGATCTGGACGGGCGTCCTGGACGGGGTGTCCGCGTGAGGGGTGGTCAGGGGCGGTCGCAGGTCGACAGGCCGGGTCGCCAGTGGCAGGCGATGGCGGCGAACCCGCCGTCCGCCGTCACCGGCACGGACAGCGTCCGCCCGCCGCGTATCACCGTGGGCGTGCGGACCAGACCGTCCGGGCCGTCCAGGAGCAGATCGACGAGCCAGCGGCCCGGCTCCAGCCGCAGCGGCACCTCGGCGGTGTGCGCGGGGCCGGTGAACGTACCGCCGATGAACCACCGCGAGCCGCTGGCGCGGGCGAGCACCGCGCTCTCACCGGGCCGCCCGGTCAGCAGCCGGGTGCGGTCCCAGGTGGCGGGGATCTGCTCCAGGAAGCGGCGGGCGAGCGGACGGGCGTCATAGGACTCCGGGGTGCCCGCCAGGTCCTGGATGCCGGACTCGTAGAGCACCGACAGGCCGACTTCTCCCGCGTCCGAACCCGCGTTGGGTCGCTCGGCCCGGTGGAAGGCCCCGGGGGTGAAGTCCATGGAGCCGATCACATTGCGGGTGAAGGGCAGCGTCGCCAGATGCTGCGGGGTGTTGGTCCGCTTCTCCTCGCCGTTCACCCCCTCCATCGACATCACCTGCGGCCAGGTGCGCTGGATGCCCTTGGGGATCGTCGAGCCATGGAAGTTGACGAGCAGATGGTGGTCCGCGGTGGCCTTGAGGATCTCGTCGTACCAGCGCAGCGTCTCCTGGGCCTCGGAGTCCATGAAGTCGATCTTCACGCCCTTGACCCCCCACTTCTCCAGCGTGGGCAGCCACAGCTCGCGCTCCTCGGCGGTGTCGAGGTCGCGGTGGTGGATCCAGACCTGGATGCCCACATGCCGCTCGCGCGCGTAGTCCACGAGCTGCGGAATCCAGCTGTTGCGCGGCCAGCCGGGATCGGTGACATCCCACTGGTCGGGGTCGAAGTACCAGCCCGCGTCCACCACCACGTACGGCCAGCCGCGCTGGGTCGCGTAGTCCACGTACCCCTTCTGCATCGACAGGCTCTGCCCGGCCGGCTTGCCGCCCGCGAGCCAGGTCCACAGCGCGGGCCCGGGCCGGATCCACGAGGTGTCGGCGACCCGTGACGCGGGCGCCAGATCGTCGGTGAAGGTGGACTGGGTGACGGTCGCCAGATCGCCCACGATCAGCGCGCGCCAGGGTGTGCTGAGCGGTCCGTCGGACGCGACCCGCTGGTCCCAGAGTCCGATGCGGTACGTGGGCTGTCCCTGCTGATGGATCAGCCGGGCGGCGGAGTAGCGGCCGCTGAGATCCGACTCGGCGATCAGGGCGTAGCCGCCCGCCGTCTCGAAGAGCGCCTGGGCCATGTACTCGCCGGTGGGCGCGGTCGCCGCGGTGTACTCCTTGAACAGGTTCTCGTTGTCCTTGCGGTAGTCGCCCAGCCATGCGGCCGCGTCCGGGGGCAGGGTGAAGGCCGAGGTCTCGCCGAGGACATCGCCGCTGCCGGAGGGCAGGACATAGCGATAGGCGACCCCGTCGTCCGAGACCCGCACCACGAGGTCCAGCCGGGCGCTTCCGCTGCCCCGGAACCGGAAGCGGGTCTCGGTCATCCGCGCCGTGCGCGAGCGCTGCTTGCCGACCGTCGACCGGTAGCGCTCCACGACGGTGCGGTCGTGGCGCCCCAGATAGCGCAGCCCGTGCGACAGATCCGCCCGTTCGGTGACGATGCCCACGGGCGAGGGCTCGACCACCGTCCGTCCGCCCCGGGACACCTGGAGCGTCAGCGCTCCCGAGGCTCCGTCGAGCCGCAACTGCGCGAGGGGACCGGAGTGGGGTGAGGGGCCGCGCACGGTCCAGGCGGAGTCCTTCGCCTGCGCGGGCCCGGTGTTGAAGAGCGTCATGGCCAGGACGCCGCAGAGCAGAATTGCCACAGCGGAGCGTCGGTAAGATCTCGGCATTGTTGCCTCCCGAGGCGGATACGTTACCGAGTCATCCGATAACTGGGGAGGGGTTGGGCGTCATTACGCCCCGTCAAGGGTTATTGGTGCCTGAGAGATCGGATCTATGGCTGGGCCGCTTCCCGGGACGGAGCCACGGGTGGAGGGTCGGCGGATGGACCCGCGTACGGTCCGGACAGGGAGGCGCACACGATGAGCGGCACGGCTCGACCCGGCGACCCGGACCGGGAGACGGCGAACCGGGAGAAGGTGAACCCGGCCCCGGCCCCGAACCCGGCCCCGACCCCGGGTCCCGCCGACCCCGAGGGCGGGGAGTCCGCCTGCTGGCTGGATCGGGTCTGCGCCGACTGCGGCGCGATCCAGGACACCGCGCCCTTCGCTCGCTGTGCGCGCTGCGGAGCCCCCGGGGAGTGAGCACATGGGGCGCCCGGCCGCCCGCCCCCGGTGCCCAACTCCCTTGGGCGGCCCACCAGGTACGGTCTGATCATGACCGCCGGCGCGCGGGTGCCGGCCGCCGGAGACCGCGGCCACCGTACCCCGCCCGGATGACCCACGGCATCACGGACCAACGGGGGGCTTCGCCGTCGTGTTCTCCACCTCCACCTCCGACCCGCCGTCCCCTTCGGCGACGGCCCACATGGTCGTCTGCGGTGACGACGCGCTCGCCCACCGCCTCGCCGCCGAGCTCCATGACGTCTACCGGGCACGGGTGACGGTCGTCATCCCCGGCGGCGCCCCCTTGGCGGATCCGGCCGGGCAGCAGGTGGCGGGATGGCGGCCGGGTGGCCGTACCTCCGCGCTCTTCGGCCGGTTCAGCGCGGCCGTCGGACGGGTCCCGCTGCCCCGGCAGACCCCGGACGACCCCGCTCCGGAGGAGGGAGTGCGGGTCATGGAGGTCCCGGCGCTGGACGAAGAGGTGCTGACCGAGGCGGGTGTGGAGCATGCCACGGCGCTCGCCCTGGTCCATGACGACGACGAGGCCAACATCCACGCCGCCCTCCGCGCCCGCCGCCTCAACCCCCGGCTGCGGCTGGTGATCCGGCTCTACAACCGCAAGCTCGGCCAGCATCTGGAGGAACTCCTCGACGAGGCGGCGCGGGTGGCCGATCCCGGTATGGACCCGGCGGAGCTGGACGCCACCACCACCGTACTGTCGGACGCCGACACCGCGGCCCCGGCCCTGGCGGCCACCGCCGTCGCGGGCACCAGCAAAGTGCTCCAGGCCGACGGGCTGCTGCTGCGCGCGGCCGAGCGCACCCCACCCGGCCCCGACGAGGTCGCCCGCCCCGGGCTGTGCACCCTCGCCCTGCTCTCGTCCACCACCAGCGACCCCGGCGGCAGCGAGGGCTCCGACAGCAGCGGGGACGAAGGGCCCAAGCTGCTGCCCGGAGACGAGGAGGTGGCCGCCGCCACCGGGCGCGACACGGTGGTGCTCGAGGCCGTCTCCGCCACCGGCTCACCGCTGCCGCCACGGCGGCTAGGCACCCGCAGACTGCCCCTCGCCTCACTGTTCTCCCGCCGGCTGCGCTGGTCCGTCGCCGGAATGGCGATCGCCGTGCTCGCCCTCACCATCGCCTCCTGGCAGCTCACCGGAGCCGGTCTGCTCCGCGCCGCCTACCTCACGGTGCTGGACGTGCTGGCGATCGACGACCCGGCGCTCGACGAGCCGACCGGACGCAAGGTCCTCCAACTGCTGTCCGGGCTGACCGGGCTGCTGATGCTGCCCGTCCTGGTGGCCGCCGCGCTCGAAGCGCTGGGCACCTTCCGCACCGCCTCAGCGCTGCGCCGCCCTCCGCGCGGCCTCTCCGGCCACGTTGTGCTGCTCGGGCTCGGCAAGGTCGGCACCCGGGTCCTGGCCAGACTCCGGGAGATGGACATCCCCGTGGTGTGCGTGGAAGAGGACCCCGGGGCGCGCGGCATCCCGCTTGCCCGCAGGCTGGGGGTGCCGACGGTCATCGGCGATGTCACCCAGGAGGGTGTTCTGGAGGCCGCCAAGATCCAGCGGGCACACTCCCTGCTCGCCCTGACCAGCGTCGACACCACCAACCTGGAGGCGACGCTGTACGCCCGCTCGGTCAAGCCTCGGCTGCGGGTGGCACTGCGCCTGTACGACGACCGCTTCGCCACCGCCGTCTACCGCACGCTGCGCGCGGCCCATCCACGGGCCCTCACCCGCAGCCGCAGCGTCTCCAGCCTGGCGGCCCCGGCGTTCGCCGGGGCGATGATGGGGCGTCAGATCCTCGGTGCCATACCGGTCGAGCGCCGGGTGCTGCTCTTCGCCGCCCTGCATGTCGCCGGGCATCCGCAACTGGAGGGACGGACCGTCGCCGAGGCGTTCGCACCGGGTGCCTGGCGGGTGATAGCGCTGGACGCGGCGGAACCCGCCGACCGGCAACGCGACCTCGCCGCGGCGCCTCCCTACGACGGCGCCACCCAGGAGCCCGCCCTGGTGTGGGATCTGCACCCCGGCTATGTCCTGCGCCCGCACGACCGTGTGGTGCTGGCGGCCACCCGCCAGGGCCTGGGCGAAATCCTCGCGGGGGCGGCGGCCCGCCGCAACTGACCTCGAGCCGCCCGTGGCTCTGGGGAGCGCGGGGGCCACATGGTGCGGCGGTGTCCGGGATGCGATGATGCCGGGCGACAAAGGCGACGGCGGAACGAGGAAGCCGGTGTGAATCCGGCGCGGTGCCGCCACTGTGATCGGCGAGCGGATCCCGAAGAGGCCACTGCCCGTACACGTGCGGGTGGGAAGGCCGGGACGAGCATCGACCCGAGAGCCAGGAGACTCACGCGGTCGCCTCCTCGACGGAAACCGGGGCGGACTTCCCCGGAGGAGGGTGGTGCGCCATGCCT
The DNA here is from genome assembly GCF_042868035.1 of Streptomyces sp. NPDC007875. Lineage (NCBI taxonomy): Bacteria > Bacillati > Actinomycetota > Actinomycetes > Kitasatosporales > Streptomycetaceae > Streptomyces > Streptomyces sp. NPDC007875. The sequence continues at coordinate 153,352 of NZ_JBIADZ010000015.1, read as the reverse complement.
GTCAGGCCGACCGACCCGGTGCCGTGCCGGGTGACCGTATGCCGGGACTGCTGCTGCGGCAGCCCCAAGGTGACCGGAATCGACCATGCGGCGCAGATCGCGCGGCTCGGTGAGGAGGCGCCCGTCCGCGTCTCCGCGTGCCTGGACGTCTGCGATCAGGCCAATGTGATCGTGGTGCAGCCATCGGCGGCCGGACGTGCCGCCGGGGGCAGGCCGGTATGGCTCGGCCTGGTCAACGACGCGGACGCGACGGAGGACATCGTGGCCTGGGTCACGGCGGGCGGCCCCGGTGTGGCACCGCTGCCCGACATCCTCGATCTGTACGCCTTCTCACCACGGCGGCGTGCCTCGCCCGAGCCGTCATCCGGTGGGCGCTGACCGGCCGAAGTCACCTATGGCTTCCGGGAGTTGCTCATTGGGAGCAGGAGTCTGGCGGCCCCGCACCCTGTGGGCTACCGTCGGTAACATGTTGCCGTCGCGGCAACCCCCTTCGCATCTCCCGGACCCTCCGAACCCCCTTCCGGAAGGCAGCCCATGGAGAACTCCACAGAGAATTCCGCCTCGCTTGCCGGGATCAGCCGCCGCCGCGCCCTGACGGCGGCGGGCGGTGTGCTCGCCGGCGTCGCGCTCGCCCAGGCGGCGGGTCCGGCGTTCGCCGCCTCCGGGGCGTCCTCGGACGTGGACGCCATCGTGGTCGGCGGCGGGCTCGCCGGGCTGGTCGCCACGGCGGAACTGGCGGCCGCGGGACGCAAGGTGCTCCTCCTCGACCAGGAGCCCGAGAGCAACCTCGGCGGCCAGGCGTTCTGGTCCTTCGGCGGCCTGTTCTTCGTCGACTCCGAGGAACAGCGGCTGATGGGTATCAAGGACACCCATGAACTGGCCTGGCAGGACTGGCTCGGCACGGCCGGCTTCGACCGCGGCGTCTCCGATCCCGCCGGCCAGGACTACTGGGCCCGCAAATGGGCCGAGGCGTACGTGGACTTCGCGGCCGGAGAGAAGCGGTCCTGGCTGCACGGGCTCGGCGTGCAGTGGTTCCCGATCGTCGGCTGGGCCGAGCGCGGCGGCGGCCTCGCGGACGGGCACGGCAACTCGGTGCCGCGTTTCCATGTCACCTGGGGCACCGGTCCGGCCGTGGTCGAGCCGTTCGAGAAGAAGGTGCGCGCGGCCGCGAAGGACGGGCGGGTGACCTTCAAGTTCCGGCACCGGGTGGACGATCTGGTGGTCACCGGCGGTGCCGTCACGGGGGTGAGCGGTGCGATCCTGGAGCCGAGCGACGCCGCCCGCGGCAAGCCCACCTCGCGCACCGTGGTGGGCCACTTCGAATTCAACGCCCCGGTGGTGATCGTCACCTCGGGCGGTATCGGCGCCAACCACGATCTGGTACGGCGGAACTGGCCCGACCGGCTCGGCTCACCGCCGAAGTTCATGGTCACCGGCGTCCCGGCGTATGTGGACGGCCGCATGCTCGCGATCACCGAGAAGGCGGGCGGACGGATCGTCAACCCCGACCGCATGTGGCACTACACGGAGGGCCTCAGAAACTACGACCCGATCTGGCCGGGCCATGGCATCCGCATTCTGCCGGGCCCCTCGTCGATGTGGTTCGACGCGAAGGGCAAGCGCTTCTCCACCCCCGACATCCCGGGCTACGACACCCTGCACACCCTCGGAACGATCACCGCCACCGGCTATGACTACTCCTGGTTCGTCACCACCCAGAAGATCATCGCCAAGGAGTTCGCGCTCTCGGGCTCCGAGCAGAACCCGGACCTGACCAACAAGGACGTCCTGCAGCTCCTCTCCCGCATCTGGCAGACGCCCGAGCCGATCCAGCGGTTCCGGGACAAGGGCGAGGACTTCGTCGTCGCCACCTCCCTGCCTCAACTGGTCGCGGGCATGAACAAGATGACCGGCGACCACTTGATCGACCTGGCGGACCTCACCCGGCAGATCGAGGCCCGCGACCGCGAGATCGCCAACCCGTACACCAAGGACGTCCAGGTCATGGGCATCCGTAACGCGCTCGCCTACCCCGGGGACACGCTCAGCCGCACCGCCTCCGCGCACCGGATCCTGGACCCGTCCGCCGGACCGCTGATCGCCGTGCGCCTCAACATCCTCACCCGTAAGACCCTCGGCGGCCTCCAGACCGACCTCACCGGCCGGGTCCTGGACGCCTCCGGCAACCCGATCACCGGCCTGTACGCGGCCGGTGAGGTCTCGGGCTTCGGCGGCGGGGGAGTGCACGGCTACCGCTCCCTGGAGGGCACCTTCCTCGGCGGCTGCCTGTTCTCGGGCCGCGCCGCGGGCCGTGCGGCGGCGGCCGCGACCGCGACCTGAACCGGCGGGCGGACGGGCGGTGGCGCACCGGGCACATGGCAGACTCCTCCTGCGGTCCGCGGGCGGCCGGGAGCATCTCCGGCCCATGAAGTCGCTGGGGCAGGGAGGGTGTATGGGCGGGGACGATCCGCATATCCATGTCGAGTCGAAGGTCGTCCGCGGCGTCGCCGCCGTCCGCAACATGATGGCGTCCACCTTCGGGCTGGCCGGTGACCTGCCGAGCCGCATCGCCACTGGATGCGGGCTGCGGGCGCCGTACGCGATGACCTCTCCGCGTCCGGAGAACGTCACCTGCCTCGCCTGCCGTGAGTACGCGCGGCTGGAGCATCTGCGCTTCGCGGACGAGCTCGAACGGCTGGGGCGGATGCCCGGATCGACCATCAGCACGGCCCAGGCGAAGCTGGCCGCGGACCGGCATCGCGACCTCGCGGAGCGGTTCTCCGCCGCGGAGTGATGCGGCGGGCGGCGGAGCCTTCGCCGCCCGTCCCGCTCGTCGACGGACTCCGCTACGGCACCCGCCCCGGGTCCGGCCGGGCAACGGTGTGCTCCGCCGCTGCGCGCTGTGGCGGCATCATGCCTTCCGGCGGCTGCCGGCGCCGCCTGGAAACGGCTGTGGGGGTGGTGAGGACGGCCAGGCAGGCGAGGACGAGTGCGATGCCGGTCCAGCCGGCGGCGGGGAGCCGTTCGCCGATGACCAGCACGGCGAGGACGGCAGCGATGGCCGGTTCGAGCAGGGAGAGCGTGGTCGCCGTGCTCGCGGGCACATGTGCCAGTCCCCAGCCGAACAGGACGTAGCCGGTGAACATGGGCACCACCGCCATGTAGGCGCCGACGGCCATATTGGACCGGGAGTCGAGCAGCGGGGCGCCGGTGACCAGGAGGACGGGCACAAGGAGCAGTCCGCCCAGGCCGAACACCGCGCCCATCGCCGCGCGGGAGGCGATTTTGTGGGTGATCAGCCGATGCGCCGCCCAGGAGTAGAGGGCGTAGGCCGTGGCCGCGATGAGGCCCAGCCCCATGCCGAGCATCGTGGCGGCCATGGATGCCTGCTCCCGGTCGCCGGGGGCCTGAGCGGCCTGGGCCGCGCACAGCATGAGGGTGCCCAGGAGGCCCAGGGCGGCGCCGAGTGTCCAGCGGCGCGTCAGCCGGCGCCGGTCCATGACGCGTTCGATCACGGCTGAGGCCAGTGGCGCCATGCCGATCGACACCACGGTTCCCACCGCCACCCCGGCCAGATGCATCGAGCTGTAGAACGCCAAGGGGTAGACCGCCACCGCGAAGGCGCCGAGCAGTACGGTGCCGCGCCGCGCACGCAGCCGCGGGGCCTGACGGGCGATGCGGGGGGCTGCGACCAGGGCTTGGAGCAGCCCGCCCAGGCCCATGGCGACGGCGCCGATGGCAAGAGGCCCCACCCCCGGGGCGAAGGTCGCCGCGGTGCCGGTGGTGCCCCACAGCACGGACGCGGCGAGCACACACAACGATCCGGCGCCCGCCGAACGGGCGCCGTGCCCGGTGGGCCGCCTCACAGCCTGTCCAGCAGGGCCGCCGCCATCGCGCGGGCGTGCCGCAGCCGACTGCCGTCGCCTTCCAGGCCGGCGCGCGCCATCGCGCCCTCCAGCAGGAACGCCAGGTGCTCCGCCAAGGTGCGCACGTCGTCGGGGCGCCCGGGCAGCAGTTCTTCGAGGTGCCCGGCGATCAGGCGCTCGACCTCCTCCTTGTGGCGGCGTACGACACTCCGCCCCTCGTCTCCGGCGGGCAGCTCGGCGGCCGCGTTGAGCAGGCCGCAGCCGCGAAAGCCGCGCTCGTAGGCGAACGCCGCGTGATCGGCGTAGGCGTCGAAGGCCGCGAGGACGCCGTCGCGGGGGTTCTGGACCTGCTCCAGCCGTGAGGTGTACAGCGCGAGCCACTCCTCGTGCCGGGCATCGAGATAGGCCCTGACGAGATCGGCCTTGGAGGAGAAGTTGTTGTACAGGCTCATCTTCGCCACGCCGGCTTCGGTGGTGATCGTGTCGATTCCGGTCGCCGTCACGCCGTCGGCGTAGAAGCGCCGCGCGGCGGCCGCCAGCAGGCGCTCCCGGGCCGGCCGCCGCCTTCCGGGATCCGTCGTCCTCGTACCGGTCTCACTCATCGCATGCATCCCGCCAGATTAGGTAGGTAGGTCTACCTACTGTAGAGGGCGATGAGAGATCCGGGAAGTGGGTTTCAGCGGCGACCGGTCCCCGACGCCGCCCGCGGCCCCACCGCCGACTGAGCGGCAGAACGAGGGGGTACTCGGACGCGCCAGGATGTGGCCTGCTCGCGCTACGAGTGATCTTCCAGAGGACGGAGGAGAGATCATGGCAGCCGAGACCTATGACCGCCGGCGAACGGCAGTGCTGCTGGTCGACCCGTACAACGATTTCCTCTCCGAGGGAGGCAAGGTCTGGCCGGTCGTGCAGAGCGTCGCCGAGAAGGTCGGCCTGCTGGACCATCTGCGCGCCGTCGTCGGCACCGCCCGGCAGTCCGGGGTGCGGGTGGTGTTCGTCCCGCACCGCCGCTGGGAGCCGGGTGACTACGAGTCGTGGACCCACCCCAATCCGACCCAGCGGAACATCATGGTCCGGCACAGCTTCGCCCGGGACACCTGGGGCGGGGAGTTCCACCCCGACTTCCAGCCGCGGCCGGGGGAGGTGGTGGCCCATGAGCACTGGGCGCAGAGCGGGTTCGCCAACACCGACCTGAATATGCAGCTCAGGCAGCACGGCATCACCCATGTGATTCTCATCGGACTGCTGGCGAACACCTGCATCGAGTCCACCGGACGCTTCGCCATGGAGCTCGGCTACCACGTCACGCTGGTCCGTGACGCCACCGCCGCCGCCACACCCGAGATGATGCATTCCGCGCATGAGCTCAACGGCCCCACCTTCGCCCATGCCATCCTCACCACGAGCGAGCTCCTCACCGCGTTGCCAGGGGAGGGCTCCGGGACGTAGCGGCCGTGCTCTACGGCGTGGGGGCCGAGCGGGAACCGGCGACGCGGCCCTCCGGGATCTCCCCACGGGGCGGGGTCTCCAGGGATCGGCGCAGCGCCAGGTGGCGGACCAGGGCGATCCAGGTGAGGACGGTGACGAGTGCGCACACGCCCCACCAGCCGGCCCGGCTCCAGACCTGGACCCCGAGCCAGGAACCCGCGCTGCCTCCCAGATAGGCGCAGGTCATATAGGCGGTATTGAGTCTGCTGCGGGCGTCCGGGCGCAGGGCGTAGACGCGGGCCTGGTTGGCGACCATGCCGGACTGCATCGCCACGTCCAGGAGCAGCGTGCCGACCGTCAGGGCGGCCAGGCCCACCGTCCCGCCCCGGGCCCCCGCGGCGAGGATCACGGCGGAGACGAGGACCCCGAGCATGCAGACGAGGTTCACCGGATCGGGCCCTCGGCGGTCCACCAGGCGGCCGGCGAGCGGGGTGCAGAACATGGTCGCCGCGCCGACCAGGGCGAGCATCCCGACGGCCTGGGCACCCAGCCCGTAAGCCGGACCGGTGAGGAGGAGCGCCAGACAGGTCCAGACGGCCGAGAATCCGGCGAAGACGGTCGCCTGGTACAGGCAGGAGCGGCGCAGCTCCGGCTCGGTACGCAGCAGCCGCAGCGGTTCGGCCAGGAGCGCGGGGTAGGACTGCCGGGAGGCCGGGGCCGTGGCCGGCACCACGAACGCCAGGACGGTGGCGAGGAGCAGGGCCAGGACCGCGGCCACGAGATAAGGGGCCCGCCAGCCCAGCCATTCGCCGAGCGTGCCGCTGAAGGTGCGGGCCAGCAGCATGCCGCCGGTCGATCCGCTCAGCAGAGTGCCGATCACCGCTCCTCGGCGGTCGGCTGCCACCAGTCCGGCCGCCAGCGGGCCGACGATCTGCGCGGCCACGGTGGTCAGGCCGACGAGGGCGCCGGCGGCGACGAGGGGCGGCAGGGCCGGTGCGCACCCCGCGGCGAGCAGGGCCAGGCCGGTGAGGGCGAGCAGGACGACGAGGAACGAGCGGTGCGGGATCCGGTCGCCGAGCGGCACCAGCAGGACGATCCCGGCCGTGTAGCCGACCTGGGTGGCGGTCACCACCAGGGCGGCGGAGTCGGCCGACACCTGCAGTCCGTCGGCGACCAGCGGGGCGATGGACTGCGGGAAGTAGATGTTGCCCACCGCCACCGCGCAGGTGATGGCGAGGATCAGGACCATGCGGCGGCTCATGCGTCAGTCCACCGGCCCATCGGCGGCGCCGTTCGCCACGGCCGTTGCCTGTGCATGCGTGGGATACGTCATGGGCTGAAGTCCATGGCACCGGCGTGCCCCTGCCAATCGATGTAGTGTATGGCTTAATGATCAGCTTTGCGCTCGATGTCGAGGACCTGGCGGACACGCGATTCGCCGTATCGCCCTTGAACGAGACGGTGTTCAGCCTGCGAGTGCTGCACGATCCGAGCCTGTCCGCGGTGCACCTCCCGTGGCGCAGATCCGCGCTCGGCGGACTCGGAGACCTCGACACGGACCTGTTGATGTCCTTGGTGGCGCGCAGACGCACCCTCCCGGACTTTCTGACTCCACGGCCCGCGAGCTTCGCCCCGGCCTTCGAGGACGAACTGGCCGTCGTTGGCCGGACTCCTCCCGGGCTGGTCCGCCGCGACCTGCTGGCCACCCACGCGCCGGACCCGCTGCCCCGAGCGCTGCGCGACGCCACCGCTGTCGACGACGCACCCGTCGCCGCACTCCGCGACACCATCTGCGCACTCCTGCGGCAGTACTGGGAGACCGCCGTCAAGCCGATGTGGCCGCAGATGCGACTGGTCGTGGAGGCGGACATGACCTACCGCGCACGGCAACTGGCCATGGGGGGCGCCCGCTTGCTCTTCGCCGATATGCATCCCAATCTGCGATGGCACAACGGGGTGCTGTACATCGCCAAGATGATCAGCCGGCACCATGTCGCGGCATCCGGCCGGGGGCTGCTCCTGCTGCCCTCGGTCTTCGCGCACAAGCCCGCGCCCCCGGTGAGCCCGGAGGAACCTCCGTCGCTGGTCTATCCCAGCCGTGGGGTGGCGACGCTCCGGGCCTCGGCGCCCGCCGACGGCGCGCCCGCGCTCGTGTCGCTCATCGGTGCGCCCAGGGCAAGGCTTCTGGGCCTCCTGGAGGAGCCACTGCCCACCGTTGAGCTCGCCCGCCGCCTCAGGGTGACGCCGAGTGCCGTCTCCCAGCACCTGCGCGTGCTGCATGCCACAGGACTGGTCACCCGGGCACGCCACGGACGGCAGGTACTGTACCGGCGAAGCACTCTCGGCGACCAACTCGCGGCCCCGGACGGGTCGTACGCGTGAGGTGGCGGCCGCGGGGGCAGGGCCGAGCGTCCTTGACTTCACGTTTGGTTCAACTTTTACGGTCGGTTTCGTCGGACGCGTTCAAGCAAAGACGGAGGGACCGACCATGGAGTACTCCCACAGCGACGCCGAACTGATACGGCAGCCCATCGGCTACTGGAGTTGGGCGGCGTACAAAGCCGTTGTCACCCGCATCCAGGCCACGCTCGCCGGGATCGGCACCACCCAGCCACAGTGGTGGGTCCTCGCGCAGGTCGCACACGCCGACCCCGCCAAGACCCGCGACGAGGTGTCCGGCCTCCTCAGCAACTATCTCGAAGCGGGTCCGGAGGTCATGGAGGAGGAGATCGACCGGACCATCGCCCAGGGCTGGATCACCGAGGACGCCGAGGGACATCTGGGCATCACGGCGGAGGGCAGAACCTTCTTCGGCAAGGCCGCGGCCCTCCAGGACGAGCTGTGGACGGAGCGGCACGCGGGCATCTCCGACGAGGAGTACCTGACGACGGTCAAAGTGCTGCAGCGCTTCATCCACAACACGGGCGGACATGCCTGGCACCACTAGATCGCGTTTCCTCCGGCCAGGTGCGCAGCCAGGCCGGGAGGGACCGGCCCCTGTGCGCTCGTGGGTGTTCCGGGCGGTTCACACCGCCCGGAACACCCATGGCACCAGAGCCGCGGCGCGGCTACCTGGCCAGTTCGGCCGGTACATCCAGCCGGGTCAGCTTCCGTGGGTTTCTCACCACGTAGATCCGGGCGATGCGCCCGTTCTCCACCAGGAGGCTCACCGCGGACGGTTCGCCGTCGAAGGCGAGCCGGCCGGCGGGCGCGCCGTTGAGCCATACGGGCGTCGTCTCGAACGCGGCCACCACCTGGTTCGCGCGCGCCAGCAACTTCGCCACTTCCTCGGCACCGTGGATCGGAGCCCGCGCGGCGGCCACCACCCCGCCACCGTCGGCGATCATGACCACGTCCGGCGCCATGATCTCCATCAGCTCCTGCACCTGCCCGGTTTGCAGCGCGGCCAGGAACCGCTCCACCACGGCCTGTTGCTCCGAGCGGCTCACCCGCATCCGCGGCCGCCGGGCCGCCACATGCTCGCGGGCCCGTCGCGCGATCTGCCGCACCGTGGCCGCGGACTTCCCGATGGCCTCGGCGATCTCTCCGTACGGCATGTCGAAAACCTCGCGCAGCACGAACACCGCCCGCTCAGCCGGCCCGAGTGTTTCCAGGACGGTCAGCATCGCGATCGACACACTCTCCGCGAGTTCGACGTCCTCGGCGACATCGGGGCTGGTCAGCAGCGGCTCCGGCAACCACTCGCCGACGTATTCCTCGCGGCGGCGCGACAGTGTCCGCAGGCGGTTGAGCGCCTGGCGGGTGACCGTGCGGACGAGGTAGGCCCGCGGGTCGCGCACCCGCGACCGGTCGACGTCGGCCCACCGCAGCCAGGACTCCTGGACCACGTCCTCCGCGTCGGCGGCCGACCCGAGCATCTCGTATGCGACCGTGAACAGCAGGCTGCGATGGGCGACGAACGGATCCCCGGTCATGCCGTGGACGCTACGGCGGACGACTTCGCGGCGCGCGCGGAAAGCGGAATCCCGCAGGTGTCGGAGTAGCCCTGCGAGGTGATTCCGTGCGCCGTATTGCACCTGCTCGCGAAGTTGGCGAAGCCGATGTACACGGTGAGTTCGACCAGCGCCGCCGGGCCGAGCCGGTCCAGCAGGCTCGCGGACAGCTCGTCGGTGACGGTCGGCGGCGTATTCGTCATGGCCTCGGCGTACTCCAGGACGTCCCGCTCCAGCGGCGTGAACGCCTCCGACTCCCGCCAGCGCGGCACCTGGCTCGCCTTGGCCAGGTCCAGGTTCTGGTTCAGCGCGAGGAAGTAGTTGATGTCGAGGCACCAGCTGCACCCGATCTGTGAAGCGACCGCCATATGCGCGAACGTCTTGAGGCTCGCGTCGGCCGCGTCCCACGAACCCAGCTTGGCCGCGAACTCCCGGTTCGCCTCGGCGACCTTGGGGTTGTTCCACAGCACCTCGTCGGGCTCGGGCACCTCACCGAGCTGCTCGAGCAGGTTTTCCCGGAGCTCGGTGGGGAGCTCCCCCTTCGGAACGCGAAGTGACATGGTGTTCTCCCTGTGCGGTTGCCTGTTTGGCATGAAGACACCGCCGGGTCCGCGCATGTGACAGCGGCCGCCACCGTGCCTGGATCGTCAGGGGCACGGTGGCGCGCCACGGTCAGTAGGCGGTGGTGAGGATCTCCAGGACCTGGGTGTGATCGGGGGACAGGGGATTGTTCGTCGTCACCGCGTCCGCCACCGCCCCGGCGGCGATGGCGGGCAGCATGCCGCGGTCGGTGCCGAGCGTCCTCAGGGGGCGCTTCACATCGACGGCGCCCGCGATCTCGCGTACCGCTTCTATGGCGGCCCGCGCCCAGTCCCCATCGGCGGGCGGTGCCAGGCGCATGGCGCGCGCCACCTGCTCGTAGGCGCCCTGCGCGGCGGGGGCGTTGAACCCCATCACCTCTTCGAGGACGGCGGCGAGGGCGACGCCATGGGGGGTGCCGGTGTGCGCGGTCAGCGCGTGGCCGATGCCATGGACCAGACCGAGCCCGGAGAGGCTGAGTGCCTGGCCCGCGAGATGGGCTCCCAGCATCAGCTCGGCGCGGGCGTCGAGGTCCGCGCCGTCCCGGTACGCGGCGGGCAGGGCGTGGCTGACCATGGTCACGGCCTGTGTGGCGTAGGCGGTGGAGACCGGGTTCGCGCCGCGCGAGGCGAGTGACTCGATGCCGTGGACGAGGGCGTCGATACCGGTGGCGGCGGTGGCCGGTGCGGGCAGGCCCATGGTGAGCTCCGGGTCGAGCAGCGCGATGCGCGGCTTCACGGAGGGGTGGCCGATGTAGACCTTGCGGCAGGCGGTGGTGTCCTCGATGACCCCGAAGCCATTGGTTTCGGCGCCGGTGCCGGAGGTGGTGGGGATCGCGACGAGCGGGAGTCCGTCGGCCGCCTCCCAGAGTTCGTCGGCGTCGCCGGCCGTGGCCTTCGGGTTGCCGACCAGCAGGGATATGCCCTTCGCCGCGTCGAGTACCGAGCCACCGCCGAGGGCGACGACCGTGGCGGTGCCGAACGCACGGGCTCGTGCGGCACCCGCGTCGACGTTGGCGGTGGAGGGGTTGGGGGCCACCTCGTCGTAGACGGCGTACTCCAGCCCGGCGGCCCGGAGGGTCGTGAGGACCGGCTCGAGGACGCCCGCGGCGCGCAGGCCGTGGTCGGTGACGACGAAGGCGCGATCGTGGCCGGTGGCCGCGATCAGTGCGGGGAGTCGGCCGATGCGGCCGGGGCCGAACTCGATACGGCAGGTGGGGTCGATGCTCAGCGGCGTGGGACCGCCGGGCCCGGGAGAGGTCATGGGGTGCGACTCCTGGCGTCGTGGTGCGGGGTGGCGTTCGCTCTTTCTCAGACCGCGAGTGTCGCGTCGGCCGGCGCGATGGTCGGGTCGGGCAGCCGGAACTCCTGCCCGGCGAGGGCCTCGTAGAGGCGGACCGGGCTCATCTCACCGGCGAGCTCGCCGTGATGGGCCTTGGAGCGGCGGTAGATCTGCTCGACGAGGGCGGACAGTTCGGTGGACACGCCCAGGTCGCGGCCGAGGTCGACGGCGAGCCCCAGATCCTTGCAGGCCAGCGCCATGGCGAACGAGTCGTCGTAGTCGCCGTCGGCGAGAATGGACATGAGGTCCTTCTCGACGAAGGAGGAGGCGGCCGGGCTCGCCAGCAGCGAGCTGCGCAGCGTCCCGAGGTCGACGCCCGCCTTGACGCCCATGGCGAGCACCTCGGAGGTGGCGACCACGTGGCTGAACCAGAGCAGGTTGAGCATGAGCTTGACTGTGTAGCCCGTGCCGGGCGGGCCGACGTGCAGAATCCGGTCCGGATCGCCCATGGCTTCCAGGACGGGCAGGGCGATGCGGAAGTCGTCGTCCGTACCGCCGGCGAAGATCTGCAGTGCTCCGGCCTCGGCGCCCCGTGCCATGCCGCTGACCGGTGCGTCCAGCCAGCGCACCCCGCGCCGGTTCAGCGCATCGGCGGCGACGCGGTCCGCGGCCGCGGGAGTCGAGGTCGACATGTCGATCCACAGGGCGCCCGGGGGCAGGGCCTCGGCCGCGCCACCGCGCAGCAGTACGTCCTCGACGATGCGCGGGGTGGGGAGCATCGTGATCAGGAATTCCGCGCCCTCGGCACAGGTCGCGGGGGAATCGGCCCAGCGGGCGCCGAGCGCCAGATGCTCGGCCGCGGCCTCGGGCCGGGTGTCGTGCACGGTGACCAGGTGGCCCGCGTGGATGAGATGGCGGGCCATGTGGCGTCCCATGTTGCCCAGGCCGATGAAACCGATCCTCATCGTTGTCCTCGCTGTGGTGAGAAGAAAAAGGTAAAGAAGGGAAAAGAAGGGAGGGGGTGGACAGGTCCGTGCACCGTGGCCGGTTCAGGCCAGGTTGATCCAGGTGGTCTTCAGCGCGGTGTACGCGTCCAGTGCGTGCAGGGACTTGTCACGGCCCGCGCCGGTGGCCTTGAAGCCGCCGAAGGGGGTGATGACATCACTGGCGTCGAAGGTGTTGATCCAGACCGTCCCGGCCCGCAGTCGCTTGGCGGCGCGGTGGGCGACGGCCACATCACGTGTCCAGACGGAGGCGACGAGCCCGTAGTCGCTCTCGTTGGCCAGCCGTATCCCCTCGTCGGCGTCGCCGTCGTAGGACACGATGGCCAGGACCGGGCCGAAGATCTCCTGCTGGCCGACGGCGGAGGTGTTCACCACCCCGTCCAGGACGGTCGGTTCGACATAGCTGCCGCCCGACTCGGTGAGGGTGCGGCCACCGCCGAACACCACGCTCGCCCCGTCCGCCACGCCGCGTTCGACGTAGCCGAGGACCGTGGCCAGCTGGGTCTCGTCGACCAGGGGGCCCATGACGGTGGCCGGGTCGAGCGGGTCGCCCACCCGGAAGGTCTCCGCGGTGATCCGGCGCAGGGCGTCCAGGAGCCGGTCCTTGACGGAGGCGTGGACCACGACGCGGGAACCGGCGTTGCAGGTCTGTCCGGCGTTGTAGAAGATGCCCCAGGCCACGGCTGACGCGGCGGCCTCGATGTCGGCGTCGGGCAACAGGAGCTGGGGCGACTTGCCACCCGCCTCGACGGCCACCTGCTTGCCATTGGACTCGCCCGCGTACACCTGGAAGAGCCGGGCCACCTCCGCCGAGCCGGTGAAAGCGATCTTGTCGACCTCCGGGTGGCGGCCCAGCGCCTGTCCGGCGACCTCGCCGCGGCCCGGGACGACGTTGAACACCCCGTCCGGCAGACCCGCCTCGGAGGCGAGGGCGGCCAGGCGCAGGGCGGCCAGGGAGGTCTGCTCGGCCGGCTTGAGGACGACGCTGTTGCCGGTGGCCAGGGCCGGTCCCAGCTTCCAACTGGCGATCAGCAGCGCGTAGTTCCACGGGACGACAGCGCCGATGACACCCAGGGGCTCCCGGGTGATCAGGGCGATCGCGTCGCCGGGGGTCGGTGCCACCTCGTCGTAGGTCTTGTCGATGGCCTCGGCGTACCAGGCGATGGTCTCGGCGGCCTTGTCCACGTCGATCCGCACGGACTCGGTGATGGGCTTGCCCATCTCCAGGGTGTCGAGGAGGGCCAGCTCCTCGGCGTTCGCCCGGATCAGATCGGCCCAGCGCAGCAGGACGCTCTTGCGCTCCTTGGGCGGGAGGTCGCGCCAGCGTCCGTCCTCGAAGGCGGCGCGCGCGCCGCGTACGGCACGGTCCACGTCCTCGGCGCCCGCCGCCTGCACCTTGGCGAGTACCGCACCGTCGCGTGGCGAGACGCTGGTGAAGGTGTCGCCGGAGAGGGCGTCGGTGAAGCGGCCGTCGATGAACAGCCGGGTCTCCACGGTGAGTGTGCCGGCCGCGGCCACCCACTGGTCGTACGAGCGGGCGAGCAGGGCGTCGATGCCGTGCGTCATGTGATCCTCCACCGGTCGATCGCGTCTTCGTCGAGCTCGATACCGAGGCCCGGCCGCGCGGGTATCTCGAGGTCGCCGTCGCTGCCCACCCGCACCGGGTCGGCGAGCATGAAGTCCCGGCGCTCCGGGGTCCACCCGGGCGGGTCGTAGGGGAACTCGAAGTACGGGCCGCCGCCGACCCCCGCCGCCACGTGCAGATTGGCGAGCACGCCGATGCCGTTGGTCCAGCTGTGCGGGGTGAAGTGGCGGTGCTTGAGCTGGGCGATTTCCGCCAGGGTGCGGGCGCGGTGCATGCCGATCGCGAGCACCACGTCCATCTGGTAGATGTCCAGGGCGTCCTCTTCGAGGTAGCGCAGCAGCTCGGTGGGGGAGTGGTGCATCTCGCCGGCGGCGATGCGCACCCCGGGGTTCTCGGCCCGCAGGCGCTTGAAGCCCGCCAGGTCGCCGTAGGGCAGCGGCTCCTCGACCCAGAACACGTCGAGCTCGGCCAGACGCGCGATGGTCTTGCGGGTCCGGGCGAGGTCGGTGGCGCCCGCGGTGTCGCCCGCCATGCGCCATGACTGGTTCAGGTCCACCATGATCTCGAAGTCCGCGCCCAGTTCCTCGCGCACGGCGCGGACCGCGGCGATCCCCTCGTCCACACGGTTGCGGTCGATGCGTATCTTCATCGCGCGGAAGCCCGCTTCGCGGACCTTCAGCGCGGTGGCGACACGCTCCTCGGGCGATTTGAGCTCACCGCAGGAGGCGTAGGCGGGCAGCTTCTTGGCCGCGTTGCCGAACAGCTCCGCCACCGGGCGGCCGTGGACCTTGCCGATGATGTCCCACAGCGCCGCCTCCAGCGGCCAGTAGTGGGCGCCGTGGAAGTTGGCGGTCTCGATGGCCTTGACGTGCCGGGTGATGTCGAGCGGGTCCTCGCCGACGAACAGGTGCTTGTAGGTGTCGAAGCCGTCCATCAGATCACCGGAGCCAATACCGGTGATCCCCTCGTCGGTGTGGACGCGGACGATCGTCGCGTCGAAGTGGCGCCGTGGCTCGGGGTCCCACGCGGCCCGGAACGGCGGGTCCAGCTCCAGGCGCAGCCGGTCCAGGGTGATGTCCGTGATCTTCATCGGGTGAGCACCTCGGAGGTGGGGGCGTAGAACGGGTTCGCCGGGCCTTCCTCGGCGGCCGCGAGGACATCGGCCACGGTCGGGGTGCCGGTCACCGCGGCCCGCACTGCCTCGTACGCGGCGGCGCGCTGGTTGCGGAAGGACACGTCCAGGTCGTCGACCGCCGGGTTCACCCAGATCGCGGCGATGATCAGCAGATCGTCGGCCTCCTCGGCGGGCAGCAGACCGTCCTGGACCGCGTCGGTGACCCCCTGCGCCAGACCGGCCTGGGCGGACCCCCACGTGGCGCGCTGGTGCAGCTCACCTTCGGCGGCGGCCTTCGGCACGAACAGTGTCAGCGGCTTCACCGGGACCGAGGGCCGCACGATCGTCACGAAGGGGACGTGTCCGGCGCTGGGCGTGGCCAGCGCCGTGGCCCAGGCCGTCTCGACGGGTCCGCCCTTGCGTCCGATCACGACGTTCGTGTGCGCGGCGTTGGCACCCTCCCCGGCGAAGGACTCGCCGATGAGGGCGGTCGGGGCAACAGGCGATGGCATGGGGATCTCCTGGATCTCCGGGAGCGGGGAATCGACGGACCACAGGGGATGAACCGCGCATTCGCCGCAGTTCTCCGGTCCGATGCGGCGAATCTAGAACCGCCGCCACCCCGTCGACAAGGCGCCGGCCTGAATCGAAATGCCGGTTGCTCTCATGACAACCCGGCGGCTGACCTGGGGCTTCCCTGGTGTGCGCCCTAGGATGTCGCGCGTGACGAACCTCCCCCCTCGCGGCACCGACGGTCCCGAGGACCCCGCCGACCCGCACGGCACGGGCCCAGGCGAAGCCTCCTGGGGCCTCGCGGGCACCGCTGCCCCGCGCGGCCATGGGCTGCGCCGTGACATCGACCTGCTGGAGGCGCTCGCCTCCGACGAGGCCCAGAACGCCGGCGGGCTCGGCGTCGTACGCCTGGCGCATCTGGTGGGCCGGGAGAAGACCCAGGTCTCGCGTGCCCTCAAGGCCCTGGCCACCGCGGGGATCGTGGAACGGGACCCCGACACCCTGGAGTACCGCCTGGGCTGGCGGCTCTTCTCGCTCGTCGCACGGACCTCGCAGAACCGGCTGGTGCGCATGGCGGAGCCGGTGATGCACGCCCTGTCGTCGGACGTGGAGGAGACCAGCCATCTGTGTGTCCTGAGCGACCGCGAGGTGCTTACCCTGCTCTCGGTCTCCGGACACTCCTTCCGCGTCCACGGCTGGGAAGGGCGCGGAGTGCCCGCGTGGCAGACCTCGGCCGGGCGCGTGCTGCTGGCCGATGCCACACCCGATGAGCTGTACGTCCGCTTCGGCACCGCCTCGACGCCACCGATCCCCGAACTGTGGGCACTGATCCAGGAGGCTTCGCGGCGGGGCTACGCGAGGGTGAGCGAGGAGTTCGAGGCCGGTCTGGTCGGGGTCTCCGCACCCGTACGCGACTTCCGGGGGCGTGTCGTCGCGGCGCTCAACATCTCGGCACCCAAGTCCCGGCTCGGCGACCGCCTGGACCAGGCGGGCCGCACCACGGCCAAGGCGGCGGCACGCGTCTCCGTGATGCTGGGCTGGGAGCCGCGGCACACCTCGTTCCCCAGGGCACGGCTCACCTGAAAGCGCCGGGGCGGTGCGGCCCCGGCGTGTCCGTGGGCGGGCATGAAGGGGGAGTTGCCCTGACAGCAACCACCATTGCGATCCGAGAAGCGGCCTTGTCGGCCGCATGACGCGCTCGTAAATTCACCGCGAACCGGACCAGCCCTTGTTCGGAACGGAGAAAAGAGCAGCTCATGAACCTCCCCGGCATAGAAACCCTCGTCAAGGCACCGTTCGCCGAAGGTGATGTGTTCATCGCCGGCCGCTGGTGTGCGGCCGAGGACGGACGGACGTTCCCCGTGCACGACCCGGCCACCGCGGAGCTGATCCGCGAGGTGTCCGCGGCGGGCCCGGGGGATGCCATGGCGGCGGTCGACGCGGCCCAGGCGGCTGCCGCCGGGTGGCGGGCGACGCCGGCCCGCCGTCGTTCGGAGGTCCTGCACACGGCGTTCGCGCTGATGCGCGAGCACACCGACACGCTCGCCCGGCTGATCGTCCTGGAGAACGGCAAGGCATACCGGGACGCGGTGTCCGAGGTCGGTTACGCGGCGGAGTTCTTCCGCTGGTTCGCCGAGGAGGCGGTACGGATCGGCTCCGCGTTCGGCGACGCGCCCGGTGGCGGCTTCCGGCACGTCGTGCGCAGGCATCCGGTGGGCGTCACCGCCTTCGTCACACCGTGGAACTTCCCGGCTGCGATGGCCACTCGGAAGATCGCCCCGGCGCTCGCCGCCGGCTGCCCGGTGCTCCTCAAACCGGCCCCCGACACCCCGTTCACCGCCCTCGCGCTCGCCGCCCTGCTGAGTGAGGCGGGCCTGCCCGACGGACTGCTGAACGTCCTGCCGACCGACCGCGCGCCCGAGGTGGTCTCCGCCTGGCTCCGCGACGAGCGGGTCCGCAAGTTCTCCTTCACCGGCTCCACCGCCACCGGCCGGACGCTCCTGGGGCAGGCGGCGGCGAACGTGGTCAACGTGACCATGGAACTGGGTGGCAACGCCCCCTTCATCGTCTGCGAGGACGCCGACGTCGATGCCGCGGTGCGCGGTGCGATGGACGCCAAGATGCGGGGCGGCGGCGAGGTCTGCATCGCGGCCAACCGGTTCTACGTCCATGAGTCCGTCGCCGCCGAATTCACCGAGAAGTTCGCGGCGGCCATGACCGCGGTACGCGCCGGAGCGGGTCTGGAGGAGGGCGTCACCCTCGGCCCGATGATCAACCGGACCGCCGTGGAGTCCATCCGTTCCCTGGTCGACGACGCGGTCGCTCGTGGCGCGAAGGTCGCCGCGCGGGGCAGCGTGCCCGAAGGCCCGGGCTGCTACCACCCGGCCACCGTCCTGGTGGACGTGGACGAGGACGCCCGGATCATGAACGAGGAGGTCTTCGGGCCGGTCGCGCCCCTGGCCACCTTCACCGACGAGGACGAGCTGGTGGCCCGTGCCAACGCCACGGTGCACGGCCTCGCCTCGTACATCTACTCGCGCGACGTGGGCCGGGCCCTGCGCCTGGCCGAGCGCCTGGAGACCGGCATGGTCGGCCTCAACCGGGGCCTGCTGTCCGACCCGGCCGCGCCCTTCGGCGGCGTCAAGCAGTCGGGCCTGGGCAGGGAGGGCGGCCGTGAGGGCATCGAGGCCTTCCTGGAAACGCAGTACATCGCCCTCGACTGGCCGACCGACTGATTCCCCCTCTCCCCACCGCTGCTCCCGGGGCCGCTCCTCCCCGGCCGCCCTCTCCCGGGGCAGCGGTCTCCTCCCCCTCTCAGCGAAGGACCCGCGCATGGCAACGACGCCTGTGACCGAGAAGAACGAGCCCAGCACACCGCCGGGCGCACCCGCCACCGAACGCGAACGGAAGCGGCTGCACACCAAGCTGAAGCTGGCCACCCAGATCGGCCAGGGAATCGACGGCTACATCATCGGCGGCATCGGCCTGGCGATGGGGGCGATCACTGACGACCTCCATCTGTCCTCCATGGAACAGGGGCTGGTCGGTGCCTCACCGCTGATCGGGATCTTCATCGGAGGGCCGCTCTTCGGCCGGCTGGCCGACCGGTTCGGACGCCGGCCGGTGTTCCTGATGGACATGCTGATCTTCCTGATCGGCTCGGTGCTCCAGTTCTTCGTCCTGGACGGCCCACAGCTCATCCTCATCCGCCTGGTGATGGGTGTGGCGATCGGCGGCGAGTACGCGATCGGCGCCCCGCTGCTGTCGGAGTACGCGGGCCGGCTGGGCCGCGGGCGGCTGCTGGCGAGCCTGGAGATCAGCTGGTACGTGGGGTACGCACTGGCCACCGTCGTGGGGGCGCTGTTCACCTCCGTCGACGGCGGCTGGCGCTGGTCCCTGGCAAGCAGTGCGGTGATCGCGGTGGTGTGCGTGGCCCTGCGCGGTGGCATCCCGGAGTCCGCGCGCTGGCTGCTGAGCAGGGGACGCCGGGACGAGGCCGAAGCGCTGATCGAGAAGTACGGCATCGAGGTGGACGTCGAAGCGGAGCTGGACGACCGCGACGAGGTGCGGCAGGACGGGTTCCGCGCGCTCTTCAGCCGGCAGCATCTGCGCTCCACGGTGTTCGCCAGCGTCTTCTGGGCCGCCCTCGTGCTGCCGTACTTCGCCATCGGCACCTTCTGGACCGAGGTCTTCGAGGCCCTGCACATGGGGGACAACGCGGTCGCGGCGCTGCTCGTCTACTCCTTCACCGCCGTGGCCGGTGTCACCGCGGGGTGCCTCGTCGTGGACCGGATCGGCCGCCGCAAGCTGCTGATCCCGCCGTTCTGGATCACGGCCGCATGTCTGGCCCTGGTGGCGGTGTGGCCGTCCTCCACCCCCGTCATCGTCGTCGGCTTCCTGTTCTTCATCTTCCTCAACGCCGCCTCCAGCGCGCTGACCGCCGTCTATCCGCTGGAGGTGTTCCCCACCTCCCTGCGTACCACGGGCGTCGGTTTCGCGTCGGCCATGAGCCGGGTGGGCGCCGCGATCGGCACGTTCCTGCTGCCGATGGGGCTCGACCACTTCGGAGCGGAGTTCGTGCTCCTGATCGGCGCCGGAGTGCTGGTGGTCGGCGCCGTCGTGTCCCAGTTCCTGGCGCCGGAGACCACCGACCTGGACCTGGCCCGGGCGGCGCGAACGGCCCGCGAGGGGTCGTAGGGACCGGCGGCGACCGCCTACCCGGCCGCGAGACGGGGTGCGCCGACGGTGCTGCGGAAACGGGCGCGGTAGACCGTCGGCGAGACCCCGAGGGTCTGCTGGAACACCCGCCGCAGCGACTCCGAGGAGCCGAACCCCGCCTGCCGCGCCACCTCCTCGACCGTGCCGGTGCCGTCCGCGAGAAGTGCCTGGGCGGCCTCGACGCGGACGGCTTCGACATAGCGGCCGGGCGTGATGCCGACCTCGGTGCGGAACAGCCGCTCCAGGTGGCGGGCGCTCACGCCGCCCGAGGCGGCCAGCGTGGCCCGCGTGTGGCACCCCGCGGGGTCCGCGGTGACGCGGTCCATCACCCGGCGCACCGCCGGATGCCGTGGCTGACGCGGGGCCAGCCGCGCGCTGAACTGCGCCTGCCCGCCCGGGCGGGCCATGAAGACCACCAGTTGCCTGGCCACGTTGCGGGCAACCTCCGCTCCCCAGTCCTCCTCGACCAGGGACAGCGAAAGGTCGATTCCCGCGGTGATGCCGGCCGACGTGGCCACATGGCCGTCCCTGACGAAGACGGGATTGCCGTCCACGCGCACCTGGGGGTAGGCGGCGGCCAGCTGCGATGCCAGCTCCCAGTGCGTGGCGGCTCGGCGGCCGTCCAGGATTCCGGCCTCGGCCAGCACGAAGGCTCCCGCGCACACGGACGCCACGCGCTTCACCCGCCCCGACAGCCGGGTCACGAGCCCGACCAGGTCGGTGTCGGCCACGGCCGAGCGCCAGTCCCTCCTCCCCGGGACCAGCAGGGTGTCCGGGCGAGGTGGCAGTGTGCCGGGCGAGCCGTCAGCACCGATCACGAGCCCGGAGGAGGTGGTGACGGCGTCACCGGCGAGGGAGACGACCCGTACGTCGTAGTCGGCGCCGTAGTGGTTGGCCGTGGTGAAGACCTCCACGGGGCCGGTGACATCGAGCAGCTGCACCCCGTCGAACGCGACGATCACGACGGTGCGTCCGCCACGGGACGCCGGTGACGCCCGCCGCGCTATTCCGTCCACGGCGAATCCAGGATCGTCCGGACGAAGTTCCCCCGTTCGAAGCCGGGGACGAAGTGTTCCAGGACATCGGCCTTGACGTTGCCGAACGTGGTCTGCGGCTTGGGGCGGATGCCG
Source organism: Streptomyces sp. NPDC007875 (assembly GCF_042868035.1). NCBI lineage: Bacteria > Bacillati > Actinomycetota > Actinomycetes > Kitasatosporales > Streptomycetaceae > Streptomyces > Streptomyces sp. NPDC007875. Next base: position 132,681 of record NZ_JBIADZ010000015.1, on the reverse strand, counting down.
TCGGCGAACGCCCGCAGAATCCTGTTCTTGAAGTCGGGGCGCGGATGCAGCGCCACGACCGCCGCCCGGTCCTCGGCGGAAAGATCCTCATAGCCGATGCCGAGCACGTCGTACTCGACACCGGCCGTCACCAGAGCCACTTCCGGTTCCATGAACTCGGGGACCCCGGGGGTGGTGTGCAGGGCGATCGCCGTCCAGACCCGGCGGACGCTGTCCTCGGGTACCCCATGGGCCTGCAGAAACCGCTTCGCCTCGGCCGCGCTGTCCACCTCGAAACGGCGGCCGCTGTCATGGAACGCCTCGTTCAGGCCCACGTCGTGGAACATCGCCCCCAGGTACAGCAGCTCCGGGTCGAAGCTCAGATCGCGCCGGTGGCCCTGCAGGCTGCCGAAGAAGTACACCCGACGTGAATGGTGATAGATGAGCTCGCTCGTCGTGTCCCGAATCAGCTCCGTGGCCTCGCGCGCCAGCGTCGTGGCCGGCACCTTCACGCCTGCCGCGACAGTGGTGTCAATCGTCATGTATCCGCCCTCCGTGTCCGTAGCAGTACGCCCCTGTGGGGCACTGTCCACAGCCTCGCGCGGCGGCCGGCCCGCTTGCCATGACGATAGCGCCCTGTATCCCACGGATAGCGACCGGAAACGCCGGTGGTGACCCGAGCCGGCCGCTCCCGGGTGGACCGCGTCGTACGGCACCGAGGACCGACCTGTCCCGTCACCGGATAGAGTCGAATCGAGAAAAGAGGAACATCGAGGGCCTTCTCGTGCAGAAAGTACGCCACGACCTCGATGCCACGGACCGGCGGATCACGGCCGTTCTGCTGGCGTCGCCCCGGGCATCCTGGCGGAGCGTCGCCGAGGTGCTGGGCGTCTCGGAGCGCACCGTCGTGCGGCGAGCCGCCCCGCTGTTCCACGATCGCACCCTGCGGGCGACGGCCGTGCGCAATCCCGCCCTCTTTCCCCACCTCCTCCCCACGGTGCTGCGTATCCGTTGCCGCCCCAACCGGATCGCCACCATCGCCGCCGGTCTCGCTCGGCGCCCCGACACCATCTGGGTGGACATCCTGGGCGGAGGGGATGAAATCTGCGTCGTGCTCTTTCTGAACGGACGCGACGCACGCAACAAGCTGCTGCTGCGCGACCTGCCCGCGACCGCCGCCGTGCGGTCCTGGACCTCTTACGACCTGCTGAAAGTCTTCCCCGTGGGTTTCGCTTGGAGCGCGGGACTGCTGGCCCGGGAGGAGTCCGGCCAACTGTGGCCGAGCGCCGACCCCGCGCCCGAGCCCTTCTCCCCGCTCCCGGAAGACGGGGCGCTCATCGACACGCTGGTCGAAGACTCCCGGATGACCTATGGAGAGCTCGCCCATCGCACGGGCCGGACTCCACGGGCCGTGCGGCGGCGCCTGGACGCCCTGGTGGCGGCGCATGGCGTGCGGCTGGCCACCGAAGTAGATCTGGCCCTGCTGGGGGTGCATGCCGAGGCTCTGCTGTGGATCACCGCGGATCCGGGGGCGCTGGAGGAGACCGGGCAGATCCTCAGCCGGCATCCGCAGGTGCGCTTCACCGCCGCCACGACGGGCTCGAGCGGTCTGCTGGTGGCGGTGGCCGCCACCGATCTGAGCGCGCTGTATGTGTTTCTGACCGGCACGGTGGGGGCGTTGCCGCATATCTCCGGGATCGAGGTGACCCCCATTCTCTCCGGCGTCAAGCGCACCGGCCTGGTACGCCCCGCGTCGATCTCCGTGTGATGGGCTCCGTGAGTCTCAGCCGAAGTGCCGGATCCGTGCGGTGGCCTTAGGCGCGTACGGAGGCCAGTCGTTCGGAGAGCCGCCGGCGATGAACGCGGTGACAGCCGTGGCGAAGGCCCGGCCCATCGCCCGCTCGGTGTCCGAGGGGCTCCCCAGCATCGGACTGTCGGGGTAGCTGTCGAAGGTGCCGAAGAGGAAGGGAAGTTCGCCGCAGTGCGTGGCGCCGAGACGGCCGGGGTCGTGGGCGGGACGGTAGTCGAACTGGTAGACGTACGTGGCATTGCCACCGGCCGCATGGTGGTCGGCCATCCGCAGGGCGCCGTTGCGGAACAGCTCATCGGTGTGCAGTGCGGTGAAGACCTGGGCGGGCGCCACGTGTGGAAGCCTGTCGGCGTACCGCTGGTAGACCTCCGGCGCCTGATGGCCGAGCCGGCTGGTCAGGAGGTCGACGGCACCTTCCCGGGTGAGCGACTGGATGCGCGGCTCGAAGGCGAAGAAGGCGGTCATCTCCTCCTGGGCGGTGCCGATCAGCAGGGCCTTGCCCTCCAGCGCCCCGTCCACGAGCGCGTCGTGCCAGGCCCATGGCATGCCGGCGCCGCCGAGAACCGGGTACATCGGAGGGGCGACATTGCCCGGGCGCGCGAGACGGGCCGCCAGCTCGCCGTAGGCGGACAGAAGATGCTCGACGGGAAGCGAGCGCAGCACCTGTCCGGGCTCCGCGCCACGCGGGACGCCCAGCAGCCGCTGGTACTCCTCGGCGACCTCGGCTGCCCGCTGCGGACTCTGCGGCTCGAGGCCCCAGGGGCCGCTCTGCAGGAGCACACGGTCGACGAGCCCGCCGGTCGCCGGATCCAGGGCCAGTGACAGGGCCGAGTACGCACCGGCCGACTGCCCGCCGACCGTCACGGCTCGCGGGTCGCCGCCGAAGGAGGCGATGTTGTCGCGCACCCAGCGCAGCACGGCGGCCTGGTCCTTGAGCCCGAGGTTGTCGGCGCCGATCTGCGGGAGATACAGATAGCCGAGTGGCCCCACCCGGTAGTTGGCGGTCACCACCACCACATTGCCGGCCTCCGCGAGGCGTGCTCCGTCGTACCAGTCCCACCCGCCCGAGCCACTGCTGAAACCGCCGCCGTGGAACCAGACCAGTACCGGACGGGGGGCCTTCTCCGCCAGTGCGGGCCGTGGAGTCCACACGTTCAGGGTGAGGCAACCGTCCTCGTCCCAGTCGGGCCTGCGTGTCCCCATGACCCTTTCCAGCCGGGACGCCGCCTGCGGCACAGCCGGTCCCGGCCGCACCGCTTCACGTACGCCCGTCCAGCCCGGGTGGGTGTGCGGGGCCGCGAAGCGCGCCGCGCCCACCGGTGAGGCGGCGTAGGGGATTCCCCGAAAGGACACCACCGCACCCTCGTCCGAGCCCCGGAGCCTGCCCCGGTCCGTGGCCACGACCTGGTCCGCCAGGTTCGTCATCGACTCCACCTCTCTCGCATCACCGACGTTCTGGTCTCGTTCTACGTCGGCCTGCGAGGAGGAGCCAGAACAGGGGGTGAAAGCGAGGATTCGGAGACAAAGGATCTCTGGATCAGCCGAAGGTGCGACGTGCGGTACGCATCCGTGCCACGTCAGCCAGGCTGACGTGGCACGGTGAAACGTGGGACGGGTGGTGGCGGCCTACGACTGCTCGTTCGCCTCGAGCCAGCGGAAGAAGGCGATCTGCCGGGACATGACGGAGATCAGCTCGTAGGCGGTGTGCGAGGCGGCCACGGAGGTGATCTCGGCGTGGTCGTACGCCGGGGCCACCTCGACCAGGTCGGCGGAGACCAGATGGCAATCGCTGAGCCCGCGCACGATCTCCAGGAGTTCCCGAGAGGTGAGGCCGCCCGCCTCGGGGGTGCCGGTGCCGGGCGCGTGTGCGGGATCCAGGACGTCTATGTCCACGGATATGTAGAGCGGCCGCTTGCCGATGCGCTCCTTGAGCTGCTGCACCACCTCGTCCACCCCGCGCCGCATCACATCGGCCGAGGTGACGATCCCGAAGCCCAGCTTGGTGTCCTCGTCCAGGTCTTCCTTGCTGTACAGCGAGCCGCGGGTGCCGACGTGTGAGAGCGCGGAGGTGTCCAGGAGGCCCTCCTCGGCCGCGCGGCGGAACGGCGTTCCATGGGTGTACTGGGCGCCGAAGTAGGAGTCCCAGGTGTCCAGGTGCGCGTCGAAGTGCAGCAGCGCCACCGGGCCGTGCCGGCGGGCCACCGAGCGCAGGATCGGCAGCGCGATGGTGTGGTCGCCGCCCAGCGTCATCAGCTGCGCGCCCGTGGACAGCAGAGCGTCCGCGCCCTCCTCGATGCTCTCGACGGCCGCGTCGATGTTGTGCGGATTGGCCGTGATGTCACCGGCGTCGGCCACCTGGGCGTAGTGAAACGGGTAGACGTCCTGGGCCGGGTTGTAGGGGCGCAGCTGGCGCGACGCCTCCCGGACGGCGTTCGAGCCGAAGCGGGCGCCCGGCCGGTAGGAGACACCCGCGTCGAACGGCACCCCGACCACGGCGATATCCGTGGCGCCGACCTGGTCCAGACGTGGGACACGGCCGAAGGTCGCCGGGCCCGTGAAGTGCAGGGTGACATCGGTCTCCTGGGGCGGGACGGGCATGGCCATGTCGGGAGGGTTCGCGGTCATGTGGTGCTGAGTCCTTCATCTGTGGGGGGAAATGATCTGCGTGGGGGAATGCCGGCCCGGTGGAGGCCGTTACGTGGACGATGAAACAGTCCGTTGGTGAACGGGGAAGCGCGCTCATCCGGCTCCGCGGCTGTCCTGCGCACATCGCCGGATGACCCGCTCGGTGCCCAGGGCCTGCGGCCGCACGATGAAGCGGTGGTGATACGGCACTCCTGCGGGGGAAGGAGTACCGCGCCTCAGGACACGTGGCGGGCGGGCCGGGGGCCGGCCATGGGGCCCGGGTTTCTCGGATCCGAGAAACCCGTTCCAGGAAACCCCCGGCCAGTGGGTCTTCGGCTCTGTGCCGCGAGGCAGCGGCGCCTGCGACAGCCGCTCACTGGGCGTCGTCCCGGCGTTCGCTCACTCGTCACACCCTTGTGGTCCTCCGCCTCTCGGGCGGCTGCCTCGCGGCACGATGCGGGCAGCCCAGCACACAACCACTGGCCTTTGCACGTACCTCGGTTATGTCCGATCGTAGAACCGGCAGTTGAAGCCCACCCACCCGGCCTCCGGTGACTGCTCGCGCCGGGCGAAGGGGGCGGTCGGACGCGTTACCCGTTACGGGCCTCCAGACGGGCCACGATCCCCTTCGACGTCGGTTGGTTGCTGATCTCGGCCACACTGTCGAGCGGCACCAGGACGTTGGTCTCGGGGTAGTACGTGGCGGCACAGCCGCGTGCGGTCGGATACGGGACCACCTCGAAGTCCTCCGCGCGGCGCTCCACATCGTCGGTCCACACGCCCACGAGGTCGACGAACTGCCCCTCGAGAAGGCCGAGTTCGGCCATATCCGCCGGATTGACCAGTACCACCCTGCGCCGTCCGTGGATGCCCCGGTAGCGGTCGTTGTCCGTGTAGGGAATGGTGTTCCACTGGTCGTGGGAGCGCAGGGTCTGCAGCAGCAGATGCCCTTCGGGGGCCCGCAGCATGTCCCAGGCGTTGCGGGTGAACAGGGCCTTGCCGGCGCGGGTGGCGAAGACCCCCTCGTTGACCGGATTGGGCAGCCTGATGCCACTGGGACGGGCCACCCGCCGGTTGAAGTCATGGAACCCCGGAACGATGTGGGCGATGCGGTGGCGGATCGCCCCGTAGTCGGCCTCGAACTCATCCCAGGGGATGCCGGCCTTGTCGCCGAGGGTGTGGCGGGCGAGCCGGCACAGGATGGCCACCTCGCTGAGCAGTAGCGTGGAGGCCGGTCTCAGACGCCCATAGGAGGTGTGCACCTCGCTCATCGAGTTCTCCACGGTGACGAACTGCTCGCCACCGGACTGGATGTCCCGTTCGGTGCGGCCCAGGGTCGGCAGGATGAGCGCGGTCCGGCCGCAGACCGTATGGGACCGGTTGAGCTTGGTGGAGATATGAACGGTGAGACGGCAGCGCCGCATGGCCTCCTCGGTGACCGCACTGTCCGGAGCGGCCCGGACGAAGTTGCCCGCGAGCGAGAGGAAGACCTTGATACGGCCCTCGCGCATGGCCCTGATCGAGTTCACCGAGTCCAGCCCGTGGGCGCGAGGCGGATCGAAGCCGAACTCGCGCTGCAGCGCGTCCAGGAAGGAGTCCGGCATCTGCTCCCAGATGCCCATCGTGCGGTCGCCCTGCACATTGCTGTGCCCGCGCACCGGGCAGGCCCCGGCTCCGGCCCGGCCGAGGTTTCCGCGCAGCATCAGGAAGTTCACGATCTCCCGGACGGTGGGGACACCGTGGCGGTGCTGTGTCACTCCCATGGCCCAGCAGACGATGATGCGCTTGCTGCCCAGGACGGCGTCCCGGACCTGCTCGATCTCCTGGAGGGTCAGTCCGGTGGCGGTCAGGATGTCGTCCCAGGCGATGGTGCGGACGTGCTGGGAGAACTCCTCGAACCCGCTGGTGCTGGAGCGGATGAAATCGTGGTCGAGTACGGTGCCCGGCCGGGCGTCCTCCGCCTCCAGCAGCAGCCGGTTCAGGCCCTGGAACAGCGCGAGGTCGCCGCCGCTGCGGATGTGGAGGAAACGATCGGCGATACGGGTGCCGGGTCCGATCACCCCCCGGGCCCGCTGCGGGTTCTTGAACCGCAGCAGTCCGGCCTCCGGCAGCGTGTTCACCGCGATGATGTGGCCACCGTTGATCTTCGCCTGCTCCAGCGCGGAGAGCTGTCGCGGATGGTTGGTCCCGGGATTCTGGCCCACCAGGAAGATCAGGTCGGCGTGGTGCAGATCGTCCAGGCTCACCGTGCCCTTGCCCGTGCCCAACGTCTCGTGCAGTGCGAAGCCACTGGACTCATGGCACATATTGCTGCAGTCGGGCAGGTTGTTGGTGCCGAAGGCCCTGGCGAAGAGCTGCAGTACGAAGGCGGCCTCGTTGCTGGCCCGCCCCGAGGTGTAGAAGACCGCCTCATCGGGGGAGTCCAGCGATGTCAGCTCCGCGGCGATCAGCTTCAGGGCGTCGTGCCAACTGATCGGCTCGTAGTGATCCGCGTCCGGCCGCTTGACCATCGGTCCGGTGAGCCGGCCCTGCTGGTTCAGCCACAGGTCGGAACGGCGGCCGAGCTCGGAGACCGTATGCGTACGGAAGAAGTCGGCGGTGACGCGCCGCGCCGTCGCCTCGTCGTTGATGTGCTTGGCGCCGTTCTCGCAGTATTCGTTGCGGTGCCGGTGGCCGGGGGCGGGGTCGGCCCAGGCGCAGCCGGGACAGTCGATGCCCGCCACCTGGTTCATGGTCAGCAGCGTCGTGGCGGTGCGCCGGACCGTCGTCTCCTCCAGGGAGTACTCCAGCGCATGGGTCACCGCGGGCACTCCCGCCGCCCACTTCTTGGGCGGCGTGGCGGAGAGTCGTTCATCCGGCTCGTGTCTCGGCGCCTTCTTCATCAGGTGTGTCTCGCTCTCTTGGACGAGGGTCAGCCCACGGGCCAGCGAGCAACCCGGCTTCTCGGCGGTTCCGGCTCCGTCGGCTGTACGTGTCCGTTGTGGATGGACCCCCGCCAGGCCCCGCTCTCCTGGCCCAGGCCCTCGATGAACTCCTTGAAGTGCCCGAGTTCCCTTTGGACCACACGGCGAGCGAGCCCGGAGGAGGCGTTCGTGAGGAGGGACGCGACTCTGCCGGGAGTGCTCTCTATGCGCACGGTGACCTGGGTACGGTCCGGTGCCGTGGGGCGGAACGACGCCTCACCCCAGTGGGAGGGGCGGCGCTGAAGGCAACGCCATACCACGGAGGAGTCCGGCCGCTGGTGCACGATCTCCGCCTGGAACGCGCAGCGCACCGGGCCGTACCGGATGACCCAATGGGTGATCGTGGGTCTGATCTGCTCGACCCGCTTCACCGCGGACATGAACCGCGGAAAGCTCTTGAACTGGGTCCATTGGTTGTAGGCAGTGCGTACCGGGACCGCGACCTCGATCGTCTCTTCGATGGTGTTCATGGCCCACCTGTCTCCAGATCTGCCCTCAGTGTCACCGCCCGACCAGCAGGTCGCCAGATGGATCTTCCTTCTATGTGAATGACAATCTGCAGTCAACCCGTTGTTTGACTGCATGAATTCATGCATGCTGGCGCCGTCCGAATGTGAACGGTCGGGAGGCAAGCGTGGCAGTGCGCACGGAGGCGGCGGACGCGCGGGCAGCAGGGGATGCGGCGCCTGTGCCACGACGCCGGAAAGACCGGCGGTGACACGGAGGAGCCGGTGGTCACCCTCCCGCTGTCCGAGGCCATGCGCTCCAGTGGGCCGTCTATCCGCTGAATCAGAACGGCGCGGTCACCAATTGGAGCCATGAGCTGCCGCTGAACACCTGGTGGCATGGGGCGGTGGTGAACGACGGACGACACACCACGCTGTATGTCAACGGCTGCCCGGTGGCGCGCAATCCCTTGACCCCGGCGACCGGCCTGACCACCCTCGGGCTGCCCTGGTTGCTGGGCGGCTATGAGTACGGCGGGAAGATCGACCCAATCATGCATGGCTGGATCGGCGACGTCCGCCTCGTGGACCGGGCACTCCCGGTGCGCGACTTCATGTCCTCCTGACCGAGGACTCCGGGGGCTCCAGCGGCCCTCCTGGGCCTTCCTGGAGCCCCCCGGAGCCCAGGGCTCAGTGCGTCAGCGTGTACCAGCCGGCGCTGCCCAGCGTGACGCACACGGCCCCGGCCCACCGCAGCGCTTTGGGCGAGACGAGGAGGGCGAACCTGACGTGCTCGTCGACGTTGACCTCAAGGCGTCGCTGATGTCGGCGGCTTCGGTCGGGTGCGGAAGGGGTGTCGTGGTCTCCACCGTTGGCCAGGTGCTGGTCGGCCGCGACAGGAGGATGGCTCTCATCGCGGCCGTCACCGGTTCCACCGGGGCCGAGACGTGCTTCGGCCATACGGGTATCTCCTTAGTCTTCGGGGCCCGCGGTGACGTGCCGGGGCCTGTCTGGTGAGGGATTGACGAGGTGTCCGGCTCCAACTGCCAGGAAGGGTGGAACACCACGTCGGGATGTACGCCTGCTCGTCGACAGGTGTCGTGTAGTTAACGCAGCCACGTCCCCATACGCAACTAAACCCGCAGTAACCGCTGACCCGGCGTCAGCCGGTGTCTGTCGGAGGGGGGCTCTACAATCCCGCTTCGCGCAGCGGACATTGAGTGGCTTATCTCCTATTGCCGACCATAGCGACTAAACTTACCGGCGGGTATTTCGCAAGTTTGCGATAGGGAGCGCGCGTAAATTCACTTAACGCGCCAGTTGAGGTCCCGCCGGTATGGCCAACACCACACTCCCGACGGCAGCGAAGTACCCGAAGTCGGACCTTCCGTGCATCGCCGGAGGATTTTCGCGCAAGCCCTGCGCCCGGTGTGCGAACAAGGTGGATTCGGCGGGGTCTTCAGGCCATGAGGCCGACCGGCCGTCCTATTCGCGTCTTGGTTCGAGGGGGTACGGGCAGTCTGTCTGATGTCCGCTCATTGCCGCTCGGTTTGGCAGTTTCCTGCAGGTCGGCTAAGTGATTGCCCGGGCGGACTATCCATGCCGGACGCAACGATGAGATCGCGAGTGCAAATTCGACGCGAACGGCGCGGATGAAGCGATGAACAAAGACTGCCATGGCCGGAAACCGCCGCCCCTCCCTTCCTGGCAGTTGGAGCAGGGGCGGCGGCCCTCACCAGACGTGGAGAACCACGCCTGCTCTACTTCATCGTTGACCGCGCGGATCTGCGGGCAGCGTCGCTGTTCCGGCCTCCGCCCAGTCAACGACCGGATCGAGGATAGTGTTTTTCTGTAGGGTCCGGACGCACAACGAGGGTGAAATTTGTGTTATTCGCACCACTGTTCCGGCTGTTCAGAAATATGAAAATCTCCGGCCGTGGGCCCGATCTCTGAGGGCGTTCTGATAGCGGAACCTCCGATCCTGCCCGTACAACGAGGTGCCGCATGGTGAGGATGTGGGCGGTTTGCGCCACGGCTCTGATGTGACATGGGGCAGCCGTTGTCCGAAAGCTCGGCGGTTCGGGCCGCCGTCCAATACCCCGGCTCAATTGCGACGCGGCGGCGTTACGCGAACGCCACGGCACGGCTCGTCGTTCGCCGACCGTGCCCGGAGTCACAGCCATGTCGTCGCCGGCCAGATGGTCACCGCCGCGGCGAGAACGAGCGTGATGTTGAGAGCGATCCGGCGGTCTCCGCGGCTCAGATGGATCCTGGTCGCGCCGATCTGGAGGACCACGAACCCGATGGCCGCGGCCAGGGCCAGCCAGGGCGCGATGCCGGTCAGCGGTGGGAGGATCAGCCCGATCGCGCCGAGCACTTCGATCATCCCGATGGCCCTGACGGCCGGCATCGGCGTGGTGTCCACCCAGGCCATCATCGGCCGGAGCCGCTCACGGCTCCGGACCACCTTCACCCCGCCCCCGTAGAGGTAGAAGAGAGCGAGCAGGCCGGCGACGATCCAATAGGCGATGTTCACGATTCCGGCTCCGTCTTCTGGGTGAAGTCGGTGGCGGGCTCGGTGGCGTAACGGCGCATCACCTGGATGTTCGCCCGCGGGGTCAGCGCCTGGCCGCCGGCGATCATGTCCTGCAGGTCCCGGAAGTACCGCACATAGAGGTCTGGCGTGAACGTGCTGAGCATGACGGCCGGTTGGTCGGTCGTGTTGGCAAAGGTGTGCGGGGCACCGGGAGGCACCATCACCAGCGTGCCCGCGGTCGCGTCGTAGTCCTGTTCTCCCACGGTGAACCGCACCGTGCCGGAGATGACGTAGAAACCCTCGTCGTGCTGGGCGTGGCGGTGCTGCGGCGGTCCGGGCGTGTGCGGTGCGAGGACGGACTCGGCGAGCCCGAGGCGGTGCCCGGTGTTGCTGCCGTCTTCGAGGATGCGCAGTCGCGTGGTGCCCAGGACGATCGTCTCGCCGTCGCCCGGGCCGACCACCGATACGGCGGGGTCGGCCATCGGCTCGCTGGTCTTCGGTTCATCGGTCACGCTTCGATTCCAGTGCCAGGGCGCTGCGACTGTCCAAGACCCATGCTGTGGTGTCGATACCGTACGGGTATCGTTCCACCATGGAGCTGCGGACACTACGCTATTTCGTGGCGGTCGCCGAGGAACTCCACTTCGGCCGGGCGGCCATCCGGCTGCATATCAGTCAGCCGCCACTGAGCCGGGCGATCAAGCGGCTGGAGACCGAGCTCGGTGCCGCGCTGTTCCGCCGATCTTCCGCCGGTGTCGCGCTCACTGCGGTGGGGGCGGTGCTGCTGGATGAGGCGCGCGCCCTGCTCGACCAGGCCGACCGGGTACGCGTACGCGTGGCCGCGGCGGCCGGCGCCGCCACCATCACCATGGGCCTCCTGGCCGACAGCGCCGACCCGGGCGCGACCCGGCTGGCCGGCGCCTACTCCCGGCGGCACCCGGGCGTCGAGGTCCACATCCGCGAGACCGACCTGACCGATCCCACCTGCGGGCTGCACGCCGGACTGGTCGACATCGCCCTGACCCGCGGGCCGTTCGACGAGACCGGCCTGACCGTGCACGAGTTGCGTACCGACCCGGTGGGCGCGCTGCTGCGCACCGACGATCCGCTGGCCCGCCGCGACAGCCTGAAACTGGCCGACCTCGCCGACCGCCGCTGGTTCCGGTTTCCTGAGGGCACCGACCCCCTCTGGCAGTCGTACTGGAACGGCGGGGAACCTCGCCAGGGCCCGGTGGTGCGCGGCGTCCAGGAATGCCTGCAAGCCGTTCTGTGGAACGGCACGGTCGGCATGACCCTGGTGGGCCACGAACCGGCGGCGGGGCTCGCCGTGGTGCCGCTGATCGACATGCCGCCGAGCCGTGTGGTGGCGGCGTGGAACGAGGACGACACGAATCCACTGATCCGCTCCTTCGTCCAGATCGCCATCGCCGCCTACCGCGACTGAGTCACCGGCGGGTCACCGACCACGGCCAGTGCCACACGCCAGCGGTGTCAATCGTCGTCCTGCTCCACTCTGACCAGGTGTACGGCTGTGCTGGTCCAGTCGCCGGGCCGGAGGTCCGGGTGGAATCCGTACGCGGCGAGCACGGTGGCATGGTGCACCTCACCGGTGCGGGGGTCGCGGTAGCGGGCACCGGGGGTGAGGCCGCGCAGCCGTACCGGCAGCCGCGGGACTCCGTGGCGCGGGCCGCGCTGCCAGGCCAGTACCAGGGTCTCGGCGCCGTCTTCGGCGGCGTACTGCACCACGGTCGGCAACTCGCCGTGCGGCCCGGACAGCCGGTACAGGGCGCCGTGCTGGACGAGGTGGCGCACCCGCTTGTACTCGGCCACCAGCTCGGCGCCCTCGGCGAGTTCCTCCTCCGACCAGCGGGTCAGATCGCCGCCGATGCCCAGCAGCCCGCACATGGCCACGTGGAAGCGGAACCGCAACGGCACGGTGCGGCAGGTGAGTTGATGGGGCACGTCCGTCACCCACGCGGACATCGTGCGCGCCGGGTGGAGCTGACCGTAGCCGTGCTGGGTGACCAGACGGTCGACCGCGTCGGTGTTGTCCGACACCCACGCCTGGTCCGTACGGGTGAGGATGCCCAGATCGACGCGTCCGCCACCGCCGCTGCACGTCTCGATGCGCAGCCCGGCATGGTCGGCCCGCAGCCGGTCGAGGACGTCGTACAGATTGGCCACATAGCCCGTCCACAGCCGGTCGTTGCCGTCCGGGGGGCCGGGCCAGCCGGCCTCGCTGAAGGCGCGGTTCATGTCCCACTTGAGGAAGTCGATGCCGTGGTCCGCGACCAGTCGGGTCAGCCAGCCGTAGGCCCAGTCGGCGACATCGTCGCGGGCGAAGTTCAGGACGAGCTGGTTGCGCAGCTCACTGCGGGCCCGGCCGGGGGTGTGCAGGACCCAGTCGGGGTGCGCGCGGTAGAGGTCGCTGTCGGGATTGACCATCTCCGGCTCCACCCAGATGCCGAAGCGCATGCCCAGGCGGTGCACCGTGTCGGCCAGGGGGCCGAGGCCCTCGGGGAAGCGGTCCTGGGCGGGGGTCCAGTCGCCGAGCCCCGCGTGGTCGCTGCGCCGGGCCCCGAACCAGCCGTCGTCGACGACGTACAGCTCCACCCCCAGGGCGGCGGCCCGCTCGGCCAGCGCCTTCTGGTTCGCCTCGTTCACGTCGAAGCCGGTGGCCTCCCAGGAGTTGTAGAGCACGGGCGCGACCTCATGCCCATGCGGCAGGACGTGGTTGAGCGTGTACGCGTGCCAGGCCCGGCTCGCCGCGCCGAACCCGCCGTCCGTGAACAGCCCGGCGAATACGGGGGTGATGAATTCCTCGCCCGGCGTGAGCGGCACGCAGGTGCCCTCGTGGCCGACGCCGCCGGAGAACCCGGCGCGCCCGTCCGGTGTGCGCTGGACGGTGAGGCGCCAACTCCCGCTCCAGGCGAGCGCCGCGCCGAACACCCGGCCGTGCTCCTCGGTCGCGTCGCCCGCGTCCACCATCACCCAGGGAGCGGCGTGGTGGCTGGTGATGCCACGCCGGCTGGTCAGCACGGTCTCCCCGTACGGCAGGTGTTCGCGGCGCAGCTGACTCTCCGCGGACCACTGGCCGGTGACATGACTGAGCCGGTAGTCGGCCGTCGCCGGCAGGGACCAGGCCGCCGAGTCGGCCCGGACCAGGCTGAGGTGCTGGTCACCGTCGTTGCTCAGCACCGTCCAGCGCTCGATGACATCCGTGTCGTCCCGCACCCTGTAGTGGAGGGCGACGCGCAGCGGATAGTGGCGGTCGCGGAATTCCAGCGAGAGTTCGCGGACGCCGTCGGACGGCGTGAGGACGCGGTGCCCGGTCGGCTGCCATTCGAAGGCGCGGGAGCCGTCCGCGTAGCGGACCTGGAGGGAGGGCGTGCCGTAGCGGGTGCCGCCGTCGACCGGCAGTTCCTCGCCCACCGCGGGTCGTCCCTCGAAACTGCTCGCCGCCTCTCCGGCGGGCACGACCAGCTCCTCCGCCTCCGGCATCGTCAGCCGCGGCCCCCATGCGAGGTGGCAGGGCGCGCCGGTTTCGTCGATGCGCAGGGCGTATGACGTACGGGGCGTGGTCAGCAGCCAGACCCCGGTGTCCGGGGCACGGGAGATCGTCGGCATCGGGCCTCACGTTCGGGAGACGACGGGGGAGCGGCGGGTGCCGCCCGCGGATGCGGGGCGCTCGGTGACGGGGACGAGGATCGCTCCGTAAGCCAACGAGACCTTCGATCGCATGTCAACACCTCGTGTGTGGCTGGCTTTGGAGCCGAGGTCGGGGCTCACAGGCAATCCTCAGGAGATTCCTGCTTCTTTCATTGACAGCGGAAAATAAGGGGCCTAGGTTCCCGGCCATGTCCTCGCCCTCTGCCGTCGAGTCGTTCCCCGCGAACACGTCGGCCGCCGCGCAGATCTTCACCACGGTCCTGTCCCAGGGCCCGCTCACCCGTATGGAAGTGGCCCGGCGGGCGGGGCTGTCGGCCGCGGCCGTCACCAAGGCGGTCCGTCCCCTGATCGAGGCCGGCTACCTGGTGGAGGAGGTGGACGAGGACGCGCGCCCGGCGCTCGGGCGGCCCGCGAACCTGGTGCGGGTGGACGGCGGCCGTGCGCTGTTCATCGGGGTCAAGGTGACCGGCGACAAGATCATCGGTGTACTCACCGACCTGTGCTGCCGGATCCTGGTCGCCCGGCACATCCCCCTCGCCGCCCGGGACCCCAAGGCGGTGCTGGGGTCGGCCACCGAACTCGTACGGGAGCTGCTCATCGAAGCGGACGGCCTCGGCGTCCGCGTCGCGGGTCTGGGCATGGCCGTCTCCGGCGACGTGGACCGTGCCGAGGGCGTCGTGCGCTACTCGCCCTTCCTGGAATGGCGCGATGTGCCGCTCGCCGAACTAGCCGCCATGACCACGGGGCTGCCGGTCACCGTCGACAACGACGTGCGCGCGCTGACCGTGGCCGAGCAGTGGTTCGGGGCGGGCGTGGGACTGTCCGGCTTCGCCGTCGTCACGGTCGGCGCGGGCATCGGCTGCGGCCTCGTGGTCCACGGCAGGGTGGTCGCCGGGGCCCACGGCGTGGCCGGCGAGATCGGACACGTCACCGTCGACCCGGCGGGTCCCCGCTGCCACTGCGGCAACCGCGGCTGTGTCGAGGCCATCGCGAGCGACGACGCCATCGTCCGTCAGGTCCGCGCGGCCACGGGGGTCCAGGTGGCCGACGCGGTCCAGGCCGCCGGACTGGCCCACGACGGCGTCGCCGGCGCACGGGAGATCTACGCACGGGCGGGCGACGCCATCGGTCGCGGGATCGCCACCGTGGCCAATCTGCTCGGCCCCGAACGCGTGATCATCTCCGGCGAGGGCCTGGCCGCCTACGACCTGTTCGCCGATCACATCCGTGCCGCCTTCGCCGCGGCGGCCTTCGGCTCCGCGGCGCAGTGCGATGTGCAGACTCGGCCGCTGCCCTTCGACGAATGGGCCCGCGGAGCCGCGGCCACCGCCATCCAGTCCTTCATCAGGTCGGACGCGAACCAGCACATACGAGGAGCAGCCATGACGCAGCACACCTGAACAGGACCGGGAAACACCGTGCCCTCCGCGACCCGCTCCCGCTCCCGTCGCGGACGCGGCCGCCGCCTCTCCCTCGCGGTCGCCACCATCCGCCGCTGATCGCCCCGCCCGTCTTCGCCCGGCTGCCCGCCCCCGCCTCGATCGCGCTGTCGCCGCGAGCCCCACTACGCCGCCTGCCCCGGCGCCCGTTCATCGGCGCACTCACCCTCGGTTCGGGCAAGGCCGAGCCCTCGCCGCCGCCCCCGAACCCCGCCGCGTCTCCCCGCCATCCCTTCCCCGGACCACACCTCCAGGAGGTAGGACCCATGCGGTCATCCTCGTACCCCCTCATGTCCGTACGCGGTCTGAGAACCGTCGTCGTCATGGCCCTCGCCGCGGGCTTCGCCACCGCCGTCCCGGCGGCGCAGGCACAGCCCGACGACAACAAGGCCGCCCCGGCATCCGCGGCGGGCCCGGCCACTGCCGCCGCCAAGCCCTATATGGGCTGGACCAGTTGGAGCATGCAGTCATCGAAGTACCCGGGCCTCAACCCGCACGGCGACTACAGCTACCTCACCGAGGCGAACGTCCTCAAGCAGACCGACGCCATGGCAGCCAAGCTGAAGAAGCACGGCTACGAGTACGTCAACATCGACGCCGGATGGTGGCGCAACTACGCGTGGACGCCCGAGTTCGACGAGTACGGCCGGCAGAAGGCCGACCCGGTGCGCTTCCCCAGCGGCATGAAGTCGGTCGCCGACCATATCCACTCCAAGGGTCTCAAGGCCGGTATCTACCTGCCCGTCGGCCTGGAGAAGGAGGCGTACGGCGGAGGCAAGGTGCCGATCTGGAAGGCCGAGGGCTGCACCACCTCCGACATCGTCTACGACGACCTGCGCACCACCAATGGCTGGGACAGCGCGTACAAGATTGACTTCTCCGATCCCTGCGCACAGAAGTACGTCGACTCCCAGGCGCGGCTGTTCGCCGACTGGGGCTATGACTTCCTCAAGCTCGACGGCGTGGGCCCCGGCTCGTTCAAGAGCGGCGACAACTACAACAACGTCGCCGACGTGGCCGCCTGGCAGAAGGCGATCTCCGCCACCGGCCGCCCCATCCATCTGGAGCTCTCCTGGTCCCTGGACATCGGACACGCCGCCGACTGGAAGAAGTACTCCAACGGCTGGCGCATCGACACCGACGTCGAGTGCTACTGCAACACGCTCGTCAGCTGGGGAAACTCCGTCGACGACCGCTGGAGCGACGCCCCTGCCTGGACCCGGCACGCAGGCCCCGGCGGCTGGAACGACCTCGACTCCCTCGACGTGGGCAACGGCGAGATGGACGGCCTGACCAAGGCCGAGCGGCAGAGCTACGCCACGTTGTGGGCCATCGCCAAGTCCCCGCTCTACACCGGCGACGACCTGACCACACTGGACTCCTACGGCCTGTCCCTGCTGACCAACCGCGAGGTCATCGCCGTCAACCAGGGCGGTAACGCGCCCGCGAAGCCGGTCACCCCGTCCGACCCACAGCAGGTATGGGCCGCGAAGAACAGCGACGGCACCTACACGGTCGCCCTGTTCAACCTCGCCGACAAACCGGCCTCGATGACCGCCGACTGGTCGACGCTCGGCTTCACCGGCAAGGCCGCGGTCCGGGATCTGTGGAACCACGAGAATCTCGGCAATTACAAGAACAAGATCACCCAGGCCCTGCCCGCCCACGGCTCCCGCCTCTTCACGGTCACCCCGCGCGGCGACGCGCTCACCTGGACTGGCATCGAGGCCGAGTCCTCCGCGAACACCCTCAGCGGCAACGCCTCCGTCGCCGACTGCCCGGCCTGCTCCGACGGCCACAAGGTCGGCAACCTCTACACCGGCGGCAAGCTGACCCTCAACAACGTCGTCGTCGACAAGGCCGGCACCTACCAGATCAAGGTCGCCTACATCAGCGGTGACGCCCGCTCCGTCGCCGTCTCGGCCAACGGCGGCGGCGCCACGAGCCATGCGTTCCCCTCGACCGGCGACTGGTCCACCGTCAGCAGTGTCCATGTACCGGTGGCGCTCGAGGCCGGCTCCAACACCATCACCTTCGACAGCGGTTCCGGCTATGCGCCGGACATCGACCGGATCGACGTACCGAAGTCCTCCTGAACCCCCGGGGGCCCGGCCCCGGCCGGGCCCCTCGCCGATCTCAGACGCCTGGAGCCGCCATGAACCCCCGCCCGACCGACGCCGGCAGAGAGCCCAGCAGAGACCCCGGCAGTGATCCCAGCAGAAGAACCGCGCTGTCCCTCGCGGCGACGGCGGGACTCACCGCCGCCCTCGGTGCGCTGCCCGCCTTCACCGCCTCCGCCGCACCCCGGCGCCCGGCCGACACCCCGCCGCTCACCGGCACATCACACGACCAGCTGTGGTGGCAGGCCCCCGGCGACGAGGGCTCCCTGATCGAGCAGGGTCTGCCGGTCGGCAACGGCCGCCTCGGCGCCCTCGCGAGCAACGACCCCGGCCGTGAACTCCTGCTGATCACCGACGCCACGATGTGGACCGGCGGCCTCAACGACACCCTCGACGACGACGGACAATTCCCCTACGGCCGAGGCGATTTCGGCTCCTTCACCCTGCTCGCCCGGCTCACCGTGGACATCCCCGACCACGACCTGTCCGGTGTCAACGGCTACCGCCGCACCCTCGACCTCGCACAGGGACTGGTCACCAGCTCCTACGTCCGCTCCGGTGTCACCTACCGGCGCCAGGTCTTCGCCAGCCACCCCGACGACGCGATCGTCCTGCACTTCACACAGAGCGGCGGCGGCCACTACACCGGCACCCTCACCCTGGGGGGCACCCACGGTGAAAAGCCGTCGAACGCCGAGTCGTTCGGCGCGTCCTTCCCCAACGGGCTGCGGTACGGCGCGGCGGTCACGGCATACGGCAGCGGCGGCCGGGTCCGCGTCAACGGCACGCACATCGACTTCTCCGGCTGCAAGGACCTCACGGTGGTGGTCAGCGGCGGCACCAACTACGTGCCCGACGCCGACCGCGAGTACCGCGACCCCTCACTCGACCCCGAGAAGCTGGCCGGTACGAAGGTCCGCGCCGCCGCCCGGCACTCGGCGGACACCCTGCGGCGCACCCACATCGCCGACTACCGCGGCTTGTACGAGAAGTTCACCCTCTCGCTCGGCACCTCCACGGACGCCCAGCGGTCCCTGGACACCTGGGAGCGCCTGACGGCACGTGCCCGGGACGGTGTGCCCGACCCTGAACTGGAGGCCGCCTACCTCCAGTACAGCCGCTACCTGATGATCTCCGGCTCGCGCGACAGCCTTCCCCTGAACCTCCAGGGCCTGTGGCTGGACGGCAACGACCCGGACTGGATGGGCGACTACCACACCGACATCAACATCCAGATGAACTACTGGATGGCCGACCGGGCGGGCCTGTCCCCGTGCTTCGACGCCTTCGCCGACTACTGCCTCGCCCAGCTCCCGTCCTGGACCGAGGTCACCCACGACCGCTTCAACGACCCGCGCAACCGCTACCGCAACTCCACCGGGAAGGTCGGCGGCTGGGCCGTGGCCTTCTCCACCAACATCCACGGTGGCAGCGGCTGGTGGTGGCATCCCGCGGGCAACGCCTGGCTGAGCAACAGCCTGTACGAGCACTACGAGTACACCCAGTCGCGGGCGTATCTGGCGAAGATCTACCCGCTGCTCAAGGGCGCCTGCGAGTTCTGGGAGGCGCGGCTGCTCACCACCACCCTCCCCGGCACCTCCAAGGAGGTGCTGATCGACGACAGCGACTGGTCGCCCGAACACGGCCCCCAGGACGCCAAGGGCAACACCTATTCCCAGGAGCTGGTCTGGGCGCTGTTCGGTAACTTCGCCGCCGCGGCCGCCGAGCTGAAGAGGGACAGCGACTACGCGGACACCATCACCTCGCTGCGCAAGAAGCTGTACCTGCCGGAGGTGAGCCCGAAGACCGGATGGCTCCAGGAGTGGATGTCCCCCGACAACCTCGGCGAGACCACCCACCGCCATCTGTCCGTTCTGATCGGCCTGTTCCCCGGCGACCGCATCCGCCCCGACGGCTCCACTCCCCAGGAGATCGTGGACGGGGCCACCGCCCTGCTCACCGCGCGCGGCATGAACAGCTTCGGCTGGGCCAACGCCTGGCGCGCCCTGTGCTGGGCGCGGCTGAAGAACGCCGACAAGGCGTACCAGCTCATTGCCAACAACCTCCGCCCCTCCATCGGCGGCAGCAACGGCACCGCGTTCAACCTCTTCGACATCTATGAGGTCGAGAAGGGCCGTGGCATCTTCCAGATCGACGCCAACTTCGGCACCCCTGCCGCCGTCAGCGAGATGCTGCTCTACTCGCGCCCCGGCCACCTGGAGCTGCTTCCCGCCCTGCCCGACGCCTGGGCCGCGTCCGGCTCGGTGACGGGGCTGGCCGCGCGGGGCGGTTTCGTCATCGATCTGCGCTGGAAGCAGGGGGTGCCGACGTCGGTCCGGATCCACAGCGTCGGCGGCCGCACCACGACGGTGGCCCACGGCGGCACCTCCCGTACGATCCGCCTGGCGCCCGGCGAGTCCCGCACCCTGAACGGGTTCGCCCGATGACGGCCCGCCGCGCCGCCGTCGGCGGCGCGGCCGCCGCACTGCTCACGGCCGCCGCCCTCCACGCCACCCCCGCCGAGGCGGCGGGCAGCCGGCACGACGTCGTCACCTGGGCGGCGAGCGCGGATCGTCTGGGGGACGGGACGCCGGACCGTGGCTACCGGATGGTCGTGCACACCAGTGTCGGCGGGAGCGATCTGCGCATCCGCCTCTCCAACGCCTTCGGTGACCGGCCGCTGACCCTCGACAGCGTCTACGCCGGCGTCCAGAAGTCGGGTGCCGAGCTGACGCCGGGCAGCAACCGGCGGCTGACCTTCGGCGGCGGGCACGCCGTCACCGTCCCGGCGGGCGAGACCGTGCTCAGCGACGCCCTGCCCGGCGGACTGCCCGCCGCGACCAACCTGGTCGTCAGCCTCCACACCCCCGACGCCGCCGGTCCGGCCACGGGGCACGGGATGGCGATGCAGACGTCGTACACGACCCAGGGCGACCACACGGGAGAGGAGAGCGCCACCCACTGGACGGACACCACCGGGTCCTGGTTCTACCTCGACGCCGCCACCGTCCGCACCTCCGCCGCCACCGGCGCCGTGGTGGCGCTCGGCGACTCCATCACCGACGGCTGGCAGTCCACCACCGACCTCAACCGCCGCTGGCCCGACTACCTCGCGCGCCGGTTGCAGAAGGCGGTCTCCGACGTCCGGGGAGTGGCGAACGAGGGGATCTCCGGCAACAAGGTCCTCGCCGACGGCGCCGGGCAGAGCGCCCTGAACCGGCTCGACCGCGACGTGTTGTCCCTCCCGGGCGTGCGGACCGTGTTCCTCTTCGAGGGGGTCAACGACATCAAGGCGCACACCGGCGTCACCGCCGCGGACATGATCGACGGCTACCGCCAGATCATCGCGCGGGCGCACGCGGCCGGGAAATGCGTGGTCGGCGCCACCGTGGGCCCCTTCAAGGGCTGGTCCGAATGGGATGCGGCCGCCGAGCGGGTACGCCAGGACGTCAACGCCTTCGTCCGAAGCAGCGGCGAGTTCGACGCGGTCACCGACTTCGACCGCGTCCTCCGCAGCCCCTATGACCCCGAGCGGGTGCTGCCGTTCCTCGACAACGGCGACCATCTGCACCCCAACGACAAGGGGATGCAGGCGATGGCCGACGCCATCGACCTCACGGCACTCGACTGCACCGGCGGCCCGCGCTCCACCGGCTGAACACGGGCTCGTGGGTGGCCGGGCGCGGCTGGTGGAACACCGCGCCCGGCCACCCGGCTCGATGGGATGCGCCGGTCATGCCGCTGCTGTCGCGGAGGACCGGCGCGCCCGTCTCACTGCTCGCCCGGGCGGCGTGCCGGAGGCGGCGGGGGCAGGACCTCGCCCGAGGTGAAGCGGCCCGGCCGGAAGTCCTTCAGCAGGGGGGACTCATGGCCGTAGAGCTCGTCCGCGACCAGGCGGCTGAGCAGCGGGGCCAGGGTGATCCCGCTGTGGGTCGCCACCACGTAGAACGGAACGTCGGTGGCGGGGAAGCCCGCCACCGTGAAACCGTCGCCCGGCATGGCACGTTGGCCGACCCGGACCTTCTCCACGACGGTGCCCTCGGCGGCGTTCAGCACCTCGGGCAGACGGGCCAGCATGTCGGTGGCGATCTCGCCGTCGGGCGCGTACGGCTTGGCGGGGTCCGCGGCCGCGTCCAGGTCCAGGGCCTGGAGCAGCAGACGGCCACCGCCGTCGGGGCGGACGTTGAGCCGTGGCCCGGTCAGCACGCGGGACAGGCGCGCGGCCGTCGGCGCGGTGGTGGCGAGGAAGCCGACCGTCGCCGAGCCCGCGAGATCCGGGTCCGCCATGGGGACGTGTGCACCGGCCAGCTCGGCCACTTTCTGTGTCCACCGGCCCGCGCAGCTCACCACCGTGTCCGCCGGGTAGCGGCCGCCGTCGGCGCAGACCACGGTCGTTCCCGCCGGACCGTGCTCGATCGCGGTCACCCTGGCGCCGCCGACCACCCTCACGCCCCGGTCCCTGGCCCCGCCCAGCAGCCGGGACAGCAGCAGGACGGGCAGTGTGTACGCCTCCTCGGGGAAGAAGGCGAACACGGCGTGCGACGGTGTCGCCGCGAGGTCCGGCTCCAGCTTCCCGGCCTGTTCCGCGGTGATCCACTCCACCGGGTAGTCCCTGGACACCAGCCGCGCCACCCGCCCGGCCAGCACCTCCTTGTGCCGGTCCGTCACCGCCCACTCCAGGTTCCCGGCGGGGAAGAACCACGGCGCGCCCTCCCCGGCCAGCTCGTCGTGTGCGCGCATACCGGCGTGGTTGAGCGCGAAGTACGGCTCCGGCTCCTTGTTCGCGCTGTTGATCCAGGCGAACGAGTTCGCGGTGGTGCCCGCTCCGGGGTGATCCGCCTCGAGCACGGTGACCCGGGCGCCACGCGCGGCCAGTTCCGCCGCCACGGCCGCGCCCACCACTCCGGCTCCGATGACCACAACTCGCACGGGAATCCTCCTTAGCACGGGGTCACTACACGGGGTCACTGCTCGGGGTCGGCCCCGAAGAGATGAGCGACGCCGACGACGCGCTCGATGATGACGACGGCCACCGCGGCGAAAAGCACCATCACGGTGCCGACGGCGGTCACGGTCGGGTCGTAGTTGTACTGGAGGTAGTTGAAGATCCGCACCGGCAGGGTCTGCATGTCCGTGGTCACCACGAACAGCGCGATGGTCAGGTCGTCGAAGGATGTGATCAGGGCGAAGAACGCCCCCGCGATCAGCGGTCCGCGCACGGCGGGCAGCGTCACATGCCAGAACACCTGCGGCGCCTTCGCGCCCAGACCGGCGGCGGCCAGTTCCGCCGAACGGTCGAGCCCGGCGAGACCGGCCAGGACCAGGCGCACCGTGTACGGGACGGTCAGCACCAGATGCGCCAGCAGCAGGGTGAGCGGGCTGGACGCCATGCCGAGCTGGGCGTACCACTGGAGCAGCCCGATGCCGAGTACGATCGTCGGCACGGCGAACGCGCTCGAGAACAGCCTGTCCAGCACCGACTTCCCCGGGAACGGGTAGCGGTGGATGGCCAGCCCCGCGGCGAGCCCCAGCGCCGTGGACACCACGGCCGCCCCCGCCGCCACGCCGATGCTGAGCAGGAAGGAGTCCAGGAACTCGGGGCGGTTCAGCAGCTCCGCGTACCAGTGCAGGGTCAGCCCTTTGGGCGGGAAGGTGACATAGCTGGTCGTGGTGAGCGACGAGGCGATGGTCACGAGCACGGGCGCCAGCAGGAACAGCCCGACGAGGGCGGCGAACGCGGCCCCGAGCAGGCGCCTCGCGCGCTCGCCCACGCCCGCGGCGATCGACTTGCCCCCGGCCCCGGCTGCCGCCTTGCCCGTCGCCGATGCGGTGGTTGCCGTTGCCGTGTTCACGCGAACACCTCCTTGCCGCCACGCCCGCGCAGCAGCCGGGCGTACACGGCCGTCAGAATCGTCGTCACCACGATCAGCACGAAGCCGATCGCCGCCGCGTACGGCCAGTTCAGGTTGGACGTCGCCTCGGTGTAGACGAAGTACGGCATCAGCTTCACCGTGGGCCCGCCCAGAATTGCCGGGGTGACGAAGCTGGAGACGGTCAGGCTGAACACGATCAGCGAACCGGCGAGCATTCCCGGCAAGGACAGCGGGACGGTGATCCGCCAGAAGCATGTCCAGCCGTTCGCGCCCAGGCCCTTGGCCGCGGGCGTGAGGGCCGGGTCGATCCGGTCCAGGCTGCCCATGAGCGGGAGCACCATATAGGCGAGCATCACATGCACCATGCCGACGACGACCGCGGTGTCGTTGTACAGCATCTTGGGCGCGTCCAGGCCCACGGCGTGGAACCCGTCCGCGATCGGCCCCTTCGGCCCGAGCAGCACCAGCCACCCGTACGCCCTGGTCACCATGGAGATGAGCAGTGGCGACAGCAGCACGAGGGAGAGGTAGTTGCGTGCCCGGGGCGAGCGTCCGCGCAGATAGACGGCGAACGGGTAGCCCACGACGAGGCAGCCGAGGGTGGTCAGCGCGCCGATCCACAGGGTGTGCCACAGCACGTCCCGGTAGAAGGAGTCCCCGAGGAACCGCGTGTAGTTCTGCAGCGTGGGATCGCCCGCCTGGGTGCGGAAGCTGTTGTACACCAGCATGAACAGCGGTGCGATGAAGAGCAGGGCGAGCACGGCAATGGCGGGGGAGGCCAGCAGCAGTCCGGTGCGCCAGGGGCCGCGCGCCGTCACCTGCTGGGGAGCCTTCGGGGTCGGCGCGGAGTCGTCGGGCCTCAGGACCGGGCCGTCAGCGATGCGTGCTGTGGCTGCCATGCGCAGATCACCTCCTCGCCCAGCCTGGGCACCTCGGAACCGAACGGCAGCGTGGCCTCGACGCGTCCCGCGGCCGTGGCCACGACGCAGCGGATGCGGGTGCCGAGAAAGCGGGTGGCCTCGACGGTGCCGGGAAGTCCCGGCTGCGCCGTGTCGTCAATGGGTGTCCGGTCCGTGCGGCCCTTCTCGGATAGGGCCAGCACCCGCACCGCCTCCGGCCGCACATAGAGCCGTACCGCCTCGCCGTCGCCCGGTGCGGTGCCGACCGGTGTCGCCGTGACGAGACGCGTGTCACCGATCCGGCAGCGGTGCCCATCGGCGGCCGCCCCCGCCGCGATCCCATCGAGCACATTGACCTCGCCGACGAACTGCGCCACGAAGTCCGTGGCCGGACGCAGATACACGGTCTCGGGGGCGTCCAGCTGATGGATCGTCCCCTCGGCCATCACCGCGATCCGGTCCGACACCGCGAGCGCCTCGTCCTGATCGTGGGTGACCAGAATCGTGGTCGTGCCCACCCGGCGCTGGAGAGCGGCGACCTCCTCGCGCAGGCGCACCCTGAGCTGGGCGTCGAGGTTGGAGAACGGTTCGTCGAGCAGCAGCAGGTCGGGTTCCACGATCAGAGCCCTGGCCAGGGCCGTGCGCTGGCGCTGCCCGCCGGAGAGCTGGCGCGGATAGCGCTCGCCCATGCCGCCGAGCCCCACCAGCTCCAGGGCCTCGGCCGCCCTGCGCCTGCGCTGGGCGGCCCCGACCTTGCGCATCCGCAGACCGAACGCGATGTTCTCCGCCACCGTCATATGCGGGAACAGGGCGTAGGACTGGAAGACCATGCCCATGGCGCGCCGGTTCGCGGGGAGCCGGGTGATGTCGCGGCCGTCCACCTCCACCACGCCGGCGTCGGGCAGCAGATGGCCCGCCACCATGTTCAGCGTGGTGCTCTTGCCACATCCCGACGGACCGAGCAGGGTGAGGAACTCCCCGGGCTCCATCGTCAGGCCGATGCCGCGTACGACCTCCTTGCCGCCCAGGGCCTTGTGAATCCCCTTGAGGACCAGCCGCCCGCGTGTGCTCCCTGCCCGTGCGGCAGTGTCCGGCGCGGCCTCCTTGCCCATGGTTTCCGTCCCCGCGGTCACTTGCTCTCCACCTGCTTGTTCCACTTGTCGGTCCAGGCCGAGCGGTTCTTGTTGATGGTCTTCCAGTCGAGCCTCAGCAGGGAGTCCACCTTGTCGGCGCTGACGACCTTGTTCTTCAGGGCGGGGTCCTCCTTGACGCCCTGGACCACCGAGCCGTCGTAGGTCGCCTTGGCCAGTGCCTGCTGGACGGATGGCTCCAGCAGATGGGCGACGAACTTCTGGGCCACCTCCTCATGCGGTGCCTGCTTCACCACGTTCGCCGTGGTCACCAGGCCGATGGCACCATCCTTCGGGTAGGCGAACTCGATCGGGAAGTCCTTCTCCGCGAGCGTCGAGGTCCGCGACACCCCCCACACCGAGGCGGCGGCCTGGCCCTGGAGGAAGTAGTTGGACACATCGGCGGTCGTGTCGAACGTCGCCGCGTTCTCGGCGATCTTCTTCACCGCCGTGAGGCCGGGGCCGATGTCCTTCTCCGAGCCGCCGTTCGCCTTGGACGCGCCGACCAGCAGCCCCACCCCATAGGTGTTGGTGATCGACGGGAGGACCACCTTGTCCTTCAGTTTGGGGTTGGCCAGGTCCTCCCAGGTGGTGGGCTTGGGGATGCCGTGGTCCTCGAACCACTCCGGGTTGTAGGCGATGCCCGTGGCCGTCAGCCCGAACCCGACCCCCGAGTTGTTCTCCATCCGGGCGATCGGCACCACGTCGTCCACCGGCACCACCTTGGTGTCGATCGACGCGAGCAGTCCGGCCTCCTGCGCCTGCGCTTGGGGGCCGTCGTCGACCAGCGCGACGTCGATCTGCGGGTTGGCGCGCTGCGCCTTGAGCTTGGCGACGGTGTCGGTGGAAGAGCCGGGGATATAGGTGACCTTGCAGCCGCAGCTCTTCTCGAACGCGGGCAGCACCGAGTCGCGGAACGCCGTCTCGAACGAGCCGCCGTAGCCGGCCACCACCAGGGCGCCTCCCTTGCCGCCACCGGCGGAGGGATTGGGCGAGCCGCAGCCGGTGAGGGTGACGGTGAGAGCGAGGGCACTGGACACGGCACACAAGGCGGGCAGGGCTGATCGGGGGGAATCCATGGCTACCTCCTGGGATGAGGGATGGAAGTGCCGTTCCCGCGACCGGAGGAGGCGGGAGGGAGGGGGAATCGATGGGGGGTGTCCGGGGCATAGCGCGGTGCGCTTGGGGGACGAGGAAAAAGAGAGCGGGGTACGGAGGCGAGCGGGGTCAGCCGAGCGGACCGGGGAGCGAGGTCTCCACGTAGAAGCGGGAAGTGTCGGTCGGCAGGATGATTTCGAGGTGTTCGACCACCTCGTCGTTCTCCGCCCAGGTGACGCGCAGCCAGCGGAAGACCGCGGTACCCGGTTTCAGGCCGAAGAGCTCGGCGTGCTCCTCGTCCAGGGCGTACGGCTCCACGTAGAGCCGTGAGCGTTGCAGGGGCACTCCGCGGTCGCGGAGGTACATATGGCTCGTGATGGTGACCAGGTCCTGGTCCAGCAGGTCGGGGGCGAACCGGAAGGGCAGCACGGCGAGTTCCGTGCTGGTCACGCGGCTGCCGTCCGCGCTCAGCTTGTGGCGATCGAGTTGTACGACGGCGTCGTTGTCGTCCAGGCCGGGCAGCCGCAGGGCCGCGCCGCCCGCGGGCAGCACCTTGGCGCTGATCACCCGGTGGTCGCCGTGGGTTTCCGGCCCGCTGGTCAGCACGCCCGCGGAGCGGAGCAGGTTCTCTTCATCGGTGGTCTGTGCGACAAACGTGCCGTGCCTGCGGTACCGGACGACCAGCCCGGCGTCCGCGAGGTCGCGCAGCGCGCGCTGCACGGTGATTCGCGAGACGCCGAACCGCTCTCCGAGCTCGGCTTCGGTGGGCACCCGGGTCCCGGGTGCCCACCGGCCGTCCCGGATGTTTCCCTCCAGCTCCCTGCGGATCTGCTCATACAGCGGGAGGTCACGTTCGGCCATGCGAAGAGAGTGATCTCAACCAATTGCTATGTCAATACGTTGGATGGATATGACGTATGGCCGTAACGCATCCTCCTCGCCGGACCCGGCGGGAAACCTCTCCGCAACGCGGTGTTGACGCGCCTCGTCAGCTGTTGACGCGGGTGGCCGCTCCGTGGAAGTGGTGCACCGAGAAGGCCGACAGCGGTGACGTCATCGTCTTGGCGCCTTCCACCAGGGCGTCCACCACCTCGGGCCTGCCGCAACGGATAGATCACCATCCCGGTGACCACGGTGGGCACCGCATGCAGCCGGATCTCCATGGACGTCACCACGCCGAAGTTGCCACCTCCGCCGCGCAGCGCCCAGAACAGGTCCGGATCGCGCTCGGCGTCGGCCCACACGACGGATCCGTCGGCCAGCACGACCTCGGCACCCGCCAAGTTGTCCACGGAGAGGCCGAATCGGCCGCTCAACGGGCCGTAGCCGCCGCCCAGGGGCAGCCCGGCCATGCCCACGGTGCCGATGGTGCCGGTGGCGGCGACCATGCCGTACGGGCCGGCGGCGGTGAGCACATGGTTCGCCCTGGCCCCTCCGGCAACGGTCGCCCGGCGGGCCGCCGCATCGACGTGCACCGAGGACATCGGGGTCAGATCCAGCGTCAGCCCCTGGTCGCTGAGGGCACGTCCCGCCCAGTCGTGGCCTCCGCCCCGCACCGAGAGCGGCAACCCGAACTCTCGAGCGGCCCGGACTCCTGCCTGCACCTCGGCGGTCGATGTGCAGCGCAGCAGAATCGCGGGCTGGGAGGCGACCGCGCCATTCCAGAGCGCGGTGCCCGCCGCTACTCGGGACCCGCGGTGATGACCTGGTCGGCAGGCAGGCGCTCCCTCGGCGTCGCTACCGCCCTCTGCCGAGTCTGTGGAGTGACTGCCATGCCTTGCTCCATGGGTACATCAATACGCGCGTGAGCCGGAACTCACGCGATGGCACGTATCCCCTTGCGGGAAATCAGGTTCGGGTGTGACGTCGGCGGGGAGCATCCGGCAATGGGCCGGACGCGATCACAAGCGGAGGACGCGATCGGCGGCGCGTGCCGCGTGATAGGCGAATTCCCAGAAGTCCATATGTCCGATGGCCAGGTTCACATGCATCACATTGACATCCGGGGGAGTCAGGCGGAATTCGCGGTCGAGCTCCATGTCTCCGTCTTCCAGCTCCTGGCTTCTGGTCGAAACCGCGAGCAGGGGATGGTCGCCGGTCATA
This sequence comes from Streptomyces sp. NPDC007875, assembly GCF_042868035.1. Classification (NCBI taxonomy): domain Bacteria; kingdom Bacillati; phylum Actinomycetota; class Actinomycetes; order Kitasatosporales; family Streptomycetaceae; genus Streptomyces; species Streptomyces sp. NPDC007875. Next base: position 103,991 of record NZ_JBIADZ010000015.1, on the reverse strand, counting down.
GTGGCGGCATCGGCCAAGAACACGACTTCGAGCGCGGGTTCGGCGACGGCAGCGGAGAGCACGTCGTCCGGACTCGCCCCGGCGAACGCACGGTCGTCGACCAGGAAGGTGCGCACCTCGAAACCGTTGTCGTCGGGCTGGTTGAGCAGGTCGACGACTGTCCGCCACGCTGCGTCGTCCGAGTAGTCCGTGCGTACGACAAGGGCTTCGGCTTCGAAGTCGTGAAGGGTGAAATCGATGGTCGGTGGCATGGCGGGGTCACGCATGGGAAGTCCTCTTCTCATCGCTCGATGTCGCTCCTGCCTTTTCCGGTGAGAATCGAAGTAACGTGACCGAGTGTGCTGAGAACGCCCAGGTCAGGGAGTCGCCGTGGAAGGCGTACTGCCGCATGGCCTTGCCGTGGTCGGCGCTCATCCAGTAGCGCTGGTTCTCTCCGTGGAGCTCGTTGCCGATTTCCCAGTAGCGCACGCCGTAGGGCTCGGGGTGGCCGTTTTGCGCTCGGAGGTCGCCCCACGTCGTCCCCTGCGGTGCGTTCATGTACGCCACCCAGTCGGCGATCTCGTCGGGGGTCGAGCTGGCGAACGGCGCCATGATCTGCGGCGTGGCGCCGACCTCCCGGATGAAGGCCATGTATTCGTCCGGGCCGAACCGGCTGTCGACGGGTACTCCCTCTTGGGCCTCCACCTGGCGGGTCCGGTCCGCCTGGGGGCCGATGGCCCCCTTCCAGTTGAACAGGTTGGAGGAGGTGCCGCCGGGATACCGGATCATCCCGATCCCGGCCTCCTTGATCTTTCCGACGATGCCCGGGGCCGGGCGGTTGTGCTTCGGGTCCCACATCCCGTAGGCGTCGTCGTACCACTTGGCCCCGTTCACCCCGGTCATGAAGGGGCTGACCTTGAACGATCGCCGCTGGGCGTCGACGGCGATGACCGGCACGCCGTCCGGGCCGCTCGACCCCGTCAGGTCGTCCGGGGTACACCCGGTGCCCATGCCGCCGGCCACCACGGCGGCCGCGCCGTACAGGAAGGTGGCGCCGACCTATTTCACTCATGCGCGCTCTCGCTCCTTCCGAAGGCGGCGAGGACACGCGAACGGCGACTGCCGAACATGGCGCAACCTCACACGAGTCGTGCGTCTTCGTCGATAGGATGGTAAATGCTGTCTTTGTGGGATTCCTGTGAGGCGCCTGCCGGGCGCTCCTGCGCGCCGGTGCCCGGCCGAGTCGGTTGCGTGGGCGAGGAGTTGCTGTCCGACCGGCCTGGACGGTGTCCTCGGACACGGCCTTCGGGGCCGGCTCCTTCGCGGTGATCGAGGGCCGGCGCCGTCCCGCCGTGCGGCAGTGGCAACAGGGAGCGTCCCTGCATCGATGTAGCCGGTGGCATAGCCCGCGTCCCGGAAGGAGCGGGCCAGAGACGGAGCGTCCCGGGAGAGGGCGAGGCCGTTGCGGAAGACGCCGGTGGTGGTCGGGTACTGGCCGGTCTGGAGGCTGGCGCGGGAGGGCGCGCACACGGGCTGACAGGTGAAGGAGCGGTCCACGCTCACCCCCTCCGCGGCAAGGCGGTCGAGGACCGGCGTGAGCCCGAGCGGGTTCCCGTGCGGACCGGTGGTGTCCCAGCGCTGCTGGTCGGTGAAGAAGACGAGGACGTTCGGACGCCGCGTGGACGTGGCGGGGCCGGAGGGAGAGGCGCTGCGGGACATCGTGCGTGGGCCTCCTGTCGGTGGCGAGGTGGCCGGCCGTTCTGATGGAGTCGGCCGTTCGGGCCTGCCAGGTTCACCGGGCGCGCCGTACGGACTGAACACCTGTGGTCGAGCTGCCGCTTTCCTTTTTATGAGAGTATTTTATTTAAGCCGTGCGCTAGACTTCCAGGCCGCGCGCGCCGGGGTCAAGATCCCGCACTCGTCAATGTCCTCAGCGCGCAGTCGAGAGGAGCGCCGCAGCAGATGCCGGGCGATATCGCTACATCCGCCCTGGCCCGGAGGGTCAACGCCGCCCGCATCCTGGCAAAGCTGCGGGACCGCCCCGCGGAGCGGGCGGAGATGTCCTCCGGCGACTTGGTGGACGCCACGGGCATGTCGCGGCCCACCGTGCACGCCGCCGCGCACCACCTCGTCGAGCTCGGCTGGGTCCGGGAGAGCACCGATCGCGTCGATGGGCGTCTCTCCGGGCGCGGTAGGCCATCGAGGGTCTTCTCCTTCGCGGCGACCGCCGGTTATGTCCTGGGCATCGACATCGGCGCACACAGTGTCCGCGTCGTCGTAGCCGATCTGTGGGGAGCCTTCGTCGCCGAGGCGCGGATCGCGTTCGGTGACCCGTCGGTCGGCCCGGAACAGCGCATCACGCGGGTACGGAAGCTCGCCGTCGAGGTGGTGCGCACCGCCGGGCTGCGCGATGAGCAGGTACTGGCGGTCTGTGTCGGCACCAGCGGTCCCGTCGACGCCGACGGCGTCGTACAGCGGCGCACCGGCATCCCGGGTTTCCTCGGGGTCGACCTCCGCGCCGCGCTGGCCCGGGACTTCTCCGCGCGGGTGTGCGTGGAGAACGACTGCAACCTGGCGCTCATCGGCGAGCGCTGGCGAGGCTGTGCGGGCACCTCCCAGGACGTCGTCTGTCTGCTGGCGGGGGAGAGGCTGGGGGTGGGCATGTGCACCGGCGGCACCCTGGTGCGCGGCCAGGCCAACAGCGCCCGGGACCTCGGTTTCCTGTCCCTGATGGGTGACCACTCCCGTGACGACGGCATCGCGAGATCGGTCCGGGAGCGGGGAGCGTCCCTGGTCGCCAAGGTGGCGGCCCGAGGCACACCGCCGAGCCCCGGCACACCGGGCGCCGAGCTCCGTACGCTGACCGACGCGGATCCGCGTCGCGTGAGCGCGAGGGATGTCTTCGAGGCGGTCCGCCGGGGCGACCTCGGCGCCGCCGGGGCCCTGGAGGAGGGGCTGGAGGCGGCCGCCCGTGCGATCGCCACGCTGACGATGCTGCTCGCCCCCGAACTGGTGGTGGTCACCGGTGCCGTGGCGGGAGCGGGAGACGTTCTGCTGCCGCCGCTGCGGCGCCGGCTGACCGACCTGGTCCCGCGCGTCCCTCGCGTCGAAGCCTCGCCGTTGCGCGAGCATGCCGTGGTCACCGGTGCCGTACGCCTCGCCCTCGACACGGCCGAGACGGACTACCTCGACCCACTCGCCCCCGCCCCCAGGGCGGCCTGACTTCCTGCCCGATGCCCCACCGGCTACCTCTGCGTCCGTCCCGGTCGGCCGAATAATCGGCCACGCGAGGATGGCGATGAGGACCATCCGGGGTTCTACCGATGATGAACTACCAGAGAGCGTGAACCGCATGAAAACCGCGAGGTCGAAGAAGACGGCTGCCGGCTGGATCGTCGGCGTATGTGTGCTGCTGGCCGCGGCGCCGGCCCTCACGGGGTGTTCGACGGACTCGGACTCCACGAAGTCGAAGGGCCAGGACGGCTCGGCCTCGGCCGCCCCGACCACCTCGACCGGCACGACCGCTGAACCCACCCCCTCCCCGAAGGGGCGGCCCGATGGTCAGACCACGGTGCAGGAGGCGGTGGCCACATGGGTCACCGCGGTCGTACAGGACCGTCCCGAGAAGGCCTGCTTGGTCATGGCGACACCGGCCACCGGCGGGTCTCCCGCGAAGCCCAACACGGCGGCGACGTGCGGCGGCGACACACCGCAAGCCCAGCAGATGAGGCAGCAAATACACCGCCTGCACGCCTCGTTCGCCCCTGATCAGCCGAAGAATCCCCCGACGGTGAAGGTGGCCAAGGTCCCGGTCGCGGACGAGAAGGCGACGGTCGGCGGTGAGCAGATCACCGTGGACGGCCAGACGTTGAAGGCCATCGTCCTGTCGCACTCCACCGGAGTGAAGGAGGACGAGGTCGGTGTCAGGGTCGAGGCCGCCGTCGTGGACGGTCGCTGGTATGTGACGGATCTGGGTCTTTCCGTCGGCTGACGTGGCGATGACGGCCGCGGGAACCGCGGGATCCCGCGGCAGGCTCACCCGGCGGGACCCTTGGACTCCCTAGGTTTTGGTGGCAAGGTCACTCCAGCGTATTTAAATAAACTACGCTAATTTAAAGGGTGGGAGAGGCTTCGGTGGGGCGCGGGCTGCCCCGACGCCGCCTGCTCCCACCCCTTCCCCGAGCTCGCCGACCATCACGCGAGCACGCGGCTCGTGTGGTCAACCGACCGGTAGGAGTCAGCGTGACCGGACAGCGTGGTCAGCCAGCCCCTGATCGTCACGGATCCACACCGTACCGTCGCCAGGACAGCGGCCACCGGGCCCTTCGAGCACGAGAGGAACACGCGGTGCGGTACGAGGACGGATCCCCTTACGCATACACCCCCGGCATCGGGGTGGCCCAGGGCCCCCAGGCGGTCAATGTCGGGTGGCTGGAGCACCAGGACGAGTTCCCCCGCGGTCAGGTGCCCACGGAGTTCGTCCACGCGCTCGCGGTTCTCTGCCGGGACAACTCCACCCATCGCACGCGGGGTTGGCAGAGCTGCACACTTCCGCATCCCGAGGGGAGGCCGCCCTATCCCGTCGTGGTGGACGTCGGCGGCACCGAGGTCACCCTCGGCAGCGCCGAGATCAGGGTCCTGGCCCGGGACGGAAGGTGGCTCATCGCCCCCAATCTCGTCCTCCACTACGTCATCGCCCACGGCTACCTCCCGCCGCGGGAGTTCATCGAGGCGGTGACGGCCCGGCGCGCGATCCCGGAACCGCCCTCCGGAATGCCGCGGTTCTAGCCATCGGCGACGTACCCGTCGAGTCATCAGCGCGTGCGATATGAGCCATGCGCGGCCCGGCGGATCGCCTCCGTCTGCGCCGGGTCGCCGCTGGCGATCCGCATCGCCGACGCGCGCTGTCCGGCCCGGGAGCAGTGGTCGCTCGACGACATGGCCGAACGACTCACCTCGGCCGTCGATTATTGGACGAGTTACGTGTCGGTTGGTGCGGGCGCCGGCCCGGCAGGTGGCCGAGGAGTCACCGGTCGGCCCCGTCGTCCTCCGCCGAACCGCTGACGAGGGTTCTGAAGCGCTTTGGACTCGTCGTCCGACGGCCGAGATACGACGCGCTGTGCCTACATCCGGACTGTCAAGATGAGCGAATGATCTATCCAGCCGATATAGACCGGTCGACTGCGGATCAGACACGGCTGTTACTGATCGAGGACGACCGGGAAACTGCAGACATGCTGGCCGAATTGTTCAGCTCAGAGGGTTACGACGTCGATGTGGCATTCGACGGCCACCGGGGGCTTCATCTCGGGCTCAGCCGACGACATCAGGTGATGGTCGTCGACCGCATGCTTCCGGGCATCGAGGGCCTGGACCTGGTGAAACGATTACGGCGGGTCGGTGTGACCACCCGGGTCCTGGTACTGACCGCGCTGGGCGAACTCGGCGAGCGTGTCACCGGCCTCGATTCGGGCGCGGACGACTATCTGGTCAAGCCCTTCGAAGTGGACGAACTGCTGGCCAGGGTGCGGGCGCTGCACCGGCGCGACCTTTCGGGCGCCGAAATCCTTCCGCTCGGCGACGGAGAGCTGGACCTGCTGCGCCGCGAGGTCCGCCTTCCCGACGGCACGGGCATCGAGCTGTCCTTGCGGGAATTCGGCCTGCTCCACGCGCTCGCCGAAGGTCCCAAGGTCGTGCACGACCGTTCACACCTTCGCGAGCGGGTGTTTCCCGATACCTCGGCGGAGTCCATTGTCGACACCTATGTCTACTACCTGCGGCGGAAACTGGGCCGCGACGTCGTGCGCACCGTGCGCGGGCGCGGCTATCAGATGGGGACGCTGTGAATTCGATTCCGATCCGTTTCCCGCGTCGCACGGCGCCGAGCCCCGAGCAGCGGAGACTCTCCTCCGCCCAGTGGACGATAACCCGGCGCATCTCGCTGGTGATGTCGGTGATCATGTTGATCATCGGGGTCATCGTCTATGGCGTCATGCTGTTCGCCCAACGCGCCGACGCGGAGCGCGAAACCCAGTGGGGGATCGACCACAACACCATCGACAGTCCGCCGGTCTGCGTGTGGATGACCGTGGAGCGGGACGGAGTGATCAGCAGCACCCCCGGCACCCCCGCCGGACTACCCGTGAGATCCAGCCTGGCCGCGGTCCGCGCGGGCGCTCCCGCGGTGCTGGAACGGGTGAAGCGAGGTGGCGAGGAGTACACGGTGCGCACCGCATGGCGTGGTGCGGAGGTCGTTCAGGCAGCCTACGGTGAACGGTTCCAGCGCGCCGACCGCAACCATCTGCTGCTCGCCTTCGCGGCGGCCGAGGCGGTCGGTCTGCTGCTCGTCGCCGTCGCCAGCGGCATGCTCGCGCGACGGGCGATGCGGCCGCTCTCCGAGGCTCTGGACCGGCAGCGGCGGTTCGTCGCGGACGCCAGTCATGAACTGCGCACACCACTGACCCAGTTGCACACCCGCGCCCAGTTGCTGGTCCGGCGCTCCGGTTCGGCCACCCCGCAGCAGCTGGCCACCGACCTTCGGCGCCTGGTGACCGGAACTCGGCAGCTCGGTGACGTCATAGACGACCTGCTGCTGTCCGCGCGGCTGTCCCAGTCGCCGGGATCCCGCGATCCGGTCGACCTGGCCACGCTCGCCAAGGAGGCGGTGTCCGCCGAGGATGTCCGGGCCCATGCGATGCAGCTGACCGTGCGTCTTCGGTGCGGGCCGGGGCGGCATGTGGTGATGGGCACCACGTCGGCGTTGCGCCGGGTGATCGCCGCGCTGGTCGACAACGCGATGGGGCACACTCCGCCCGGTGGGGAGGTCGTGGTGTCCGTGGACGCCCCGCTTCCCGGCATCGTGTCGCTGTCCGTACGCGATACCGGCGTGGGGTTCGTACCGGAGGAGGCCACGCGCATGTTCGAGCGGTTCGCCAGGGGGGCCGCCGGCCGGGGCAGACGGTTCGGGCTCGGACTGGCGCTGGCCCGCGAGGTGATCGAAAGCCATGGGGGGCGGATCACCGCCAACGGACGGCCGGGGCACGGTGCGCTGTTCACCGTGGAGCTGCCGGCGGCTCATGCGGGGGAGACCATTCCACGGCAACGGACGATCGCCTCGTGCCTCTCCGCGGGAGGCCGACGGCCGGATATTTCCGGGCACTGACGCGATCGGGGCCAGGGCCCGGCTCATGAGGCCTGCGGCCGTCGCCAGTCGAGCGCACCGCCGTCGAGATCTTCGGCGAGCCCGGCCAGCGGCGACTCGGCGTTCCACACCAGCCGCGTCCGGCGCCACAGCCGGCCGTTCGCCAGTCGTTTCAGCGCGACCCCCGGGCAGTGGTCGCCCGGCGCGAAGAAGGCCCCGATCGCGTTCCCGGCGCTCACGATGGCCGCCGCGGTCGTCTGGTCGGCGCCGAAATACCGGAACCGAGGGGTGAACCCCGCACGCTCGCAGGCGATCCTCAGGCTCAGGCCGAGACCGTCGGAGCGGTCGCCGGGGGCGACCCAGGTGTCCTCGGCCAGTTCTTCGAGGGTGATCAGTTGCCGATGGGCCAGCCGGTGGCCGGGGGACAGGCCGATCAGCACCGGTTCGGTGTCGAGGTCGCGGACGGTGAACTCGCGGACCGGGGGCGGCACGACATCCGGGAACTCGCTGATGACCGCGAGCGCGATCTTCTCGGTGCGCAGCAGCTCCAGCACGGCCTGGGAGGAGGGTTCCAGATAGGTCAGCTGTTCGTGGTGCGGCAGGCGCTCCCGGATGAGCACGGCGATCAGGGGCACCCAGGGGTTGTCCACTCCGCCCAGCCCGACGGCCTGCGGCGGTTCGGCCGGCTGGGCCAGTGTCCGTGCCGTGGAGAGCAGATCACCGAACTCGTCGAGCAACTGCCGGGCTCTGCCCAGGACATGGACACCGAGCTCGGTCGGCTCGACACCGTGCGGACGGCGGCGGAACAGCGGCCCGCCGAATTCCTGCTCAATGCGTCTGAGCTGTGTGGACAGACCGGATTGGGCGATCTTCAAAGTGGCGGCCGCATGGCTGATGCTGCCCGACTCAGCCACGGTGAGCACGATCCGAAGATGGCGCAGCCCCATGTCCACTTCCTGCCTCCGTCGTTGATGGTCGCGGCCGGAAATATCCGATGACGAGAACGGCACCGGCCACGGACAGCAGCGCCGTCCACGCGGCGGTGACGTACATGGCGTGCAGATAGGCCCGGTTCGCGGCGCCGAGGAGGTCGGGGCGGCTCAGCGACCGCGCCACCGCCCGGGTGGCCTCCGCGGAGTCCAGGGCCTTCTCCCGTGGCCCGGGAGGCAGATCGGTGAGCGAGGGCCGGATGCTCCCGCGGTAGGCGGTGGCGAGCACCGAGCCGAGCACCGCGACTCCGAGGGTGCTGCCCACCGGCCGGGCCGCGGCGTTGATCGCCGCGCCGGCGCCGGTGTACCGCGGGGGCAGGGAGGCCATCATCTCCGCCGTCATCGGCGCCACCACCAGGCCGATACCGGTGCCCTGAGCGAAGAGCATCCCGGCGATCCAGGCCACCGGGGTGCCCGCGTCGAAGAACACGTAGCCGCCGAAGGTGATGCTTGACAGGAGTATCCCGGCGACCGCGCACCAGCGGACGGTCAGCAGCCGGGACACCGTCGGGGAGATCTGGTTGCCGAGGACGATGCCGCCCGCGGCGGCCGACATCACGGCCCCGGCGGCCAGCGTCGACAGTCCGTGCACCCCCTGCAGATAAAAGGCGCAGTAGAAGAGCTGCCCCGCCAGGCCGAAGAAGAGCAGCAGCAGGGTCACGGTGCCGCCCGCGAAGCGCGGCTCGGTGAACAGCCGCACATCGAAACCCGGCGCGGCTCGGCGGCTCTGCGACATCACGAACGCCGCCAGCAGGGCGAGACCGACCGCTAGGGGCAGCAGCGTGGCCGGGCTCGACCAGCCGGCCGGGTGGCCGCCCCGGATGACGCCGTACACCACAAGACCCAGCCCCAGCACGGAGAGCGCCAGGCCCAGTGGGTCGAGCACCCTGCGCTCGGCATAGCGCAGCCCGGGCACCAGAAGCCACACGCCGAGCAGGCACACCGCCACCACCGGAAGGTTGACCAGGAACACCGAGCCCCACCAGAACCGGGTCAGCAGCGCACCGCCCACCACCGGTCCGAGCGCGACGGCGGCGCCGCCCGCGGAGGCCCAGACCGCGATCGCCCGGGTCCGGTCGGCCGGCGCGCTGGCGCGGGTGACGATCGCCAGCGTCGCCGGGGTGATCAGCGCCCCGCCCGCGCCCATGAACCCACGGGTGACGGTAAGCCCCGTGGCCCCGGCCGAGAACGCGGCCAGTGTGGAGGCGCCGGCCAGCAGCACCAGCCCGGTGACCAGGATGCGGCGCGGCCCGTAGCGGTCGGCGAGAGCGCCTCCGGCGAAGCTGCCCGCGGCGAAGACCAGCGAGTACGAGGCGTTGGCCCATGCCAGGTCGGCGGAGCTCGCCCCGAGCCCGTGCACCGGATCGGCGAGGGTTTCCATCGCCACGTTGAGGACCGTGTTGTCCAGCAGGACCAGCGTCTGCGCCAGGACCGCCACGGCCACGGTCCACCACTGCCGGGCGGAGGTGGCCACGGCGCGGCCCTCGCCCCCGGCCGGCGCGGGCCGGTGTCTCACGGCTCCAGCGCTCGTCTGCCCGCGACCAGGGCCCGGGTGAGTTGCGCGACCCGGTGCCCGAGATGTTCCGCCGTGGCGAGGTCGGACTTGTGCACCGCACCCGATCTGTCGTCCACCGCGGACTGCGCGGCGGCGCCCTGGAAGAAGCCGAGCCGGTTCAGGTCGAACTCGCTGCCGGAGGAGGAGTTCCAACCGGGGGGCAGGCCGAGGCTGGCCCAGAGCATGCCGTGCTGTGCGGCGAGGGTGGCGAAATAGCCGAGGGTGCCTGCCTTGTCTCCGGCCATCGAGCCGGAGTTGGTGAAACCCGCCGCCAGCTTGTCCTGCCAGCGGCGGGTGAGCCAGCGTCTGGCGCTCGCCTCCGCGAAGGCGTGGAAGGCCGACGAGGCCGTGCCCATATAGGTCGGCGCACCGAAGATGATCGCGTCGGCGTCGTCGAGCCGATGCCATTCCTGATCGGTGATCCGGTCGACGTGGATGGAGGCGACCTCGGTGTGCGGGACCCGGCTCGCCCCGGCTCGTACGGCCTCCGCCAGCCTGGCGGTGTGACCACGTCCGCCGTGACAGGCGATCGAGATGCGTACCGGGTCGGTCAAGGCGGTCAAAACAGCCTCCTCGAAAACGCGGTTTCGGCTCCGGCGGAATAGCCGTCGGACAGCCTGTCAGAGCAATCTCAGAAATTCCTCAGAGCCGCATAACCGCAGAGTGATGGAGATTCGATATCCGCTCGGCTTTGCGTAGACGTGCCATTCTGGCCGAGCAATCCCCCTGCGTGGTTCGCCCCTTGGGAGAGGTGTGCCTGGCACATGACCGATATTGGTAAATCATTCCGGATGCGGAGGCTCTCGGGCGTCGGGGACGGAAGATATCTTTTCGTCCCGCTCGACCACAGTGTGTCCGATGGGCCGGTGGTGTCCCAGGCCCGCTGGAACGGGCTGTTGAGGGCGCTGGTGGACGGCGGCGCGGACGCGGTCGTTGTCCACAAGGGCCGGGCGCGGGCGATCGCACCGGATATCCTGCGCCGCTGCGCCCTGGTGGTTCACCTGAGTGCGGGTACGGTGCACGCGGCCGACACCGATGCCAAGGTGCTCGTCGGCGACGTCGAAGAGGCCGTGCGGCTGGGCGCGGACGCGGTGAGCGTGCATGTGAATCTCGGATCGGACACCGAGCACCGGCAACTCACGGATCTCGGGGCCGTCGCGGCCTCGTGCGACATCTGGAACATGCCGCTGCTCGCGATGATCTACCCGAGGGGGCCGCGGATCGCCGATCCGCACGATCCCGCGCTGCTCGCCCACGCGGTCAACATCGCCGCGGATCTCGGCGCCGACCTGGTGAAGACCTCGATCGCGCTGCCGATGGACCGGATGGCCGAGGTGGTGAACAGCTGTCCGCTGCCGGTCCTCGCCGCGGGCGGCCCGCCCGACGGCTCGGACCTGATCAGTCACGCCACCTCGTTGATGCTCGCCGGCTGCCGCGGCCTCGCGGTCGGCCGTCGGATCTTCTCCTCGCCCTCACCCTCCTCGCTGGTGGCGCGGCTGGCCGCCGTCGTGCACGCCGTCGATGCCGGAACGACCCCCCATCCCCCGACGATCGCGACAGGAGCCGTATGAAGTTCGCATGGATCGATCTCCGAGCCGTTCCGCAGCCCCAGCTCGAGTCCATCGTCGACGCCGCCATCCATACGCGGATGCAGGGTGTGCTCTGCGATGACGAATCCGTCCTCACCGCACTGCCCCCCACCCTCACCGGCATCACCACCACGGTGGTGACCGAGGAGAAGGAGCTGTACGACCTCGGCGCCGACACCGCCGCGTGGGTCGAGGTACACGACGAACCCTCGCTGCGGCTGGCGTGCGAGGCCGCCGTCGCGCTGCCGTTCACCGTGGTCCGCTTCGCCGACCCGACCAAGATCCCCCTGGAGATCGTGCTCGCTGCCGCGGACCGCTCCGCCGGAAAGCTGATCACCGTCTGTGCCGATCTGGAAGAGGCCGCCACCGTCCTGGAGGTGCTGGAACGCGGTTCGGACGGAGTCCTGCTGGCTCCCTCCGACGCCGGGGAGGTGTTCGCCCTGGCCCGGCTGCTCGAGGCCGGAACCTCTCCGCTGGAGCTGACCACGCTGACCGTCGACCGCATCGAGCACCACGGGCTCGGCGACCGGGTGTGCGTGGACACCTGTACGCATTTCGCCGAGGACGAGGGCATCCTGGTCGGCTCGTACTCGACCGGCTTCATCCTGTGCTGCAGCGAGACCCATCCGCTGCCGTACATGCCGACCCGTCCGTTCCGGGTCAACGCCGGCGCCCTGCACTCCTATGTGCTCGGCCCGGAGAACCGGACCAACTACCTGAGCGAGCTGCGCTCGGGCAGCACGACCCTGGCGGTCAACGCCGAGGGCCGGACCCGGCCGGTCACGGTCGGCCGGGCCAAGCTGGAGTCCCGGCCGCTGCTGACCATCACCGCGAGGTCGGCCGACGACATCGTGGTGAGCCTCACCGTCCAGGACGACTGGCATGTGCGGGTGCTCGGGCCCGGCGGCAAGGTCCACAACGTCACCGAGCTGCGGCGCGGCGACGAACTGCTCGGTTACCTGGCCACGGACCAGCGCCATGTGGGCTTTCCCATCGGCGAATTCTGCAAGGAACACTGATGAGCGTCCGTATGCGGGAGCTCCTTGAGACGCTGTTCGACGCCCATCCCGGCGACGTGCCCTACCTCGTCCACGGTGACCACCCGGTGAGCCGCGGAGAGGTCCGGGCCGCGGTGGCCGTGGAAGCGGCGGTCTTCGCCGGGCACGGCGTCGGCGAGGGGCATACGGTGATGCTCCAGATACCACCGAGCTGCACCCAGATAGAGGTACTGCTCGCGCTATGGCAGCTGGGCGCCCAGGTGATGCTGGTGGACCACCGGCTCAAACCGTCGGAAGTGGACGCCCTGCGCTCGTTGTGCCACCCGCAGTTCATGGTCGGCGCGGGTACGGCGGGCCGCTCGTCGCTCAGGTTCGAGCCCCGATACGAGGTGGTCACCTCCCGCTACCCGGACGGTCGCCCGGCGGCGACGGAGCACCGGCTGGTGCAGTTCAGCTCGGGTTCCACCGGGCTGCCCAAGGTGATCGGGCGGACCGCGGCCTCCCTGGCGGCCGAGATCGAGCGGTTCACCCGGATCGAGGGGATGCCGACCCGGGGTGAGCGGGTGTTGCTGCTGAGCTCGACCGCGCACAGTTTCGGCCTGATCGCCGGGGTGCTGCACTCCCTCGCCGCGGGCGTCTCGGCGGTCTTCGCGCGACGAGTGTCGGCCAAGGACATCCTGGCCGCCGCCTCCTGTCACGACGTCCACGTCATCTTCGGCACGCCGTTCCACTACGACCTGCTGAGCACCGTCCGAAACCTGCCCGCGCTGCCCGCCCTGCGCGCGGCGGTCTCGGGCGGGGAGATCATGCCGTCGCAGACCGCCGTGCGGTTCGCCGACCGGTTCGGCACCGGGGTCGGCGAGTCGTACGGGACCACCGAAACGGGCGTCATCGCGATGGAGGTGAGCGGCGCCTCGAGGCCCTCGGTCGGTCGGCCGGCACCCGGTGTGCGGCTGCGCATCCGCGAGGGCGAGCTGGACGTCTGGCTGCCGGACGGCTCGCCCTATCTGCACGATTCCGGCGGCGACCGGTACGCCGACGGCTGGCTGCGCACCCATGACCGGGCCGAGCTGGATTCCTCCGGCGCCGTGCGGCTGCTGGGCCGTGGCGACTCCCTGGTGGTCATCGGCGGCCTCAAGGTCGATCTGACCGAGGTCGAAGCCGTGTTGTGCCGGCACCCCGGGGTCAATGGGGCCGTGGTCGTGCACGCCGGCGCCACCGAAGCCTATGTGTCCGTCGCCTCGGACGGCCCCACGTCGGGGGAATTGCTGCGCTGGTGCCGGGACCGGCTGGCCGACTACAAGGTGCCCCGCGTCGTCCACGTCCTGGCGGACCTGCCCCGCACCTCCAACGGCAAGCTCGTCAGGCGCCGCGACGCCCTGCTCGCCCGCGCTCCCGACCGTTGACCCGCCGACCGCCCCTTGCCGCCCACCCCCATCGATTCCCGTGGCACAGAAAGGTTGCGCACCATGCAGACGGCGTTGCAGAAGGAGATCCGCGACTTCGTGCTCAGCACGATCAGCGAGGAGATGAACCATCCGCTCGACGCGGACGAGATCAGCGATGACAGCCCCATGGGCACCGGCGGAATCGACATCGACTCACTGGGCCTGATCGAGCTGCTCCTCCGCCTGGAGCGCCGGTTCGACGTGAAGTTCCCCGACGGTGACATCGAACAGGCCGGCGCGATGAACCTGGGCGACCTGATCAACGACGTCGTCGGGCGGGGCGCCACGGCATGACCGCGGAATCCGAGGCCCGGCCGGGGATCACCGCCGATGCCGTGCGGGAGCTGCTCTCCGACCCCAAGATCTTCGCCGAACTGCCGCCCGGCCTGGACGACGACGCCGAACTCAGCCTGGACTCACTCGGGCTGGTGTGGTTCCTGCACCAACTGGAGCTGCGGTACGGCCTGGAGATCGAGCCGGCGGAAGCGTTCCTCGCCGAGTTCACCTCGATCCGCCGGATCACCGACTACCTGGTGGACGTCCATGAGTCGTGAGGTGCTGCTGACCGGATTCGGGGTGCGTACGGCCTTCGGCACCGGGGCGGACGCACTGCGGGAGGGCGTATTCGACGGGAGAGCCGCGTTCGCGCCGATCACCCGCTTCGACATCGGCCCGTACCGAACGGGCCTGGCCGCCACCTACGGCCCGGCCGCCCCGCTGCGCGACGTGCTGGCCGAAGTCGCCGCGGCGGCGGTCGGCATGGCCGGGCTGCCGACGGGTGCGCGGGCCGCCGTCCTGGTGGGGACCGCGGGCGATTTCACCGGTCTGACCCGCTTCTGGAGCGCCGCAGGCTCACCCGGCTCACCCGGCTCACCCGGCTCTCTCGGCTCTCTCGGCTCTCTCGGCTCACCCGGCGCGGCGGCCTCCGGCGGCACCGCTGAGACCGTGCCCGCCTGGCAGGCCGAGGCCCTCGCGGACGCGCTCGGCGTGCGTGGCCCCCGGCTGGCGTTCACCGGCGCGTGCGTCGCCTCGGCCGCGGCGATCGCACATGGCTGCCAGCTCATCGCCTCCGGCCGGGCCGACACCGCGATCTGCGCGGGGGCGTACCTGGTGGAGGAGGAGAACCTGGCCAAGTTCGACTCGGGATTCGCCCTTTCCCGGGACGGAATGGTGCGGCCGTTCTGCGCCGACCGCAGCGGTCTGCTGCTCGGGGACGGAGCCGCCGCCATCGTGCTCGAATCCGTCGACGGCGCCCGGCGCAGGGGGGCACGTGCGCTCGGTGTGCTGACCGGCTGGGGTGCCGCCGGCGACGCCCACCACATCGCGCGGCCCCATCCGGAAGGCGCCGGGCTGGTCGCGGCCGCCGGACGGGCCCTGCGGCGTGCGGGCGGCCCGCGGATCGACTACGTGAACGCGCATGGCACCGCGACCCGGCACAACGACCCCGCCGAGACCCGCGGGCTGCGCACGCTCTTCGGCGCGGACGCGGCCCGGACGCCGGTGAGCTCGACGAAGAGCACCACGGGACATCTGCTGGAGGCGGCCGGTGCGGTGGAACTCGTGATCACCCTGCTCGCGCTGCGGGACGGGGTCCTGCCGCCCACCGCCGGATTCACCGAACCCGATCCACACTGCGATCTCGACTATGTGCCCAACCGCCCCCACAAGGCCGAACTCCGGCGTGCGCTCACCGTCAACGCCGCGTTCGGTGGCGCCAACACCGCGCTGGTACTGGAGCGAGCATGATCGCCGCGATATCCGGTCCGTCCGCGCCGCCAGTCGCCGGTTTTGTGGAGTCCGCCTTCAACCCGATGGTGTACCAGGCCGTCGAGCGATGTCTGACCGCCCGGCCGGGCGACGGCTCCAGGACCGCCATGGTCCTGGCCAGCACGATGGGGGATGCCGCCACCCTCGATCTCGGCAGCCGTCTGCTGGTAGCCGGGCAGGTGCACAATCCGCTGCTGTTCATGCAGTCCACCGCGAACGCGGTCCTCGGCCGGCTCGGCCGCGAGTTCGCCATCACCGGACCGCTGCTCTGCCTGTCCACCGTGGCGGACCCGGCCGGTGAGCTGCTGGCCACCGCGGAACTGCTGCTGGAGGACGAGGAGCTGGACCGGATCGTGCTCATCGGGGTCGAGCTGACCGGCACCGAGCGCACCACGGCGGCGTACCGCGAGCTTCGCACCGGCCCACCCGCCGCGGACCTGGCCGTGGCGATCGTGCTGGACCGGGACGATGCGGTCCCGAGTCTCCCGCCCGACATCCCGCCCGCCCCCTCGGGGGAGTACGGCACCCTTCGCGGCCTGGTCGAGCTGGCCGCCCGAATCCAAGGAACCACATCATGATCACCAAACAGGAACGCGCGCGGATCAGCGAGGACGCCGCCCTGGGGGCCGGGAATGTGATCCACCGGCTGAAGGCGTACGCCAGACCGCTCGACGAGCAGGTCCTGTGGACCGACGCCACCTGGCAGGCTCCGGACGGCGGCCACCCCGAGGTGCTGACCCTGGGCGAGCTGCACGAGGCCGTGGAGATCTACGCGAGCTGGTACCACGCACAGGGCGTCGGGCCCCGCGACCCGGTGGCGATCCAGACCTATTCCAGCACCGAGTTCGCCATCAACTTCCTCGCCCTCACCTCCCTGGGCGCGATCCCCTCCTTCGTCAACGGCAACCTCCGCCCGGAGATCGCCCGCGAGTATGTGCGGCGCCAGGGCGCGGTGGGGGCCGTCACCGACCGGGCCCATCACGCGGTCCTCGCCCCCGACCGTGCCGAACTGGGCCTCGGTTTCTGTGTCACGGCGGCCGACATCCGCGCGGAGAACCGCGAGCCCCTCCCCGCGGGCTATCCGTACTCCCACCACGCCACCGATCCGATCATCATCTCGCACTCCTCGGGCACCACCGGGATGCCCAAGGCCGTTCCGCACACTCATCAGACCCTGCTGTATGCGCAACTGCACCGGCTGAAGCTGTCGGTCGGCTCCGCGATGGGCAGGCTGCTGGTCGCGCTGCCCGGCTCGCACAACGCCGCCATCTCGGTCATGCTGTTCGGCTTCCTGCTGCGCTCGCCCGTATCAATGCTGTCCAGCCAGCGGGGGATCGACGTCCTGGACGCCATGGAGACGTTCCGCCCCACCACGGTGTTCGCGTTCGCCGGAACCTACGGAGAGATGGCGGCCCAGGATCTCTCCGCCCGCGACCTGTCCAGCGTGGAGGCGTGGTACAACACCGGGGACGCGGCGCACGAGACACATATCAAGGCGCTCATCGAGCAGGGCAGCCATGAGACGGTCGGCCGGGATCTGCAGCGGCGCCGGGTCCCCGGCTCCGTTTTCACCGACGGACTCGGCTCCTCCGAGACCGGCTACTCGCTCTTCCACAACGGACACAAGCCCGGCAGGTCGTCCTTCTCGCGCTGCGTCGGCAAACCGATGAGCTTCGCCGAGGCGGCGGTGCTCTCCGAGGACGGCACACCGCTGCCGCCCGGCGAGATCGGCCGCCTCGGCGTGCGCTCGCCCACGCTCACCCCCGGATACTGGAACGACTCGCTGACCTTCCACCGGCTGCGGCTCGGCGGCTACTGGCTCACCGGCGATCTCTCCTATCGGGACGAGGAAGGAAACTTCTACCACCTGGACCGCGCGCCGGACGCGATCCGCACCCCCGCGGGCATCGTGTTCAGCACCCGCACCGAGGAGTTGCTGCTGCGCGAGATGCCCGAGCTCGAGGACTGCACGGTGGTGGCGGTCGCGCCCGAGGGCGTACGAGCGGACTGGGACGGCGACGGGACCGCCGACGCCTACGCCCTGCTGCAGGTGTGCGCGGACGCGGCGGACACGAAGACCGACGATGCCCGATGGACGGCCGAGGTCAACCAGGTGCTGGTCGCCGCGGGCTTCCCGCAGCTGACCGGAGCGCTCCGGATGGACGCGAGCGAGGTGGTGAAGGGAGCCACCGGCAAGGTGCTCAAGCGGGAGATGCGCGAACGCTTCCGGGCCCGGATGGCCGCCGGCGAGCTGGACGGGAAGGTGCGATGACCGAGGTCGGCCGTACGAGTCCCGGTACGAGCCCCCGGCCCAGGACCATGGACGTGTACCGGCAGTGGTGGCTGCACGACGCACGCTGGTACCAGGGGGTGGCGAAGCGGTTCGGACACGCGGTGGCCAATGAGATCAACGCCGAGGCGCTGCGGTATGTGGCCGTCCAGGTGGGCAAGCGGATAGCCCGTCAGTTCGGCGGAAAGCCCGCGGTGGACCTCGAGGAGCTCCGCCGCCGCTACGACGCCTGTTCCGAGTGGATGTTCCCGAGCGAGCTGCGGGACGGGGCGACCGCGGTGCTCCCGGGCGGGGAGATCGAGCTGACCATGCGGCAGAACTTCGCCGTGGTGATGGTCCGGATGGCCGGTTCGCTCGACGGCTACAAGTGCCCGTGCACCGACATCCACGCCGGCTGGTCGGAGGGGCTCGGGGTCGAACTCACCCGAAACTGCGCCATCGCGTGTCTGCGGGACGGCGATCCCGCCTGCCGGCTCCTGATGCGGGTCGGGAGCCCGGTATGACGGCCCGTGTCCTCGTTGCCGGAGCCACCGGGGTGATCGGCCGCGCACTGGTTCCGCTGCTCCGTGCCCGCGGCCATCATGTGACCGCGCTGGTACGGGAGCCGTCCCGGGCGGCCGGGCCGGCCCTGGACGGCGTCGTGGTGGCCGACGCGCTGGAAGCCGAGGCGGTGCGCGCGGCGGTGCTCTCGGCCCGGCCCGAAGTGGTGGTGCATCAGCTGACCGCCCTGCGCGGCCCCACCGCGGAGGGCTTCGAGCGGACCGCCCGGCTGCGCACCGAAGGCACCGCGCATCTGATCGCGGCGGCCGAGGCCGCCGGGGCGGAACGGATGGTGGCGCAGAGCATCGCGTTCGCCACCGCTCCCCGCGGCGGACCGGTGCTCACCGAGGACGCACCGCTGTATGTCGACGCACCGGATCGGGGCTGGGCGCTCACCACGCGCGCGATCGCCGAACTGGAGCGCCGGGTGCTGGGCGCCGCACACCTCTCCGGGATCGTACTGCGCTACGGAACCCTGTACGGCCCGGGCACCCTCTACCACCGCGGCGGTGCGATCGGCGGGGCGGTGGCGCGCGGCAGGCTGCCACTGCCGGAGTCCGCCGCCGGGGTCACCTCATTCCTCCACGTCGAGGACGCCGCACGGGCCGCGGTGTGCGCCGTGGAAGCGGATACCGACGGTGTGTTCAACGTGGCCGATGACGACCCGGCCGAGGCTGCGGTCTGGCTGCCCGAGTACGCCCGCCTGCTCGGAGCGCCCCCGCCCCGTACGGTGCCGGCGCAACTGGCCGAGCGGTTGCTGGGCTGGCTCACCAGCTACCAGCTCACCGCCATGCGCGGCGCGGCCAACGACCGCGTACGGCAGGCGCTCAACTGGAAGCCCGCGGTGCCGAGCTGGCGGACACGACTGGCCGACGACTGACCGGACAGTGGGCCCATGAACGGCAATGGCTGCCTACAGGCCAGCCGGTTCGGTGAGGCTCGGGTGATTGATACGTCGCCGCATCGCGGGGAGGTGGCCGGCGAGCAGGGCGATACCGAGCATGTCGACGAGGGCGAGGGCCGCCATCGGTATCCAGGTGGCGGCCGGCCCACGGACGAGAAGCATGGCCATGAGCGCGGGCGTGACCACGTCACCGATGCTGAACGCCATCTGGGACAGCGAGTTGTACCGGCCACGACTCGCCGTGGTGGCACAGTCGTTGACGATGGGCGACACGATCAGGCTCTGGATCAGTTCGCCGACGGTCACCAGGACGACCGCGGCGAGAGCGAAGCAGATTCTCAGTGCCGACGGCACGTACGCACAGCACAGCACCGCGACAAACGCACCGCCGACGATGGCCTGCGATGCCATCAGGCTGCTCCATCGCCGATGCCCGGTGAGCGCGGCACCCACGGGCGTCGCGCCCACCGCGCCGAGTACGGCGTTGACCGCGAGGACGGTGCCGGGTATCCACGACGGCAAGTGCACCGTGTTGACGAGGAAGACGGGAACCGCGAGGCCGAAGGCGAGCGAGAGCAGGGCGAGCCCGAAGTTGAGACCGGCGAATCCGAGGAAGGGCCGGTCCCGGAGCGTGGTCGCCCAGCCGCCCTTGGCGGTGTGTTGTGGCGAGTCGTCGTGTTCTGGCGTACTAGTGACGCCCACGGCGTGAGCACCGCCTGAGGAGTCGAGCCGTGTCAGGACCGCCGCGACGGTGAACGACAGGGCGTTGACGGCGACGATCGTAATGTATCCGTTCACCCCGTCGATCGCGACAGCGAGGCTCGCGCCGAGAGCGCCGACGCCAAGTCCCGCATGGCGCAGCGTGGTGATCAGGGCGAACCAGGATTCCTGCTGCCTCCCCTCGGCGACGTCATGCACCAGGGCCGGATAGGCCACCCAGAACGCCGAGTTGCCGAGCTGTACGACGACCGCGGCGATGAGCAGGTGACCGAAGGACCCCACGAACAGGTAGTTGAAGAACCCGGCCGCCTGGGTGAGATTGGAGACGATCACTGTGCTACGGGCGCCGAACCGATCACAGAACATCCCGGCGCCCGCGGTCGCCGGAATGCGGACCAACGCGGCGGTGGACAAGGCCCATCCGACCCTGCCGAGGGTCAGATCGGTCGTCGCGGTGAAATAGAGGATCGAGAACGGCAGAAAGAGGCCGGTGCCCAGGGCATCGATGGACAGCGCGGAAAACAGGCGCCGGTGGCCACGAGCGTCGGGAAGCCATGCGCGCACAGCAGAGCCCTTTCGGGGACGTCCCAGCCGCACCACGTCTCATGCGACCCCACCCCGAAAAGGGCAAGACGAATAACATATGAAGTGCCTGAACAGCGTGTCAAGCCTACGGACGCAGGCGGTGCGACCCCGCGGCGGACCGCACCGCTGCGGCGGCCGACGCAATGCCGCGTCGGTTCGCGAAGGTCAGGTGCCGATCGCCTGTGGATAGCTGAAGAAGTTGGTCGGATCGTACGTCCGATTCACTCGGACCAGCCGGTCGTAATTCGCGCCGTAATAGGCCCGCCGCCAGTCCTTCAGCGTCGGATCCGGGAAATTCTGATAGGAATGCGGCGGAGGGGTATCACCGAAAATGCTCTGGTAGAACTCACTGAGCCAGTGAAGATTCGCCGTGGCGACGCGTGGCGGATCGTAATCCGCCCAGGAGGTCTCGGCGGCCAGGATGAAGACCCCGTTCCGGTGGACGAACGCCGTCGCGTCCGGCGGCACTTGGTTGATCTCGCCGCCGAGGGCGAACATGGCGAACCCGGCCCCGTCCTCGTTGTCGCTGCCGGGCCACTCCAGCAGCTGCTCGGCGGCGGCACCGATCTGCTCATCGGTCAGAAGCGTCCGGGAGGTCAGAACCGCCGACTTGGCGGCGAACTGTTGCACCGGCGTGGTCGCGCTCAGCAGCGCGCTCGCCTGACCCGGAGTGACCTCGCGGACGGACGCCTTGTTGCGGGCGCGCTCCTCCGGCGTGCCGATGGCGAGCAGCGGAGCCAGGATGGCGCGCAACTCCTCGAGGTCACCGTAGTACTGGCCGATGGCATTGACGCCCGCGTTGGCGTGGATCTGGTCCCTGGTGAGCCCGTGGGTCCCCATGCCGACGCGGAGATGGAATCGCTTGTCGTCCAGGGTGTGCACGGCGATCTGTTGGGCGGCGGCGATCACCGGCAGTGCCGAGTCCAGGCTCCAGCGCAACTCGTAGAAGCCCACGTCGCCCTGGAACCGCTCGTACTGGAACGTAAAGGAGGTGTTCACACCGAAGTTGTTCCCCGCCCCGCCGCGGCAGGCCCAGAACAGGTCGGGGTGCGCGTCCTGACTGGCCTGCACCACGCGGCCGTCGGCGAGTACCACGGTCGTCGAGACCAGCCGGTCACAGGTCAGGCCGAACATCTTGTCGCTGAAGCCGATACCGCCGCCGAGCACCAGCCCGGCCACCCCGACCGTGGGACAGCGGCCGGTCGGCACGAACATGCCGCGGTCCTCCAGCATCGGGTGCAGGTCGGCGTTGGTGACGCCGGCTCCCACGGCGAGGGTGCCCGCGTCGTGAACGACCCTCATCCGCCCATAGGTCCGGGTCCGGGAGCGGGCACCCGGCAGCGGGCTGGAGACGATGCTTTTCATGCGGGCCATGTTGAGCAGCAGACCCGTGGTGGCGGAGTACCCGGCGTAGTTGTGGCCCAGCCCGGAACGAGGCACGGCGGGCAGTCCCACCGCGCGGGCCCAGCCGACCGCCGCACGGACATCCCTGGTCGTGGCGCAGGCCACGATCCCCGCGGGGCGGATCCCGGCGTAGCGGTGGTTGAACGGAAGTGCCAGCGGCGGGTAGCCGGAATCGCCCGGCCGATAGAGGGTGGAACGCGACGACAGCGCCTGAGCCAGCAGCTCCCAGTCCCGTTCGCCGACCCGCTCCGCCACTTCGGTGGGTGGCGCGGCAGCGGCGGGCGATGACGGCAAGGCCGCCACCTCCGCGCCCCAAACACCCACAGTGCCCGCCCGCAGTACCTTCCGCCTGTTGATCAACGTGGCTGCCCTCACAAGAAGTGCTCCGGAGACGTGATCGTCTCCCTCCCTCACAAAGTCAACCGGCGATTGATCGGCGCAGCCGCGAAACGGATTCCCGTCCACAGGCCCGCAACCCGAAAGGAGGCCGACCTGCCGCTGAATGCCCCAGCCCGGTACGACGAACGGGCGCGCGCCCATCCAAGCGCCCGCTCCCCGCCACCTCCGTCGGCGCACGGCCGCCGTCCATGCGCCCGTGTGCCGGGTCGGATTGCCGCTACGCCGTCACACCGTCTTCGGCAGGCCGCCGTTGACGACGAAGTCGGCGGAACACAGGACCGGGCTGGACGTTCGGTGCCTCATCGCTTCATGCGCCCGCGGATCGCGAGGGCGGCGAGACCGAGGAGGACCGGCTCCGAGAAGCGGGATGCCATCTGGATGTACCCGCCGGCTACGGTCAGGTCGTGTCCGCCCGAGCGGAACACGGCCGAGTTGAGCGTCACCTCCAGAGCCTTCTCAAGGCGTTTGCTGGTGAACCGGTCGCCGGTGGGGTTCTCCGGGTCTTCCTTGTCGATCTCGAAGGTGACCTTGCCGCCCGGGGCGGCACCGTGGCTGTCGCCTCGTGCTTCGGGGAACCCTGGGGCAGGCCGGGCCGGCACAGCGCGTCCAACAGTCCATCCAGCAGCTCACCGCTGATCTCGGTGCCTCGCGCGTCGATGTCGTCCCCGGGGGGCAGGGTCGCGAGGTAGGCGCGACGCTCCTCTTGGCCGAGGTGTCCGAGGCACCGCTCGAATCCGCCGATCCTGATACCCGTGCATCCGACCGGCTCGTCCCCCGTGGCCCCGTCACCGCAGTGGTTCCAATCCGGCGCAGTGATATCCATGAGGGCCGCCCCATCAGCGAGCAGGGGCCGTTCGCAGCCATTTCACGGGTGTCCGTACAGCCGGCGGGCATCCGACGCGTCCCCACCGCGTTCACACTTCGGGGTCGATTTTCGAAGAGAGGAAGAACAGGCCGAGGGCGAGCACCAGGAACAATGCCGCCAACTCACTGTCCCGGAAGTACAGAACGACGGTCACGACGCAGGAGGCGAGTCCGAGCAGGCCGGTGATACAACCGAGGATCCGCCGAGGACGGGCAGAAGGCCCGGACAGGCGCTCGGGGACCGGGTCCTTGGCGTTCTGCCAATACGGAAAGGGCCCCGGCCGGTAGCGCCAGCCGTCCTCCCGCAGCTGCTGAACCGCCGGGTGGCGGCGCGCGTGGCGCAGATGGCGGGGCGCGAGGCGGTTCCAGGGCAGCCACGCCCGGCGGGTCGCGATCCACACCAGTGTGGGAAGGCAGGCCACCACCGCCCATATCGCCGCTCTGACTTTGTCGGCCGATGTGCTCGGCAGGATCCCGAGCAGCGTGTCCAACTGACCGCTGGCGGCATACGCGATCGGCGCGGCGATGGAGAGCGCCATCATGGACTGCTCGATGATGTGGCCGTGATGGCACCGCTCACAGCGTGGCACACGGACGCTGTTGCTCTGCCACTTGGTGCGGATGCCCAAATACCAGGTCGGGTTGGACTGCACATCCCTGTGCAGTCCGACGACACGATCGTGCCGCGTGGCCGTGGTTTCGCTCGCGCAGAACCAGCACTGTCGCGTCATGAGCATCTCCTGGAATGGTGCCGTCGGGAGGCCGACATGCGAAGCATGCCCGTCACCGTAAGGCCCCGCGCCGGGACCCGTCCCACATATCGCGCGGTTGGCTGGGCTGCCTGCTACCGGGCGGTCAACACCACGACGTGGGCTGCTGAAGGCGAAAGCCTGCGCCATCTCCAGGGGGTGGTGGACGCGGTCCTGTGCGGCAAGAGCCGCTAGCCGCCATGCGCGCCGACGTGCCGCATCAGTCGACGGCCTTCAAGTCGGCGATCGCGTCACCGAGTTCGAGCTCGGTACGGCCACGGGTCTGGAAGCCCGCTTGAACAGCTCTGCCGTGTGTTGCTGCGTTGCCGCACTCCGGACGAGCCGCTGGAACAGGGCGGCATCCACGCGTACGTGGGCCGGAGTCGGCAGGCTGGTGGCGTTGATGGCCGCTTTGGCCGCGATCAGCGCATCGCGGGGGAAGTCCGCCATGCGCGCGGCGATGCCGGCGACGAACTCGTCCAGCTCGGCGTCGGGCACCGCGCGGTTGATCCATCCGTAGCGTTCGGCGAGTTCGGCATCGGAGTCGGCCGACGTCAACACGGCTTCGAGCGCCCGGCCCCGGCCCAGCAGACGGGTGAGGTGCTGGATCGCTCCCGTGCCGGGCGGGGTGCCGATGCCGACTGCCGGGCTGGGCCAGGACGGCGTACTCCCAGGAGGCGAAACGCATGTCGCAGGCGAGGAGGAACTCGCTGCCCGCCCCCCGTGCTCGGCCGCGCAGCTTGGCGATGGTGACGGCCGGGACCTTGCTGAGCTTGCGGAACAGCATCCCGAGCGAGGCGTCGCCCGGGCCTCCGGCTTGCGCGGCCTCGGCGGTGTATTCGGGCACTTTGGTCAGGTCGATGTGCGGGAAGAAGAAGTCGGGATCCGCGCTGTCGAAGACCACCACCCGGGCAGTCGTCGGTTGGGAAAGCTCCTCGAGGAGTCCGACCAGGTCGCGCACGACCTCGGGACCGATGAGGTTGATCGGCGGGGGGTTGAAGGTGGCGGACAGGACGTTGCCGTCCAGCCTGGTGCTGATGGTTTCGTACGAGGCGGTCATGTTCTCTTCCTCTCGGCGCGGTTCGCGGCCCGTTGGCCATCCCGGCTGTCAAAGCTGGTGCTCGTCGAGTCACAGCACGGCCGACGCGGCGATCTCCCCGCACTCGGTCACACATCCGTGTGACCGAGTGCTCCGGTTGGCGGACGTCGCAGGTCGGAGCACTCATTCGGCGGTGGTCGGGCGCGACTCTGATCGGATTCGAGGTGGCAGGCTTCCCGGGGCGTGGCCCGTACCACGCTCCCATCGGGAAGGCGGTACCGGATGCGTGGCCTCGAAGTCATCGTGGTGGTGCTCGCGGCGGTGCTGACCATGAGCTGGCTGGCTCGCCGCCTGCGCTGGAACGAGCCGGTCATGCTGGTGGCG
Organism: Streptomyces sp. NPDC007875; assembly: GCF_042868035.1. Classification (NCBI taxonomy): domain Bacteria; kingdom Bacillati; phylum Actinomycetota; class Actinomycetes; order Kitasatosporales; family Streptomycetaceae; genus Streptomyces; species Streptomyces sp. NPDC007875. The sequence goes on along the minus strand of NZ_JBIADZ010000015.1, from coordinate 78,647 downwards.
GGCGGCTGCCTGATCGGCCTGACCCCCGACTTCCGTGGGCTGGCCCTGTCGCCCGAGGTGGTCCTGCTGCTGTTCCTGCCCCCACTGCTCTACTGGGAGTCGCTGACCACCTCCCTCCGTGAGATCCGGACGAACGTGCGCGGCATTGTGCTGCTCGCGACCGGTCTGGTGCTGGCCACCGCCGCCGCCGTGGCCTCGGTGGGGCATGCGCTGGGCCTTTCCTGGCCCCTCGCCTTTGTCCTCGGTGCCGTCGTCGCCCCCACGGACGCCATCGCCGTGGCGGCGGTCGCCCGCGGGCTGCCGCGCCGGATCCGGACCATCCTCCGGGCGGAGAGCCTGATCAACGACGGCACCGCGCTCACCCTCTACGCCGTGGTGATCGGCGTCGCCGTCGAGGGGCTGTCCGTCACCTGGACGGACACCACCGTGCGATTCCTGCTCGCCTACGTGGGCGGTGCCGCGATCGGTTGCGGATGCGCCGCCGTCGTCGTGGCTCTGCGCAGGCGGTTGCGTGACCGCAGTGTGGAAAACGCCTTGGGCGTGCTCACCCCGTTCGCCACCTATCTGCCCGCACAAGTGCTGGGTGTCTCCGGCGTTCTGGCGGTGGTCACCTGCGGTCTCATCCTCAGCCAGGCGGGCCCCAAGGTGATCAGCGCGAGGTCCAGAGTGCAGATCATCTCTTTCTGGGAGGTGAGCACCTCCCTCCTCAACAGCGCCCTCTTCGTCCTGGTCGGCGTTCAGACGCCCGCCATCGTCAGCGGGATCGGCTCGGTCTCCCCGGGACACGCGGTCATCACCGCCTCGCTGGTCAGCGGCGTAGTGATCGCCACCCGACTGCTGTGGTTGTACTCGGTGCCCTACATCATCCGCGCCGTCGACCGCCGCCCGGTCCAGCGCACGCTGCGCTACGGCGCCCGGCAGAGGTTCCCGCTCGCCTGGAGCGGGGTGCGCGGTGCCGTCTCGCTCGCGGCGGCACTCGCCGTCCCGACCGCCACCGCCGCGGGCCGGCCGCTCGCGGGACACGGCCTGCTGGTCTTTACCGCCGTAACCGTGATCCTGGTCACGCTGGTCCTCCAGGGGACGACAATGCCCGCGGTGATTCGCTGGTCCGGACTGCACGGCGATCCCGACGAGACCACCGAGGAACGCCACGCCCATCGACAGATCATCGCCGCCGCGCTGGAGGCCCTTCCCGGCCACGCCGAGCGTCTGAAAACACCGCCGGAGACGGCCGACGCCATCCTCAGCGAACTGCGCCAGTACGCCGCCGAAAAGGCGGGACAGCCGGATACCGACGACACCGGTGTGTGGGCCGGGCTCGAACTGCGCCGCGCCCTGATCGGCGTCGAACGCAGCGCCCTGATCCGCCTGCGGGACCAGCGCAGCATCGACGACATCGTTCTGCGCCGGCTGCAGTCGCTGCTGGACACCGAGGAGATCAGGATTGAGCTGGCCCTGCGTGCCTTCACCGGCCGGCCGTCGTAGCCACCGGCTGCCGGACGAATCGCTCACCGCGTAGTCCTTCGTCCCCGGTCTGCGCACGGCGCTGCGCGACTCGTGCCTGTACAGCAGGGCCGTCGGAGGCGGCTGGGGCAATTGACGATCGAGCTCCTGGTGTATGACGCGATCGAGCGGCTCGTGGTCCAAGGCGAGGAGGTGGCGTGCCGCATCCGGTTCGACTGCACACCCGCGGCGACCTTCCGCGGCATACCGCCCGCCGGGCGGGGTGTGCCGTTCAACGGGCCGGTGGCGCTCGATGCCGTGCTCGCGCTGGGCGGGTTGCACGCGCCGCACCCCGCACCAGGGGCCGCCCCGCAAGGACGCGGAAGCGGCCCCTGAGCCTCATAGAGGCCGGCTGGAGAGGTAGTGCGGATCCGCGCCCCCCGCCCCCCCCGGTTACTCCTCGTCCGCTTCGGCGGCCGGGCGGGGACCGCCGAAGCCGTGCGCGGAGAGGTCGAACCAGTTGCCCTCCGGATCCATGGCCCGGTATTCGGCGAAGGGGCGGTTGGTGAAGCGCTCTGCGGGCTCCTCGGCGCCGGAGGCGACCAGAGCGGCGGATATCTCGGATGTGTCGGCGACGTGGAATCCGAAGTGATTCATGCCCAATGGGGTGTCGCCGTCGAGTTGATGCTTGATCAGGGCGAGGCTGAGATACCCGTCGGAGAGGAAGCAGCTGCCATCGGGGTCCCGGTGGAAGAGCTCCATGCCGAAGATTTCGCTGTAGAACTCGGCCAGTTTCTCGGGGTCACGGGCAACGATGGCCAGATGCCGCAGTTTGGGCCTGCCCGGGGTGGACGCGTCAGACATGGGCAATTCCTTCAGTTCTCGGAAGCCGGCGGGGTGGCCGGTCGGGGGGCAGGAACCATGTTGTGGAAAGCGGTGATCCGCCAGGCGCCGTCGGCGCCCGCTGCCGCGTCCCGTTCCACGACGGCGAGGGCATGGGTGCGGGCGAGGCTGGTGCCGTCGGAGGCGACGACGATTGATTCGACGTTGACCGTGGCCAGATCCGGGCGCGGATAGCGGATGGACTGCACCCGCGCGTCCAGGCGAGTGGAGCGGTACGCGGTGCGGAAGAGCTGGTCGTGACCGGCGGCGATACCAGCTCGGCCGGGTGGTTTCCCGCCGCGCACTGTGGTGAAGTCGCAGTCTTCGGCGAAGACGGCGGCGAAGGAGTGGGCGTCGCCCTCGGCCCAGCCGCGCGCCATGGCATCCCAGAGCCCCTGGATCCGCTCGTCGTCAGTCGCGGTCATCGGCCTCACACCCCCACCACGGCGTTGGTCCGTATCCGCAGCGGCAGTTCAGCGCACGGCTGGTGAGGGTTCTCGGATGAGGGCGGCGCCCAGGCGGCGAGGGCGTGGTACATGACGTCGCCGCGACGTTCCAGGTAGCAGATGAGGTTGACGGGCCAGCCGGTGTTGCCGAAGACGTGCTGATCCATCGGGGTCGGACGCTCGCTGAGGATGAGTTTCCGCTCCTCCGGCGGGCCTATGCGATGCCAGTCGGGGTGCATGTGCACGGATCCCAGGATGTCCAGACCGTCGTCCTCGGCCTCGCGCGAGGCCCTCAGCAGGTCGTGGGAGTCGATCCACCAGCCACGTGTCTCGTTCTCGTACGCCGGGCCGAAGAGCGGCACGATCGACTCGGTGAACTCGCGGCGCGCGGCCGGGTCGGTGGTACGGGCATTGCGGCCGAACGCGACGCGCTCGACCGTGAATGTCGCATGGTCCGCCGAACCTATGAGGAGAGCGAAGCACGGCAGTGGTGTTTCGGAGGTGATGCGTTGGTATTCACCGACAGCCACCTCGAGGAATTCATCGAGCGCCTGATCCTCTATCAGGACCGTACAACCTTCACCTAAATGCGTCGCGCGCATGTCAACCACCTCTTGGTGTGGATGTCGAATGCGGTGGGGGAGCGGAGCCGTCGTACTGTATCCCGGTATTCTTGAAGTCTCAAACGGCATCCGTGCCTTCATCCCGCCCTCGGGTACCGGGCCCTGGCCGGCCCCGGGGGCGGCCACGTGTCACACCGCTACCGGCTGCACGACGGAGCCGCTCACCTCGCCACTCATCGCATCCATCGCGGCGCGGAACCGCGCGCCGCGCCGCCCCCGCCCCGTAGCTCAGCCGTCTTCGGTGACCAGGGTGTAACGCACGGTCTGGGCCTGGATGAGGCCGTCACGGAAGACGAAGGTGTCGACTCCGTCCTCCACCCGCGCATGGGCGGTGGCGGCCGACCATTCGAGAAAGAGCACGTCATCCGCGAACTGAGGCTTCAAGTCCCATGCGGCGTCCGGGAGATCGCCGAGCAAGGTACCGATGCCCTGCTTCACTCCGTCGCGTCCCCGCAGCACGCCGGAAGGAGTGACGAAGACCGCGTCTTGCGCGTAGTTGGCGCTGATCTTGTCCAAGTCTCCTGAGCCGAGCGCTTGGCCGTGGTCGTGGAAGATCTGTTCGGGCGTCCGGGTCATCGCTGCAACCAGTCCGTTCTCGGGTATGTGATGCGCTCTCCCGATCGGCGGGAAAGAGCGCCGCCCACTGGGCGTGACTCCGAGAAAATAATTGCATACGCCGTTCATTGCAAGCGCCGTCTATTGCGGTTCTGATGTCTGGCGCCCGGACGCCGGTCACGGCTTCTCCTCGCGCTCTTCCCGGGCCGCGCGCGCCCCGGGGGGCTCCGGGCTTCGCCTCCTCTCGGAGGGGTCGCGGGGGGTGCACGGTACGATTCAGACCATGTCAACACTCCGGCTCTCGACGACGTCGTACGTGGTTCTCGGGATGATCGCGATGCGTGGCCCGTCCACCCCCTACGACCTCAAGCGTGCGATCGGCCGGTCTGTGGGCTACTTCTGGAACTTCCCGCACGCTCAGCTGTATGCGGAGCCCAAGAGGCTTCAGGGGGCAGGGCTCCTGGATGTGCATGAGGAGGACACCGGGCGGCGGCGCAAGATCTACACGATCACCGAGGCGGGCGACGACGCGCTGCGGGGCTGGCTGGCCGAACCGGTCAAGGAGCACTTCGAGCTGCGCGACATCGCGGAGATCAAGCTGTTCTTCAACGAGTTGGCGGAGCCGGACGACGTGGCGCGCCTCGCCCGGGACCAGATCGAGCAGCACGAGCGGCGCATCGCGGAGTACGAGGAGATGCGGCGCCGTTACGGCGGGATCGAAGAGGTTTCCAGCCGTATGGTCACCCTCGAGCTCGGCCTCGGCATGGAATACGCCGCGCGCGACTTCTGGCGCGGTGTCCAGGCGCGCGTCGAGCGCGGTGAGTTCTCGTCCGTGAAAGGGCGGCCGATGGCCCGCTAGGGGCCATCCCGCGCTGACGCGCCAACCACTCTCGCCGGGCTTCGCGGCCTCCGTACGCCGCATCATTCCTTGACCTCCGGCCGCAGGCCACTACACGCTGGGCGCTTGCGTCACTCGTGCGTGCGACGCGCGACGCCGTCACCCAGGCCCCGATGTGCCGTGCCCGCCGCTTCCGGAGCGAGTATCCGAGGCCACGAGACTGGCACCGCCATGCATGCCGACGCCAAGGTCTATCTCACCGGCCGCATCGCCCAGTTCGGGCGCGCTCTCGCCGGTGACGTCAGCCGCCGGATGTTCGAGCAGTTCGCCGACGCCGTCACCGAAGCGGCGGCATCCGGGCAGGCCCCGTCCGGCCCGGTGAAGGCCCCCAGCGCCTTGAGCCTGGTGTTCGCCCCCCTGCTCGACCGCGTCAAGCGGCTGCTGCGCAAGGGCGGAAGGCGTCGGCGCGGCGGCCGCGAGAAGGAGCGTTAGGACCCAGGTGTTAGTGCCACCCCTCGTCGCCGACCGCGACGCCCCCGGATTCCCGCCGAAACCACGGGGCCCACCCGTATCACACCCCGACATCGAGGAGAGCACCTTGACTCCCGCCACCCAGGAGCACTCCAAGTCGCCCAGAGCCGCGATATTCGCGTCGGTCGCAGGACGGTCGTTCGACCTGTTCGATCTGTTTCTGCTGCTTTACGTCGCAGGGCCGGTCAGCAAGAGTATCTTTCCGACTTCGAATCCGACCCTCGGTATCGCCGCGGTGTTCGGCTCGTTCGCCGTCACGGTGATCATGCGTCCGGTCGGCGCCGCGGTCTTCGGTGAGGTGGCCGACCGCAGGGGCCGCAAGAAGGCCATGGTGGTGGTGATGGGCGGTGTGGGCCTGACCACGGCGGCCATGGGACTCGTGCCGACTTATGCCGTGGTCGGCGTGCTCGCTCCCGTCCTTTTCCTGATTCGTCTCCAGGAAGGTCGACGAATCACCGGCCTGGGACGGGGGCGAGGCCGGCCGGGCCCCCGAGCCGGTGCCGTTCCGTGCACTCCTCCGCGGCACGGGCAAGAAGGTCCTTGCGCTGAACATCGCCGTCGCGGCTGGTGGCGGGGCGCAGTACTACCTGACATCGGGCTTCCTGCCCACCCTGCTCAGTGAGATCGTGCCCGTCGGCGAGAGCCTGCGCGGGATGATCCTGCTGGTCTGCAGCCTGGCTGTGGTGATCGCGGCGATCGGTGCGGGGGAGCTGAGCGAGCGGCTCGGCCGCCGTAGGACCATGCTGGGATCCGGGTTGTGCAACCTCGTCGCCCTGCCGACCGTGGTGTGGGCCATCACGGGAGCCGGAGGCGAGCGAGGTGCCACGGTGACCGTGCTGTGCGTGATCATGGTGATGCTGTCCAACGCGGCCTATGCGCCACTGATGATCTTCCTGAACGAGCGGTATCCGACGGAGCCGCGGGCCAGGGGCACGGCGGTCAGCTGGAACATGGGCTTCATGCTCGGCGGTCTCACGCCGACGTTCGTCACCCTGCTCAGTCCTGATCTCGCCCATGTTCCTTCGCGGCTGGTGTTCTTCCTGGCCGGATCGAGCCTGGTGTTCGTCGTCGCGCTCATCGCCGTCCCGGAGACCCGGGGCTCGGTGTCCTTCGGCCGACGGCAGGAGCGGGTCGGAAACCGTGATGACGTGACGACCGTTGACAGGGTCTGAAATCTCGTCTAGTGTCCAAAATCTTGAACAGATAGTACGAAGCATACGGTCCGTTGAGCATCGTTGCCGCGATGCGGGGCCCACTGTCGGGAGAGGGTCGACGATGACCGGCACATTCCACGCACGCATCCCCTATGAGTCGCTGGACCCGCTGACCATCGGCGTCATGGACGACGAAAGCAACGTCCGCCGCGAAGAACTCGAACTCGACATCCCCGAGCGCAACCTGCTCGCGGCGATCTACCCCGACGAACCCCCCGCGGTGCCGAACACCACCGACGAGGCGCGGCGCGCACTGGCCAACCCGGTGGCGGGGCCGAGTCTCGCGCAGTTGCTCGAGGGCGGCCGGAGCATCACGGTCATCATCGACAACCAGTTCCGGCCCACACCTGCCTCGAAGATCCTTCCGGCGGTACTCGACGAGATCGAACGGGCGGGCACGACCAAGGCCACCGTCATCACCGGCAACGGCAAGGTCATTTCGATGTCGCAGCGCGACATCGAGCAGAAGGTCGGCCGGGACAACCTCGCGCGCATGGCCCGGCTGGGCATCCCGCTGCTCCAGAACGACCCCCTCAACTACGACGTCTACACCCACCTCGGCGTCACCTCGCGGGGCACACCCGCATGGGTGCATGAGTCCGTGACCAGCCACGACGTGGTGATCGCGATCGGACAGGCACAGGCCAACCACTGGGGCTACGGCGGAGGCGGCAAGCTGGTCATGCCGGGGGTGTGCGCCGACATCACCATCGAGGCCAATCACGGCAACTTCGTGATGTCGCCCCAGACGCACTACGGGGCGCTGGCCGGGCCGATGCGCTCGGACATCGACGAGATCGCCACGATGGCCGGGCTCACCGCGACCCTGGACGTCCTGCTCGACACCCGCGGCAAGGTGATCGAGATGAACTTCGGGGCACATCCGGTGTCGCACCGCAGGACCATCGAGCGGTTCAACGAGATCTACGCCTTTGACAGCCCGGTCGCCGAAAGCGGCCCGGCCGACATCGTCATCTGCGGGGTGTTCGCGCCCACCGACCATCTGTTCTTCCACACCGGCTGGGGCTGCATGTCCGCCGACCATGTGGTGCGCGACGGCGGCACCGTCATCTACACCAGTCCCTCGCCCGGTGTGCGGACCGAGACGGGTTTCTTCCCCGGGCTGGCCCTGATGGATCTGATGAAGCCTTACATGCCGCCTTCCGAGGCCGGATACCACCGGCTGCTCAAGGACATCCATGCCCGTGAGATCCAGATGTGGGCCGGCTGCATCTGGGCCCCGATCTACGAGGTCATGGTGCGCAAGCACCTGACCCTGGTCACCCTCGAGGAGAACCTCGCCATGGCGGCCGACATCGGCATCGACGCCACCACCTCGCTGGAGGTGGCGTTCGCCGCGGCGATGGAGCGCCATGGCCCCGACGCCAAGGTGGCCATCCTGCCCTTCGCCCGGTACCAGTTGCCCCGCGAGCTGGTCCGCCTGGACGCCCAGCCGCTGCGTTTCCCGCAAGAGGCGCTGCGGTGAGTGCGGACGGGCCACCCCGGCCACCGGTCCGGGGTTCCACCACCATCACGGAACTGATCAGGCGGCATCCTGACGGCTCCGCGACGCGGTTGCTGTCCGCGATCGGAGTGGGCTGTGTCTACTGCGGTGGAGCTCCGCGGGAGCCGATCACCCTGGCCGCCCGTCGGCACGGCCGTGACCCGGGGGCGTTTCTGCGGGTATGCCAGGCGCTCGACGACGGGTGGCCGTCGGATGAGTTGATAGCCGCCGCGAAGGCGAAGAAACCCAAGGAGGGCTGACCGTGCACACCACCACCCCGCTGGAGGCCCTGACAGCGCGCATCGGCGCCGTCGGCAGCGCCGTCGTGGCCTTCTCCGGCGGCGTCGACTCGTCGCTGGTCGCGGCGGTGGCGGCGCGAGCGCTGGGGCCACGGGCGCTGGCCGTGACGGCCGTGTCGTCCGCGCTGGCCACCGGCGAGCTCGAGGAGGCGCGCGCGGTGGCCGCCTCGGTCGGTATCGCCCACGAAGTCGTCGACACCGCCGAGTTGGCCCGCGAGGGTTACCGCCGCAACGACCGTTTCCGCTGCTACCACTGCAAGTCCGAACTCTACGACCGGCTGGATGAACTCGCCGCGCGGCGTGGCTACGCCGCGGTGCTGTCGGGCGCGAACGCCGACGACGTCGGCGACTGGCGCCCGGGGCTGCGCGCCGCGGCCGAGCACGGTGTACGGCATCCCCTGCTGGAGGCCGGTCTCGGCAAGGAAGCCGTCCGGGCGCTGGCCCGCGACCTGGCCGTGCCCACCGCCGAGAAACCGGCCTCCCCATGCCTGGCCTCCCGCCTTCCCTACGGCACGGCCGTCAGCGTTCCCGTGCTCACCCAGGTCGACCGGGCGGAGCTGGCGCTCAAGCGGCTCGGCTACCGGGTTCTCCGGGTGCGGCACTACGGGCGCCTCGGCAAGGTGCAGCTGGCCGCCGAGGAGCTCGTCCGGGTGGGCGATCCCGGGGAGCGCGCCGCGGTGGTGGCGGCCGTGCGGGCCGCCGGCTACGACCAGGTGGAAATCGACGAACAGCCCTTCCGCTCCGGCTCGTTGAACCTGCCGATCACTCCCGTGGAGGGAAGCCGGTGAGCGAGACGGTCGGAGTCGACGGATACGCCCGGCTCGATGTGGACCGCAGGACGCGGACGGGCATCCCGGAGGTGGTCTTCGGTACGGGCAAGCCGCCCGAGCAGACGCTGCGGCTCCTGACCGAGCTGCGGGCCCATGACCGCACCGGCCCGGCTCTGGCGACCCGCTGCCCGGAAGCGGTTCTCGACGCCGCGGCCGAGGCGTTTCCCGGCGAGGTGGTGAGCGTCGACCGGACGGCCGCGACGGTCACCGTCGGGGAGCCGCCACCACCGTCGGGGCAAGCCATGGTCCTGACCGCGGGCACGACCGACCTGCCGGTGGCCCGCGAATGCCTGGTCACGCTGACGGCACTGGGCGTGGGCGCCGAGGTGGTGGCCGACATCGGAGTGGCCGGACTCCACCGGCTGCTGGCGAAGCTGGACGACGTGCGCGCCGCGGACTGTCTCGTCGTCGTGGCGGGAATGGACGGAGCCCTGCCGAGCGTGGTCGCCGGGCTTGTCGCGGCCCCGGTCGTCGGTGTGCCGACCAGTGTCGGTTACGGCGTGGCCGCCGGGGGCGTCGCCGCCGCCGCGACCATGCTGTCGTCCTGCAGCCCTGGGCTGGCCGTGGTCAACATCGACAATGGATTCGGCGCTGCCGTGCATGTGGCGAAGATCCTCAAAGTGGCGTGCCGTGGCTGAGCGAGCGTGCTGGATCGACGCCACGTCCGGGTTGGCCGGCGACATGCTGATGGCCGCCCTCCTCGACGCGGGCGCGGACCACGACCGGGTCGCCGCCGCGGTGGCGTCGCTCGGTCTCGGCGTCGCCGTGCGCGCGGAACCCGACCGACGCGGCGGATTCCGGTGTCTGCGCGCCCAGGTCCGCGTTCCCGCGGGACCTCCGGTGCACCGGCACCTGGACGACGTCCTGGCACTGGTCGAGGCGGCGGAGCTGGGCCCGGACGCGAAGAGCTACGCCCGGCGGGTGTTCGACGTGCTCGCTCACGCCGAAGGCGGCGTGCACGGAACCGCCCCCACCGCGGTGCACTTCCACGAGGTGGGGGCGCTGGACGCGCTGGCCGACGTCGTGGGCTGCGCGGCGGCGCTGGACGACCTCGGGCTGCTCACCAAAAGCCCCGTGGTGACCACCTCGCCACTGGCGTCCGGAAGTGGCACCGTGCGCGCCGAGCACGGCCGGCTGCCGGTGCCCACCCCGGCCGTGTTGGGCATCGCCGCGCGAGCGGGCCTGCCGTTGACCGAGGGAGACCTGGAGGGGGAACGCACCACCCCCACCGGGGCGGCCCTGGTCGCGGCGCTCGCCCGGCCCGGGGCGTTTCCCGCCATGACGGTCCGGAGCGTCGGCATCGGCGGCGGTTCCCGGGACCCCGCGGACCGCCCCAACATCACCCGGGTCGTCCTGGGCACCGCCCAGGAGACCGTACGCCGGCCCTCCGGCGATGTGCTGGTGGTCGAAGCCACGATCGACGACCTGGATCCGCAGCTGTGGCCGTCGGTGCTCGCCGCGGTCCGGGCCGCCGGCGCCTGGGACTGCTGGACGAGCCCGATCACCGCCCGGCACGGCCGGCACGGACAGGTCCTCACCGCCCTGTGCGACGAGAGCCTGCGGGGGGCGATCGTGGACACGGTATTCCGCCACACCACCACGGTGGGGGTGCGCTGGTCGTCCTGGCAACGGGCCACCCTCCCCCGCCGGTCGGTGACCGTGGCCGTCGGACCGGAGGGGCGACGGCAGCGCATCAGCGTCAAGGTGTCCGAGGTCGGAGACGGGAGCCGTACGGTCAAACCGGAGCTTTCCGATGTGGAATCCGCGGCCGAAGCCCTGGATCTGCCGCTGCGGGTGGTGGTGGATCAGCTGATGACCGAGTTCCAGCGCCAGGACCCGTGAAACCGGTCCGGGGAGGGGGACCGTCGCCGCCTGCGAAGCCGACCCCTCCCTGGCAGCCCCGCGTGCGGCTTCGCCGCCGACGGCGGGTCCCGGGGTCAGCTGCCGCCGAGTGTGCCGGCGCCGAAGTACCTCTCGATCAGGGCGGTGGCCTTCTCCCGCTGGCGGACGCTGATCTCGGCGGCCTGCTCCTCCCAGCCGAACACACACGAGGACACCACGCCATCGAAGCCGACCGGGGCGAGCGCGGCGAACACCTCGTCGAAGTCGACCTCGCCACGGCCGATTTCGGCGTGCTGATGCACCCGCGCGGGCGACCCGGGCGGGTTGACGATGTAGCGCAGCCCGTTCGAGGCGGTGTGGTCGAGCGTGTCGGCCAGATGCACATGGGTGACCTTCTCGCCGGCGTGGGTGATGATGCCGGTGGCGTCGTTGCCCTGGTGGAAGGTGTGCGGGGTGCAGTAGAGGAACGAGATCCAGTCCCGGTTGAGCCCGCGCACCAGGTTCACCGCGGCGTGGCCGTCCTCGATGAAGTCGTCGGGTTGCGGTTCGAGCACCAGCTTCAGGCCCTCGCGCTCGAAGACCGGGATCAGCTCGTCCATCGAGCGCAGGAACTGGCTCTCGGCCAACTCCGCCGCCTCGGGGCGGCCGTTGAACTCGGAGTTCATCGTGCCGACGCCCAGATCGACGGTCATCTGGATGGCCCGCTTCCAGGCCCGGACCGCGGCCTGCCGCTCCTCCTCCCCGGGGCCGGACCAGCGCAGCACCGGCAGCACCGAGGCGATGCCCACCCCGGCGCCGGCGGCGCGTTTGCGCAGCTTGGCGACCGTGGCGTCGTCGGCGCGCGGGTGGCCGAAGAACGCCTGCTGGCCAGCAGGCGCACCCGGCTGCTCGGCGTGATGGTCGACATCCACAGCCCGTTCCACGCCGAACTGGTCGAGCACCTGCACACGGCTGCCGAGGAGGTGGGTTACGACCTCGTCCTCAGCACTCAGACCCGCACCCGCGACGAGCACACCGCCGTCGAGACCCTGCTGGCCTTTCGCAGCGAGGCCCTGATCCTGCTCGGCCCGACCGCCCCCGCCGACACGCTCGCCGCCCTCGACCGCAAGGCCCCCGTGATCGCCGTCGGCCGCCGGATCGCCGACGCCGAGCTGGACGTCGTCCGCACCGCCGACGACGACGGCGTGAGCCAGACCATCGACCATCTGGCCGGCCTCGGCCACCGCGAGATCGTCTACGTGGACGGGGGCAAGGGCGTCATCGCCACCGACCGGCGCCGCGGCTACCGTACGGCCATGCGCCGCCACGGCCTCGGCGCGCACATCCGGATCCTGCACGGCGACAAGACCGAAGCGGCCGGTGAGCGCGCCGCTCGCCACCTCCTGGACAGCGGCGAGCTGCCCACCGCGGTCGTGGCTTTCAACGACCAGTGCGCCATCGGTGTTCTGGCCGCCCTCTCCCGCGCCGACATCGCCGTCCCGGGCGAGGTGTCGGTGGCCGGTTACGACGACGACACCCTCTCCCGGCTCAGTTGCTTCGATCTGACCACCGTCAGCCAGAACGCGCGGGAGCAGGCACGGCAGTCGGTGGCCGCGGCCGTCGAACGCCTCGACCAGGGCCGTACCGAACCCCGCGAGGTCGTTCTCCCGCCCCGTCTCGTCGTACGCGGCTCCACAGCCGGTCCGGCCTGAGCGGGCGGCTCTATTCGTTCGCACCGTCGGGCCCGACCGCTCACCGGCGAGCGACGCGCCGGCGGAAATTCCCTACCGTGGTGGCCGGGAAGGGCGGAGACTCCTCTCATGGCTGACATGGGGGCGTTCCGGGAAGCGGTCATCGCGTGGGCGGCCGGTGGACCCGGCGACCGCGCGCGCGGGCTGGCCGCGCGGCTGCCCGTCCGGGCGGTCGTCCTGCTCGAAGGGCCGAGTGATGTCGCAGCGGTCAGCGCGCTGGCCACGAGTCGCGGCCGGAACCTGGCGGCCGAAGGGGTCTGCCTCCTGTCGATGGGTGGTGCGATGAGTGTCGGGCGCTTCGCCCGCCTCCTCGGGCCATCCGGCCTGGGCCTTCGCCTCGCAGGACTGTGCGACGAGGCAGAGCGTGGCTACTACGCCCGCGGCTTGGAGCAGGCCGGTGCCGCACAGCCCAACGCGGCGCAGCCCAGTGCAGCACAGCCCAATGCGACACAGCAGCGGATCTTCGTCTGCGCCGCGGATCTGGAGGACGAGCTCATCCGCGCGCTGGGTGTGAACCGGGTGGAGGAGCTCGTCCGGGCGGAGGGCGACCTGCGCGCCTTGCAGACCTTCCTGCGCCAGCCCGCACAGCGGGGCCGCACCTCACAGCAGCAGTTGCGGCGCTTCCTCGGCACGAAGAAGGGGCGCAAGATCCACTACGGCCGCGTCCTCGTCGAGGCCCTCGACCCCGACCGCATACCCGCCCCACTCGACGATCTGCTCACCAGCCTCTGACCGCCGGGCCGACGACGTTCGCCACCGCACGGACCTCCGGCCCGCGTGGTGGCAACGTCCTCTCGCAGCACGGGAGTTGCGGCGGCGGGTTGCCGCGTCAGGGGCGGCTGGTCAAGTAGCCGCCCATGGAGGTGAAGTACTCGGTGGCGGCCATCTCGTGGCCGTCCTCGGTCCGTACGCGTGTGATGGCCAGGCCGTGATTGCGGCCAGTGCGGGCGTCGGCCCCGGCGACGATCACCACGCCGTCGCCCTCGCGGTAGAAGATGCGGCCCGGAGTGCCGCCGTACCGGCCCTGGGACACCACCGCGGCCAGGATTTCGAGGCGCTTGCCCTTATGGAAGGCGTAGGTGCTGGGGTACGGCTCGGACTGGGCGCGGACCAGGCGTTCGAGGTCCTCCGCCGGCCAGGTCCAGTCGATGCGGATGTCCTCGATGGACCGCTTGTGGAAGAAGCTCGCCTGGGACCGGTCCTGCTTGGTGAACTCCGTCTGCCCGGAGGCGATGAGGTCGAGCGCTCCGATGGTGACCGGGGCGATGAGCTCGACGGTCTTGTGAAAGAGGTCGGTGGCGGTGTCGGTCGGCCCGACCGGAACCGCCTCCTGCCGGACGATGTCGCCCGCGTCGAGTTCGTCGTTCATCATGTGCGCGGTGACGCCCACTTCGGACTCGCCGTTGATCAGCGCCCAGATCAGCGGGGAGAAGCCGGCGTACTTCGGCAGCAGCGCATCGTGGACATTCAGCGTGCCGTGGCGGGGCAGGCCGAAGATGCGCGGGGGGATCCATGTCCGCCAGTTGTTCGCCACGATGATGTCCGGGTCGGCCTCCGTGAGGCGCACGAACAACTCGTCGTCGTCAGGGCGGTTGCGGATCAGCACCGGGACGCCGTGCTCTTCGGCGAGGTCGGCGACGGAGTCGCTCCAGATCTTCTCGTACGCGTGCTCGCTCTTGGGATGCGTAACGACGAGTACCACGTCGTGCTCGGAGTCCAGGAGGGCTTGCAGGGTGCGGTGCCCCCAGGTCTGGTAACCGAACATGACGACCCGCATGGGGTTCCTCCTTGAAGCAGGGGATGACCGGAGGCAAGTAAAGCAAGGCTTACCTTAGTCCGCAACGGGCGTATGTGGTGCCGTAGTTGGCAGGTGTGATCGCCTCACCGCCCTATCGACAGGCTCGCGGGTTTAGCTTAGGCTCACCTAAGTTTCAGTGGGCGTGCCGCTTCATCGGCGTGCCCACCGCGACTTCCCCACGCCTGACCGGCGATTGCCCCGCACGATGGGAGTGACATGTCACGGGTTCTTCCTGGTGACGCATCAGTGGTCCACGACCTCATTGGCATCGGTTTCGGGCCGTCCAATGTGGCCATGGCGATCGCACTCAGCGAGCACAACGCACGCGCCGCCGGGGGAGAGGAGATCAGCGCTCACTTCTTCGAGCAGCAGCCGCGCTTCGGCTGGCACCGAGGCATGCTGATCGACGACGCGACCATGCAGGTGTCCTTCCTCAAAGACCTGGTGACGCTGCGGAACCCGGCCAGTGAGTTCAGCTTCCTCTGCTATCTGAAGAGCAAGGGGCGGCTGATCGACTTCATCAACCACAAGAACCTCTTCCCGCTGCGGGTCGAGTTCCACGACTACTTCGAGTGGGCCGCGGCCAAGGTCGGGGACCTGGTCTCCTACGGCCATGAGGTCGTCGGCGTCGTGCCTGTCGTCCGTGACGGAGCCGTGGAGTGCCTGGATGTGACGGTCCGGTCGGGGGAGGGGCTCGCGGTCCACCGCGCCCGCAACCTCGTCATCGGCACCGGGCTGCGTCCCCTCATGCCCGAGGGCGTGGAACGCGGTGACCGCGTCTGGCACACCTCTGAACTGCTGGCGAAGGCCGACGGCCTGGAGGGCACCTCGCCCTCCCGGTTCATCGTCGTGGGTGCCGGGCAGAGCGCCGCCGAGAATGTCGCCTACCTGCACCGTCGCTTCCCGGAGGCCGAGGTCTGCGCGGTCTTCTCCCGCTACGGCTACAGCCCCGCGGACGACAGCGGTTTCGCCAACCGGATCTTCGACCCCGAGGCGGTCGACGAGTACTTCGCCGCGCCCGAGGACGTCAAGCGCCGGCTGATGGACTACCACGGGAACACCAACTACTCCGTGGTGGACATCGACCTGATCGACGACCTCTACCGGCAGATGTACCAGGAGAAGGTCCTCGGCGTGGAGCGGCTGCGCTTCCTCAACGTGTCCCGGCTCGCCGACGTCAAGGAGACGGCGACGCAGGTCCGTGCCACCGTGATGTCCCTCGTCACCGGCGAGGAGACGCTCCTGGACGCGGATGTGGTGGTCTTCGCCACCGGCTACAGCCCGGCCGACCCCCTCGGCCTCCTCGGCGACGTCGCCGACCGCTGCCTCCGCGACGGCGAGGGGCGCATCCGCGTCGAGCGTGACTACCGCGTCGCGACGGATCCCGGGCTGCGCTGCGGCATCTATCTGCAGGGCGGTACGGAGCATACGCACGGCATCACCTCCTCCCTGCTGTCCAACACCGCGACCCGGGTCGGCGAGATCCTGGACTCGCTCATCGACC
Organism: Streptomyces sp. NPDC007875; assembly: GCF_042868035.1. Classification (NCBI taxonomy): domain Bacteria; kingdom Bacillati; phylum Actinomycetota; class Actinomycetes; order Kitasatosporales; family Streptomycetaceae; genus Streptomyces; species Streptomyces sp. NPDC007875. Next base: position 62,608 of record NZ_JBIADZ010000015.1, on the reverse strand, counting down.
GGGGCGTCCCGTTCGCTTCCGACGGGGCCCGGCCGGTCGCCGACGGAGTCGGCAGCACCGCTCGCTAGGGGGATGACGTACTGAGACATGGGCACGACTGCGATGGAGCGCCCCTTGGCCAGGGGCACAACAAAGGCCCGTCGGCGGCGGGTTGTGGGTCTGGGCACGCTGGTGGCGGTCCTCGTGATCGCGGCGGCGGTGTCGCTGGCCGTCGGTGCGCGCGCGCTGAGCCCCGCCGAGGTGTGGCATGGATTGTTCGCGGCGCCGGACTCCGACCAGCGGCTCACCGAGATCAGGCTCATCGTGCGGACCGTGCGGATGCCCCGGACGGTGCTCGCGATCGTGGCGGGCATCGGTCTGGGGGTCGGCGGGGCGTTGATCCAGGGGTACACGCGCAATCCGATCGCCGACACGGGCTTGCTGGGGGTGAACTCCGGGGCCTCGTTCGCCGTGGTGTCGGTGATCGCCGTGTTCGGGTTCGCCGACCCGTTCCAGTACGTCTGGTTCGCCTTCCTGGGGGCGGCGGTCGCCGGTGTCGTGGTGTTCGGGCTGGCGAGCATCGGCCGAGGGGCCGGCAATCCGCTGACGCTCGCACTGGCCGGGCAGGGGATCACGGTGTTCCTGGCGGCGATGACCACGGCGGTCGCGCTCTCGGACCAGGCGTCGCTGAACGCGCTGCGGTTCTGGAACGCGGGCTCCGTGGCCGGTGTCGGATCCGACGTCATCTGGCCGGTGTCCCTGTTCATCGCGGTCGGGCTGGTGTTGGCGCTGACCACGCTGCCCGCCCTCAACCTGCTCAACCTGGGTGACGATGTGGCCCGGGGGCTGGGTGTGAACATCGCGCTGAGCAGGACGATCGGCATCGCCGCCATCACCCTGCTGGCGGGCGCGGCGACGGCGGCGTGCGGCCCCATCGCGTTTCTCGGGCTCATGGTGGCCCATGTGGCCCGGTATCTGACCGGGGCGGACTACCGCTGGCTGGTGCCGTACGCGGGTCTGCTCGGCGCCGTCGTCCTCCTGCTCTGCGACATCGTGGGGCGCCTGGTGGTGCGGCCGGGCGAGTTGGACGCGGGCGTGGTCGTGGCTCTCCTGGGCGCCCCGTTCTTCGCGGCCCTGGTATGGCTCGGAAAGTTCAAGAGCGCATGAACGGGACAGATGTGAGGCGATCGGTGGCGCCGGTGGCGCCGGGCGTGCGGCTCGGCCAGGTGTCGTTCGTATGGCGGCCCTGGCTCGTCTGCGTCACACTGCTGCTGGCGGCGGCCACCTTCCTGGTGTTCTGCCTGTCCATCGGCGTCGGTGACTTCCCCATCGGCCTGTCCCGGGTGATCGCCACGATCTTCGGCGGGGGTGAGCGGGTCGACGAGTTCGTGATCATGGACTTGCGGATGCCGCGCGCCCTGGCCGGGCTCATCGTGGGGATCGCGCTGGGGGTGTCCGGTGCGCTGACGCAGTCCATCGCCCGTAATCCGCTGGCCAGCCCGGACATTCTGGGGATCACCGGGGGCGCCGGGGCGGTCTCGGTGTTCCTGGTGACGGTGTCGGGCGGGACCGCCGCGGCGGTCGTGAGCGCCGTGGGCCTGTCCGCGGCGGCGCTCGCGGGCGGTCTGGGCACGGGGCTGCTGGTGTACTTCCTGGCGTGGCGGCGCGGCATCGACGGCTTCCGGCTCATCCTCATCGGCATCTCGGTGAGCGCCATGATGGAGGCGATCACGACATGGCTGCTGGTCACGGCCGATATCAAGGACGTGGCCCGGGCCCAGGCGTGGCTGGTCGGCTCGCTGGACAACCGCTCGTGGAGCGAGGTCCGGGTGGCGCTGTGGTGCACGCTCGTCCTCCTGGTCGTCGTGTTCTGTGTCGCGTTCCAGTTCAAGCCGATGCACTTGGGCGACGAGGTTGCCGCGGGCCTGGGCGTCCGGTACGCGATGGTGCGGGCGGTCCTGCTGCTGTGCGCGGTCCTGCTGGCCGCTGTGGGGGTGAGCGCGGCGGGTCCGGTCCCGTTCGCCGCACTGGTGGCGCCACAGGTGGCGATGCGTCTGGCGAGGTGCCCTACACCGCCGATGGTGGCCTCCGGCATGGTGGGAGCGTTGCTGCTGATCGGTGCGGACCTGGTCGCGCGCACGGCGCTGCCGATCACGCTCCCGGTCGGCGTGGTCACCGCCGCGATCGGGGGCCCCTTCCTCGTCTATCTGCTGGTGCGGGCGAATCTCAGATAGATGGCAACAAAGTTCAGGCAGACCTCAACACAGGGGGACTTGTGAGCGCCGAGCGCACCACCGAGATCGAGTCCGGGGCCCGTGGCATCCCACGGCTGGCGGCCGAAGGTGTCTCGGTCGGGTACGGCGGCCGGGCCGTCATCGAGGAGCTGGATGTGACGATCCCGCCGGGCGTGATCACCACGATCATCGGTCCCAACGGCTGTGGCAAGTCGACCCTGTTGCGCACCCTGACGCGGCTGCTCAAGCCGGCCAAGGGGGCCGTGGTGCTGGATGGCGAGGACATCGCGGGGCTCAGGACCAGGGACGTGGCCAAGAAGCTGGGCCTGCTGCCGCAGGCGCCGGTGGCGCCGGAGGGGCTGACGGTGGCCGACCTGGTGGCCAAGGGGCGGCATCCGCACCAGAGTTGGCTGCGGCAGTGGTCCTCGGACGACGCCGGTGTCGTGGAGCGCGCGCTGGCCATGACCGGGGTGTCGGATCTGGCCGACCGCCCGGTCGACTCGCTGTCCGGCGGGCAGCGTCAGCGCGTCTGGATCTCGATGACCCTGGCCCAGGGCACCGATCTGCTGCTCCTCGACGAGCCGACCACCTATCTGGACCTGGCGCACGCGATCGATGTGCTCGACCTCGTGGACGACCTGCACGAGTCGGGCCGCACCGTGGTGATGGTGCTGCACGACCTCAATCTGGCCACGCGATACAGCGACAACCTCATCGTGATGCGGGCGGGTTCGATCCTGGCGCAGGGGCATCCGCGTGATGTGATCACCGCCGAGTTGCTGGACGAGGCATTCGGGTTGCGCGCCATGGTGATTGACGACCCGGTGGGTGACCGGCCGCTCATCGTGCCGATCGGCCGCACCCACGTCCAGCTCGATCAGGTCCCGCAAGGGAATGCAAAAGTAAGGCTAGGCTAGCCTCACTTCATCGGGATAAGGTTTGGCTGCCCTTAGTCAGGGGCGCAACGGACAGCGCGACAGCAAGGGATTCCGGATGCTCCTCCATCGAACGACACGTATGACGCCATGGCGGCGGTTAGTGGCGGCGCTGTCCGCCGCGGCCCTCGGCGTCGGCCTCCTCGCGGGGTGTGGTTCCGACTCGGCGGACGGGGCGGGCGACGACGCCCCGGCCGCCGCCTCGGGTGCGTTCCCGGTCACCGTGGAGCACGCGTTCGGATCCACGAAGATCACCAAGGCTCCCCGGCGGGTGGTCTCCGTCGGCTACACGGACGACCAGGCCATGCTGGCGCTCGATGTCAGACCGGTCGGCATGGTCGACCAGTACCCGAACCCGGCGGGCAAGAAGCCCGACATCAACACCCAGTGGCCCTGGGTGAAGGACAAGTGGGGCGACACCCGGCCCGAGGTCGTCATGAAGAACGGCGACACCGGCCCCAACTACGAGAAGATCGCCGCCCTGCGGCCGGACCTCATCGTGGCGGTCTACTCCGAGATCGACAAGGCCGCCTACGACAAGCTCTCCCAGATCGCCCCGACCGTCGGCCGTACCAAGGGCGAGAAGGAGCCGTTCAGCGCCCCGTGGCAGGACAACGCCGTGCAGATCGCCAGGGCGCTGGGCAAGGAGAACGAGGGCACCAAGCTGGTGCAGGGCATTGAGGACAAGCTCGGCGCGGCCAAGAAGGCGCATCCCGAGTTCGCCAACCAGACCGCGGTCATGTTGTCCTGGTACAAGAACTCGGTGGCGCCGTTCACCTCCACCGATGTGCGCGGGCGGCTGGTCACGGGCATCGGCTTCAGGTACCAGACCAAGATCGACAAGATCGCGGACGGGAAGTTCTACACCGTCCTGTCCCCCGAGCGCATCGACCTGGTCGACGCCGACCGCGTCTTCGTCATCAACGACAAGGCCGACCAGCAAGCCCTGAAGAAGTTCCAGCTCTTCACCAACCTGGGCGCGGTGAAGAAGGGCAAGGTGTCCTACCTGCTGGACAGCGAGGGCCCGGCCGTCGGCGCGGCCATCTCCCAGGGCACCCTGCTGTCCCTGCCGTACGCGATCGACGAGCTCGTCAAGTCGGTCGGCCGGGGGTGAGCACCACCGAGGCGCGCCTCCCCCCGGCGACCCTGCGCACGGCGACCGGACGCGTGGCTACCCGATGGGTCGCGGCGCACTGCCGCGAGGTGCCCTGGCTGACGGCCGCCACCGCGCTCACCACGGTGGCCGGGGCGGCGCTCCAGGTGCTCCCGGTGATCCTGCTCGGCCGGGTGGTCGACGGGGTGGTCGAGGGCGAGCCGCGCTCGACCCTGGTCACGATCGGGGTGGTGATGGGGGCCGCCGCGCTGCTCGGCGCGGCGGCCACCGCGGTGTCGACCTATCTCATCGGACGGCTGGGCGCGGATCTGCTCGCGCGGCTGCGCGAAGGCGCCGTCCGCGCGGTACTGGGGATGCCGAGCGCACGGATCGAGCAGGTCGGCCGGGGAGATGTGCTGTCCAGGGTCGGTGACGATGTGGCCGTGCTGTCCAAGGGCATCCGCACGGCCGTCCCCACGGTGTTCTCGGCGGGCGTGCTGGTCGTCATCGCCACGGCCGGCATGTTCGGACTGGACTGGCGGCTCGGCCTGGCGGGCGCCGGTGCGCTGCCCGCGTACGCGCTGGCCCTGCGCTGGTATCTCCCCCGGTCCGCCCCGCTCTACCAGCAGCAGCGGGCGGCCCAGGCCGACCGTGCGCAGGCGTTGATCAGTGGCCTGAAGGGGATCGACACCGTCCGGGCGTACCGCCTCGAGGGCGCCTTCCGCGAGAAGGTCAGCGCTGAGTCATGGCGGGTGCGGGATCTCGGTATCGAGGTGTTCCGGTTCTTCGGCCGCTTCGTCGGCAGGGAGAACCGCGCCGAGTTCATCGGGCTGGTCCTGATCATCGTGGTCGGGTACTCCCTGCTGGAGGCCGATGCCGCCAGCCTGGGCGACGTCTCGTCGGCCCCCCTGATCTTCCACCGGCTGTTCACCCCGCTGGGCTCCATCATGTTCACCTTCGACGAGGCGCAGAAGTCGGGCGCGAGCCTGACCCGGCTGGTCGGCGTGGTGGGCGAGGCCGCCGAGGACCGGCTGGTGGGCGACGCGACCGTTTCGCCGGCGGACACCGGGCCACACTCGGTGACGGTGGAGGGGCTGACGTATCGCTACCCCGACACCGAGGAGCCTGTCCTCCGGGACGTGCATCTGACGATCCCGGCCGGTGGTTCGCTCGCGCTGGTGGGGGCGACGGGCGCGGGCAAGAGCACGCTGGCCGCGCTGATCGCGGGCATCGGGACCCCGCAGGCCGGGTCGGTGCGCGTCGGGACCACCGACCTCGCCGGTCTGGACGAGGCCGGGGCGCGGGCCCTGGTGAGCATCCTGACGCAGGACACGCATGTGTTCTCCGGGCCGCTCGCCGACGACCTGCGGTTGGCCGCGCCGCAGGCGACCGATGCCGAGCTGATGGACGCGCTGCGCACGGTCGGCGCCGACGGATGGGTCGACGCCCTGCCCGATGGGCTGAACACCGTGGTCGGCGAGGGCGGAGAGCGCCTGGACGTCACCAAGGTGGCCCAGATCGCCCTGGCCCGGCTGGTGCTGGGCCGGTCGCCGGTGGTGGTGCTCGACGAGTCGACCGCGGAGGCGGGCAGCGAGGGCGCCGCCGAGCTGGAGCGGGCCGTGCTGGCCGCGTGCTCGGGCCGGACCACGCTGTTGGTGGCGCACCGGCTGACCCAGGCGATGGCGGCGGACCGGATCGCCGTGCTGGACGCGGGCCGCGTGGTGGAGCAAGGAACGCACGAGGAGCTGGTGGCCCTGGGCGGCCGGTATGCGCGACTGTGGCGGGCCTGGCGAGAAGGTAGTTAGACACCCCTGATTCAGGTGAGCTTTTCATGACGTGGAAGGGATGCTGAGTCTTCGATGGTGGAACCGGGCGCTCGTCGCGTACTGCTTTCTCCCGGACAGGTTGCCGACGTACGCCGGCGGATCGGTGACTTCTCCGACCGGACCATCGCCGAAGCCTGTGCCATCGGGCTGTCGTACTGGGCGACGGGCCTGAGCCCCGATGGCATCGACCTCACCCCCGGCACCCTGTTCGCCGATGTCCTCGGGTGGGTCGACAACGGCGGGGCGGGGCCCGCGGGTTGGGGGGTCGGCGCGGACGACCGGAGCATCACCGTCCCGGAAGGCGTCGGGCCGGACGATGCGCAGGCCGCGCTGGACGACCTGACCGATTTCCCGGACCGGCCCATCGGCACCATCTCCCCGTCCTGCGTGGCGGCCAAGCTCGAGGCCCTGGCCGGGTGGAACGACACCGAGGCCGACCGGGTCCGCCCGACCATCGTGGAGATGTTCCGCGAGCGGGCGCGGTCCAGGCCGTACGCCGTCGCCATCGTCGACGAGCACCGGTCGCTGACCTACCGTGAGGCCGCCGAGCGCTCGAGCCAGCTGGCCCACCATCTGATCGAGCGCGGACTCGGTCCCGAACAGGTCGTCGGCATCTCACTGCGCCGCTCCGCCGAGATGGTGATCGGGCTGCTCGCCGTACTCCAGGCGGGGTGCGCTTTCGTGCCGCTCGATCCGCAGTGGCCCGCCGCGCGCCGGGCCGTCGTCATCGACGACGCCCAGGTCGTGGCGCAGCTGGGCGACTCGGGCGAACGCGACCCGGCCGAACCGGAAGCCGTCGTCGTCGACCTCGGCGACTGGCGCTTCGGTTCCCACCCCACCGGGGGCACCGGGGTCACCGTCCCCGGCAACGCCCTGGCGTACGTGATCTTCACGTCCGGTTCGACCGGGCGGCCCAAGGGCGCGATGATCCGGCACGAGGCGATCAGCGAGCGCCTGCTGTGGCAGGGCAACGAGATCCTGGGCTTCGGCCACGACGACGCGTCGCTGTTCAAGGCGCCGTTGTCCTTCGACATCTCCATCAACGAGATCTTCCTGCCGCTGGTGCACGGCGGCAGGCTGGTCATCCTGCGGCCCGGTGGCGAACGCGACCCGCACCACTTGCTGAGCGTGATTGCCGAGCAGCGGGTCACCTTCACCTACCTGGTCTCCTCCATGCTGGACGTGCTGCTGGAGATGGTGGGCGACTCCGGGCGGCTGGACAGCCTGCGCCATGTGTGGTGCGGCGGCGAGGTGCTGACGCCGGAGCTGTACGAGCGGTTCCGCACCCGGCTCGATATCCCGCTGTACCACGGCTACGGCCCCGCCGAGACCACGATCGGCGTCTCGCACGTCATCTACCGGGGCGCGGCCGAGCGCCTGTCCACATCGATCGGCAAGGCCAACCCGAACACCCAGTTGTATGTGCTGGACAGCGAGCTGCGCCCGGTCCCGGTCGGCGTCGGTGGCGAACTGTACGTGGGAGGGTTCCTCCTGGGCCGCGGGTACATCAACGCGCCCGGCCTGACGGCGTCCCGCTTCGTGGCGAACCCCTTCGCCGGGGACGGGTCCCGGCTGTACCGGACCGGAGACCTCGCGCGGTTCGCCCCGGACGGGTCGCTGGACTTCCTCGGCCGGGCCGACAACCAGATCAAGATCCGCGGTATGCGGCTGGAGATCGAGGATGTCGAGGTCGGCCTCGCGGAGCACCCCGGGGTGCGGTACACCTGCGTCGTCGCGAAGAAGAACGCGGCAGGCAGCACCTACCTGGTGGGATATGTGATCCCGGCCGCCGGGAGCGAGGACCTGCGCGCGGACGAGGTCAAGGGGTGGGCCGCCGGGCACATGGTGGAGTACATGGTGCCCGCCCACATCGTCGTGATGAAGGAGTTCCCGCTCACCGCGAACGGCAAGCTCGACCGCCGTGCGCTGCCGGAACCCGCGATCGGGACGGGCTCGATCGTCCAGCCCGCCACCGAGAACGAGCGGGTGCTGTGCGCGGCGGTCGCGAAGGTGCTGCGGCTGGACGAGGTCGGCGTCGACCAGGACTTCTTCCAGCTCGGCGGAGACAGCCTGCTGGCGATCTCGTTGCTGAGCGCGGTGCGCGACGCGGGTCTCCACCTCACGGCACGGCAGATCTTCACCGACAGCGCGGTGGGGGCGCTGGCGGCGATGGCGAGCCGTGAGGGCGCCTCCGCCACGGACGACGGCGATGTCGCGACCGGTTCCGTCATGGGATCGCCCATCGTGCAGTGGCTCGGCGAGACCACGGAGGCGATCGACGGCTTCGTACAGTCGGTCGTGCTGAACACCCCGGCGGAGCTGACCGCCGACGCCCTCGACGCGATCCTCGCCGCCGTGGCCGGGCGGCACGACATGCTGCGCGCCAGGCTGGTGCGCGGCGAACGCTGGAGCTTCGACATCCCGGCGGCGGACCGGGCCACGCCGTCGTGGCAGGAGAGCGACCGGCCGGTCGAGGAGTGCGTCGCGCTCGCCACCGGCGGGCTGGACCCGGACCAGGGCGTGATGCTGCGTGCCGTCTGGCGACGCGAGGCACGGCAGCTGGTCGTGGTCGTCCATCATGTGGTGATCGACGGCGTGTCCTGGCATGTCCTGATGGACGACCTGGCCACGGCATGGCGGCAGTTCGCCTCGGGCGCGCCGATCGAACTGCCCCCGGTGGGCACATCGTTCCGGCGCTGGACGCAGACGCTGGGGAATGCCACCTTCGACGCGGACCGTGGCTACTACGAGCGTCCCCTGCCGGGAGCGGACGGCCCCGTGGGCAGGCGCGCGCTGTCCCAAGCCGACACCGTCGCCCGGGAGAGGGTGCGGACCGTCTCGGCCGGTCCCGAGGTCACCGCCGCGCTGCTGGGCGAGATCCCCGCGAAGTTCCACGCCGGCGTGGGCGATGTGCTGCTGACCGCGCTCGCCGTCACCCTCGCCCGATGGCGCCGCGACCTCGGACAGGACCAGACCTTCGCGCATATCGAACTCGAGGGCCACGGCCGCGAAGGTCGGTTCGTGGCGGACGCCGCCGGTTTCGAGCCGGAGCTGTCACGGACCGTGGGCTGGTTCACCACCCTGTTCCCGGTGACCGTGGACCCCGGCGCGGCGGCCGATTTCACCGCCTCCGACTACCTGGCCACCGCGCTCAAGGCGGTCAAGGAAGACCTCGCCCGCGTGCCGTCCAACGGCGTTTCCTACGGTGCCCTGCGGTATCTGACCCACACCGAGTTCGACGCCCCCGCACCGCAGGTGCTCTTCAACTACCTGGGCCGCTTCGACGCGGGCGCCACCGGAGACTGGAAACTCTGCGGCAACACGGGCCAGTTGGGCGAGAGGCGCGACCCGAGGATGCGCCTGCCGCGCCCCCTGGAGTTCAACGCGATCGCCGAACCCGCATCGAGCGGCGCGTACGAGCTGATCACCACCATGTCCTGGCCCGACGGGATGTTCACCGACGAGGACATCGCGACCATCGGCGCGTACTTCCAGGAGACCCTGACCGCCCTGGCCGCGCTCGACCGGGGCGGCCACTCGCCCAGCGACTTCGGCCTGGTGCGGCTCACCCAGGCCGACGTCGACGTCCTGGACGGCCCGGCGCTGCGGGACATCCTGCCGCTGACCCCGTTGCAGGAGGGCCTGTACTTCCATTCGGTCTTCGACGACGACTCGGCGGGCGCCTATGTCGAGCAGCAGCTGCTGAGGCTGGACGGCGAGGTGGACGCCGACCGGCTCGCGGCGGCGGCCACCCGGTTGCTCACGCTGTACCCGAACCTGGCGGCGCGGTTCACGGCCCTCGCCGACGGCCGTGTGGTCTCCGTGCTGGAGAGCGGTGTGGGGGCGCCGTTCACCACGCTCGACCGCCCCGGGATCACCGACGCCGAGATCCGCGAGTACGCCGAGCGTGACCGCCGCGCCGGGTTCGACCTGGCCACCGGCCCGCTGATGCGGTACACACTCATCCGCACGGGCTCCGGCCGGAACGTCCTGGTGCAGACCGTGCACCACATCATCGCCGACGGCTGGTCGGTGCCACCGATGCTCCGCGCGCTGCTGGCCGAATACCACGCGCCGGGGACCGTGTACCCGCTCGGCGGCTTCCCCGACTACGTACGGTGGCTCGCGGAGCGCGACGAGGACGAGAGCGACCGGATATGGCGCGATCAGCTCGCCGAGCTGCGCGGGCCCTCGCTGGTCGCCGAGGGACACACCCCGTCCGGCCGATTCGCCGACACCGCCGTGCAACCGGGCGACGACATCGACACTGCCGCCCGGTCGGCCGGTGTGCCGCTGAGCGTGGCCGTGCACAGCGCCTGGGCGGTGACGCTGGGCGGCATCCTGCACGGCAGTGACGTGGTGTTCGGATCCACGGTGTCCGGGCGCGACGCGCAGGTGCCCGGCATCGAGGACATGGTGGGTCTGTTCATCAACACGATCCCCGTGCGCGCCCGGTGGGCCGGTACCACCACGGCGCGCGACCTGCTCGCCTCGGTGCGGGAACACCAGAGCGCGGTGCTGCCGCACCAGCATGTCTCGCTGGCGAGGATCGGCCGCCTGGCCGGCGCCGGCCCCCTGTTCGACACCCTGGTGGTGTTCGATGTCGCGGCCGATGTGGCCGCCCTGCGGGGGCCGGGCGACGAACTGGTCATCACCGAGATCGTGAACGAGGGCGCCCCGCACTACCCGTTGACGCTGGTCGTGGAGCGCGCTCTCGACGGCCGTCCGCGCCTCAACCTGATCTACGACGGCGAGCTGCTGCGGGAGACGAGCGCCCAGGCGATCCTGCGCACGTTCACCCAGACCCTCACCGGCCTGCTCACCCGCCCGGACGCCCTGGTCGACGACCTGGCGCCCGAGGACACCCGGCGTCCCGCGCCGATCACTCCGACGACCCTGGGCGGACTGTTCGACGCCGCCGCGCGCCGCGACCCGGTGGCCGCCGCCGTCACCCAGTGCGCTCTCGACGGCGGAACCCGGTCACTGACCTACGGCGAACTGGCGGCCGCGAAGAACGAGCTGGCCTCCGCCCTGCGCGCGGCCGGTGCCGGGCCGGGCAGACGGGTCGCCGTCGCCGTCCCGCGCTCCGTGGAGCAGGTCGTCGCCCTGGTCGCGATCGTCACGGCGGGCGGCGCGTATGTACCGCTGGACCTGGCGTACCCGGACGAACGGCTGGAGTACATCCTCGCCGACTCCGCTCCGCAGGTCGTTCTCGTGGACCGCGAGCAGCGCGAGCGCTTCACCCGGCTGCTGGCCCGGGCGGGCGTGCCGGCCCGTGTGCTGGTATCCGGAGACGAGCTGCCGCGGGCCGATACGGAGGCCGGTCCGGAGGCGAGCCGGCACGACCCCGCCTACGTCATCTACACATCCGGATCGACCGGCAGGCCCAAGGGCGTCGTCGTCCCGCACTCCAGCGTGGTGACCCTGCTTGCGAACACCCGGCCCGCCATGGACTTCGGCCCGCACGACGTATGGGTCCAATTCCACTCCTTCTCCTTCGACTTCGCGGTCTGGGAGCTGTGGGGCGCGCTGGCGCACGGCGCTGAGCTGCTGGTGCCGGAGTACGGGCTGACCCGCTCGCCGGTCGACTTCCACCGGCTGGTGTGCGAGCGCGGAGTGACCGTGCTCAACCAGACCCCGTCGGCGTTCTACCAGTTCATCGAGGCCGACCGGCATGCGGGCCGGCCGGTCACCGCGCTGCGCCGGATCATCTTCGGCGGCGAGCCGCTGGATCTCGGGCGGCTGCGCGGCTGGGTGGAGCGGCATGGCACCGGTGCGCCCGAGCTGGTCAACATGTACGGCATCACCGAGACCACCGTCCATGTCACCCACCGGGTGCTGACCGACGAGGACTTCGCCCCCGGCGGCGACGTCAGCCCGATCGGCGGTCCGATCCCGGGCCTGGCCACCTATCTGCTCGACGACCGGCTCCGGCCGGTGCCGCCGGGCCGGGTGGGCGCCATCTACGTCGCAGGCGACCAGGTGTCGCTCGGCTACCTGGGCAGGCCGGGGCTCACCGCGGGCCGTTTCGTGGCGAACCCGTTCGCGGGCGACGGCTCCCGCATGTACCACACCGGCGACCTCGCCCGCCGCACGCTCGACGGTGAGCTGGAGTTCACCGGACGCGCCGACGACCAGGTGCAGCTCAAGGGTTTCCGCATCGAACTCGGCGAGGTGGAGGCCGCGGTCAGGGGGCTCGATGGTGTGGTCGACGCGGCCGTCACCGTGGCGGACAGCGGCGACCACCTGGTCGCGCATGTCGTGGGCCGGGTGCCCGCCGATGTCACCGCCCTGCTGTCGGCGAAGCTGCCCGTACATTTGGTGCCGGGCCGGGTGCTGCCGGTCGACGCCCTGCCGCTGACGGTCAACGGCAAGCTGGACCGGAAGGCCCTGACCGCACGCGCCGCACAGGACGACACCCCGGTGCCCGGCTCCTCGGGCAGCGGGGATGCCGTGCTCACCGCACTGGTCGGCATCTTCGCCGACACACTGCCCGAATCCGCCGTGGCCGACGACACCGACTTCTTCCGGGCCGGGGGCGACAGCATCGTCGCCATCACCGTCATCAACCGGGCCAGGGCGCTCGGCCTGCCGATCGCGCCACGGGACGTGTTCCTGTTCAGGACACCGCGCGCGCTCGCCGAGCACCTGGGAACGCGCACACCGCAGGGCGAGGCGCCCGCGCCCGCCCACCACGAGGACGGCCCGCTGCCGCCGACCCCGATCATCCTGCGCCAGCGCGACCTGGGCGGATCGCTCACCCGGTTCGCCCAGGCAAGAACGGTGGTGGCCCCCGACGGCGCCGGGTTCGCCGACGCCGAGCGCGCCGCGAGCGCCGTCGTGGCCGCGCACCCGGCCCTCCGGCTGCGGCTGGGCGTCGAACACGGGGTATGGGCCCTGCGCACCGAACCCGCCCGCGAGGTCACTGTCGTACGGGCGGACACGACCGACGCGACGACCGCGGCGAACGAGGCCGCCGGACGGCTCGATGTCGAGTCCGGGGAGGTCATCGCGTTCGCGTGGCTGGAGGCGAGCCGGACCCTGGTGGTCACCGTGCACCACCTCGCCGTCGACTCGGTGTCCTGGCTGATCCTGCTGGACGACCTGGCCGCCGCCCTGCGCGGGGCGCCCCTGGCGCCGCCGACCACGTCCTACGCCCAGTACGCGGAAGCACTGGCGGCCCGGTCCGCCCATGCGATCGACGACCTCGGCCACTGGCTCACCACGCTCCAGGCACCCGCGCTCCTGCCCGCGGTCGAGCGACCCCGCGAGACCACGGTCGTGCTCGCCTCCGAAGTGAGCGACCGCGTGACGCGTACCGCGCCCAGCGCACTCGGCGTCGGTCTCACCGAGTTGCTGTGCGGCGCGCTGCGCACCGCGCTGACCCACATCCAGCCATCGCCCACCGACCTCGCGATCGAACTGGAGCGCCACGGCCGGGTCCCGGCGCTGGAGCACCACGACTACACCCGCACGGTCGGCTGGTTCACCTCCATCGCGCCCGTGCGGCTCACGGCGCACAGCGACCCCGTCGCCGCGGCGTACGAGGTCGCCGAACGCCAGCCGGACGAGCGCGCACACGTCGCCTACGGCCAGCTCAGATACCTCAACCCGCAGGCGGCCCCGCTGCTCACCGCTCGCCCGCAGGTGCTCTTCAACTACCTGGGCCGGGGCGGCGAGTCCCAGGCGCCGCACCTCACCGGCGGCGATCAGGGCAGCCCGTACGCCGTCGAGGTCAACGCGTGGACCGACGCGGCCACCGGCAGCCTGCACGCCGTCTTCACCCTCGCCGAAGGAATCCCGGACGAGATCACCGACCACTGGCGGACCGCACTGGAACGCATCGCGGACGCCTCCGCGACGGCCGAGCGCACGGCACCGGTCACCCCGCTCCAGCGGGGCCTGTACTTCCAGGCCCAGATGGCGGGTTCGGCGGGACACTACGTGGCGCAGAGCTGGTTCACCTTCGATCGGCGCCTGGACACCGACGCACTGTCCGAGGCGATGGCGTATGTGATGGCGCGGCACCCGGTCGTGGCCGCCGGCTTCGCCACCGACGACGACGGAAACCCGGTCCAGGTCCTGGGGGCGGGCCGGCGCGTCGACGTCCGTACAGTCGAGCTCACGAGCGACGCGGACGTCGAGGCGCTGCGCACCCGGGACCGCGACACGGGATTCGACCCGGGTGAGCCCCCGCTGATCCGGATGACCGTGGTGCGGCTGCCCGGCGACCGCGACGGGCTGCTGCTCAGCTACCACCTGCTGCTGTGGGACGGGTGGTCCCGCGAGATCGTGCTACGGGACCTGTTCGACGCCTACCGGGCCGTCCTCGCGGGCGAGTTGCCCGACCCGGCCCCGGCCACGCCGAGCTTCGAGGACCACGCCCGGGCGCTCGACGCCCGGGACTCCGCCGCGTCGGAACGCTTCTGGGCCGAGCACCTGTCCGGTCTCCCCGGCCCGACGCTGCTCGCCGGAGCGGCGCCGTCCCTCTCCGACGACCTGCCGCGCGCGCTCGTGCGCACGCTGTCCGCCGAGCGGTCGAAGCTGCTGCGGGCGGCGGCCAGGGCGCACGGCGTCACCCTGAACTCGGTGCTGACCGGCGCGTTCGGCCTCCTGCTCGGCGCCCACACGGGGCGCGACGACGCCGTGTTCGGCGTGACCGTCTCCGGCCGGGAGGGCGAGGGGCTGGACGGCATCGTCGGCGTGCTGCTCAACACCGTCCCCATGTGGACCCGGGCCCGGCCGGACGACACCGTCCGCGCGTATCTGTCGGACGTACAGGCGGCCAGGGTCGAGGCGATGGTCCACGAACACCTGGGGCTCGGCGAGATCCAGCGGGCCACCGGGCACGACACCCTGTTCGACAACCTCTTCGTGCTCCAGAACTTCCTGGACATGGACGCGTTCGCCGAGATGAACGCCAGGCATGGCATCACCTCGGTGACGGCCGACGACTCCACCCACTACCCGTTCACCTGGGTCGTCACCCCCGGCGACCGGCTCACGGTCAAGCTGGAGTACCGGGACGAGGACACCGCGAACGCCCGGCGGCTCCTCGACGACTACCTGCGCGTGCTCGACGACCTGGCCCGGTCGACCGGGCCGGTCGGCGGCCTGCGGGGACTGGGCCCGGAGCCCGTGCCCGCCGAACGCATGGACATCGGCACGGACACCGTGGTCGACCGGTTCGACCAGGCGGCGGACCGCGACCCGCGGCGGATTGCGCTCGTGGCCCACGGCTCGACCATGACCTTCGCCCAGCTGCGGGACCGCAGCCGCGCCGTGGCCGGTGTGCTCGCCGGGCGCGGCATCGGCCCCGAGACGACCGTGGGCCTCGCGATTCCGCGGTCCCTGGACTCGATCGTGGCGCTGTTCGCCGTGCTGCGCGTCGGCGCCGCGTATGTGCCGCTGGAGCTGGACCACCCGGACGAGCGGATCGCCGCGATCGTCGCGGACGCCCGCCCCGATGTGATCCTCACGGTGAGCGCCGTGTCGCCCCGGCTCACCGGCGACCTGATCGAGCTGGACCGCCCGCTGTCCGAGGCCGAGCCGTATCGGACGTATCAGCCGGAGGACCCGCAGCGCCTGCGGCACCCCGCGTACACGATCTACACCTCGGGATCGACCGGGAAGCCCAAGGGCGTGGTGACCGAGTACGCCGGGCTGACCAACATGCTGATCAACCATCAGCGCCGGATCTTCGAGCCGGTGCTGGCGGACCACGGTCACCGGGTCTTCCGGATCGCGCACACCGTGTCGTTCGCCTTCGACATGTCGTGGGAGGAGCTGCTGTGGCTCGCCGACGGCCACGAGGTGCACATCTGCGACGAGGAACTGCGCCGTGACGCGCCCCGGCTGGTCGAGTACTGCCTCGAACACCACATCGACGTCATCAACGTGACCCCGACCTACGCACAGCAGCTGGTCGCCGAGGGCCTGCTCGACCACCCGGAACGGCGGCCGGCGCTGGTGCTGCTCGGCGGCGAGGCCGTCACCCCGGCGCTGTGGCAGCGGCTCGCCGAGACCGAGGGGACGGTCGGCTACAACCTGTACGGGCCCACCGAGTACACCATCAACACCCTCGGCGTCGGCACCTTCGAATGCCAGGACCCGGTGGTGGGCGTGGCGATCGACAACACCGATGTGTATGTGCTGGACCCGTGGCTGCGGCCGCTGCCGGACGGCGTTCCCGGTGAGCTGTACGTGTCGGGCATCGGCATCGCCCGCGGCTATCTCGGGCAGCCCGACCAGACCGCGCACCGCTTCGTGGCGTGCCCGTTCGGCGCACCTGGCGAGCGCATGTACCGCACCGGCGACCTGGTGGCCCGCCGGCCCGACGGCAACCTGACGTACCTGGGCCGCATCGACCAGCAGGTCAAGATCCGTGGGCACCGGGTCGAACCGGGCGAGGTCGAGGCCGTGTTCGCCGCGCACCCGGCGGTGCGGTTCGTCGCCGCGGTCGCCCAGCCCGATCCGCAGGTCGACGGCGCCTACCGGCTGGCCGCCTACCTCGTACTGGACGGCTCCGACCTGGCGGCTGTCGCCGCCGAAGTAGGCACCGGGCTGCCGGACTTCCTGCGCCCGACGCACTACGCCCAGGTCGACAGCATCCCGCTGACCGTGAACGGGAAGGCTGACACCAAGGCGCTGCCGGAGGCCAAGCCGCTGGGCACGCTGACCACGGCGGGGGAGCGGGGACCGCGGACCGAGAACGAGACCGTGGTGTGCGAGTTCTTCGCCGAGGCACTGGACCTGGATGACGACGAGGTGAGTGCGGTGAGCGATTTCGTGTCCCTGGGAGGGCACTCCATGGTGGCGGTGCGGCTGATCGGGCTGCTCCGCCGCGAGTACGGCCCAGTGATCACCATCCGTGATCTGTTCACCCTGCGAACCCCGGAAGCGATTGCCCGCCACCTTGATGACCACTCCTGACACCCAGCGGCCCCGCCCGGGGGCCGACATCCTCCGGACCGCACTGCGCCGCAACATCGGCGCCATGACCTGGGGCACCGTCCTCATGGGCCTGTACCAGGCCGGTGAGACCGCCTTCCCCATCGCGCTCGGCCTGATCGTCGAGCACACGATGCGGGACCGCAGCCTCGGCTCGCTCGGCCTGGCG
The DNA here is from genome assembly GCF_042868035.1 of Streptomyces sp. NPDC007875. NCBI lineage: Bacteria > Bacillati > Actinomycetota > Actinomycetes > Kitasatosporales > Streptomycetaceae > Streptomyces > Streptomyces sp. NPDC007875. Next base: position 45,422 of record NZ_JBIADZ010000015.1, on the reverse strand, counting down.
ATCGCCGCGTTGGCAGTGATCATCACGACGGTGTCGCTGTCGTGGCGGTTCGGGATGCGCGTCCTGCAGAAGGCCAACACCACCGAGGCGCACCGCTGGCGGGTGAAGGTGGCGGCCTACGGCCTCCAGCCGGTGGCCAGGGACGTCGACCTGAAGTCCGGCGAGGTGCTGACCATCGCCACCGAGGATGCCGACCAGACCGCCGACATCATCGAGGTGGTGCCGCTGCTGGTCAGCTCGCTGGTGGCGGTGCTGGTCGCGGCGGTCGCGCTGGGCCTGGCCGACGTCCGGCTCGGCCTGCTGGTGATCGTGGGCACCGTCGCGATTCTGTCGATCCTGAGCGTGCTGTCCAAGCGGATCGGCTCCAGCACCCGAGAACAGCAGGCCCGGGTGGCACGGGCGGGGGCGAAGGTCGCGGACCTGATCACCGGCCTGCGCCCGCTGCACGGCTTCGGCGGCAACCACGCGGCGTTCGGTTCCTATCGCAGGGTCAGCACGGAGGCGAAGCACCAGGCGATCACCGTAGCCAAGGTCAACGGCGTGTACGCGGGCACCGCGCTGGCCCTCAACGCGGTCCTCGCCGCCGCCGTGACCCTGATGGCGGGCTCACTGGCCTTCAGCGGCCGGATCACGATCGGAGAACTCGTCATGGCCGTGGGGCTGGCGCAGTTCATCATGGAACCGCTCAAACTGTTCTCGGAGATGCCGAAGTACGTGATGATGGCGCGCGCGTCGGCCGAGCGGATGGCGCTGGTGCTGGCCGCCCCGCCGGTGGCGGCCGATGGGCGGGAGCGCCCGGCCGCGGGCGGCGACCTCGACCTCGACTGCGTCCGGTACGGCTCGCTGCGCGAGCTCAAGTTTACGGTGGCCGCTGGCGAGTTCGTGGCGATCGCGCCCTACCAGCCGCGCGCGGCGGCCGACCTCGCGTCGATCCTGGCCGTGAAGGTCCCGCCCGGCGCGTACGAGGGAGCGGTGCGGGTCAGCGGGCGGGAGCTCGCGGACCTGTCGATCGAGGCGGTCCGCGAGCACATGCTGGTGAACCCGTACGACGGGGAGATCTTCGCGGGCACCCTCGGCACGAACATCGATCCCTCGGGCACCAGCCGGATGGTCCCCGAGGCCGTCGAGGCGTCCATGCTGACCGACGTCGTCGCCCTCCACCGCGAAGGACTCGACTACGGCGTCCGCGACCGCGGCGCGAACCTCTCCGGGGGGCAGCGCCAGCGGCTGTCCCTGGCCCGCGCCCTCGCCGCCGACACCGACGTCCTCGTCCTGCACGACCCGACAACGGCCGTCGACGCCGTCACCGAACAGCTCATCGCGCGCAACATCGCGAAGCTGCGCCGGGACCGCACCACCATCGTGATCACCAGCAGCCCGGCCCTCCTGAACGCCGCCGACCGGGTCCTCGTCCTGGACGACGGCGTCATCACCGCCGAGGACACCCATCGCAACCTCCTCGTCACCGACCAGGACTACTGTCTGGCGGTGGCCCGGTGACCCGGCCCGCTAACCGAGCGCCCAGGCGACATCCCTGAGCAGGGCGTGCCGCCAGCCCGCCCGGTCGTGGCCCGCCGCCGACCGCGAGACCCGTATGGTCGCGCCGGATTGCCGGACCAGGCCCTCGGTCAGCTCGCAGTGGGGGAGCAACCACCTCTCGTGCTCGCCCACGTCGAACGCCACGCGCAGATTGGACAGGTCGGGGCGCTCGCGCAGGCGCGCGGCCATGGTGCCGCCGACCGGGCCGCCCATGGGGTCCGGCAGGTCCATGGCGTCGGGTGTCCACCAGAACGACCCCGACTGACAGGCGACGCGGGACACCAGGTCCGGGAACTCCAGCGCCGCGTACAGCGCGCTCAGCCCGCCCAGGCTCTGCCCGGCGACCACCAGCCGGTCCCAGCCGGCGGGTGCGCCGGACTCCGTCACCAGCGGCAGCAGTTCGTCCCGGATCGCCTCCCACAGCGCAGGGCCGCACCCGAACTCGGCCTCCCTGTCCTTGCTCGGCAGGAAGACGAGCGTGACGGCGGGCATCTCGCCACTGGCGACGGCCGAGTCGAACGCGGTCATGGCCGGGTGCAGATACAGCCAGTCGTCGCCGTCGAGCAGCAGGACCACGGGTCCGCCGCCCCCCACCGGGTGGACGCGCACGGTGCGCCGCCCGCCGAGCCGTTGGCTGTTCCAGCGGATCCGGTTGTGCGGGAGGGGCAGTACGGCATCGGCGCCGATGACGGGCCAGTACGGCTGGGCCGGGGCGTCCGGGGTCGCGGCGATGGACCGGTCACCGCCCGCGCCGACCGGGTTGAACGGGTCGGCGTGCGCCGCGTCGCCCGCGAGGAACTGGTAGGTCACCCGCAGCCGCGCGGGCATGCGTACCTCGGCGTACCAGCAGTCCGTATCACCCCACTGGCGCAGCGGGACCGGCTCCGACCAGCTCTCGAAGCCGATGCTCGCCGGAGACCCGCGCCACAGGAACAAGGTCGTCCAACCGCCGCCGTCGGCGGGCATCGACGCGGGTGTCCCCGCCGCCGCCCAGAACTCGTCGGTGCCGGGTGTGCCGGGCAGTCCGAACGCGGCGAAGGCGTTCTGTCCATCGGTCGCACTCAGGCGCATGAACGTCTCCTTGTGAGAGGGAAGGGACAAGGCTAAGCTCCTGTCAATTAGGCGAGGCTAACCTAAGTTTGACCTGTGAACCGCCCCGGCACCCAGGAGAGCTCCGGCAGATGCTCTGCACCAGACTGACGAACGCCCGCTTCCTCACCATGGACCCGGACCACCCCGTCGCCCACGACCTGGGCGTGTGGCGGGGCCGGATCGTGGGCCTGGACGACGCCGTCACCTCCCTGCCCGCCTGCGAGGTGATCGACCTGCAGGGCGCCACCGTGCTGCCCGGGTTCATCGACCCCCATGTGCACCTGGCCTGGACCGGGTTCAAGCAGAAGACCCCGAGCATCGCGGGGTGCACGCGGATCGACGAGGTGCTCGCCATCGTGGAGGAGGCCGTCACGACCCGGAAGAGCTCGCCCGGCGCCTGGGTGAGCATCGCCGGCTACGACCAGCGGGCCCTGGGACGCCATCTGACCGCCGCCGAACTGGACAAGGTCAGTCATGGGCGCAAGGTGTTCATGATGCACGACTCCGGGCACGGCTGCATGGTCAACTCCGCCGTTCTCGATCTGCTTCCCGCCGACACCCCGCACGAGAACGGCTTCCTCGCCGAGGGCGCCATGGGCGCCGCCCGCGCTCTGCGCCTCCCGTACTCTCAAGCGGAGCTGGCCGAGGCGATCGGCCGCGCCGCCCGTACATGCCTGGCCGAGGGCGTCACCGCCTGCGCCGAGGCGGGCATCGGCGGTGCCCTCTTCGGCCACAGCCCGGTCGAGCTGGGCGCCTACCAACTCGCCGGCGACTCCGGCCTGTTGCCACTGCGTGTACAGCTCATGGTCTCCGCCGACCGGCTGCGCCCGGTCGGCGCACACGAAGCCGACGGCATTCCCCGGGCCCTCGACCTCGGTCTGCGCACCGGGTTCGGCGACGACCGGCTCTCGGTGGGCGCGCTGAAGATCTACACCGACGGCGGCATGATGGCCCGGACCGCCGCGCTCAGCAGCCCGTACGAAGGGCTGGATCACATGGGCGAGCTGCAGGACGACCCGGAGGCGCTCGCGGACGCGATCGTGGACGGCCACCTGGCCGGGTGGCAGCTCGCCGTCCACGCGATCGGCGACCGCGCCGCCGACGTCGCCCTGGACGCCCTGGAACGGGCCCAGCGTCTCCGGCCGCGCCCCGACGCCCGGCACCGCATCGAGCACGCCGGACTGATCCGCCCCGACCAGCTCCCGCGCTTCGCGCGGCTCGGCATCAGCGCCGTCGTCCAGCCCAACTTCCTGCGCTACTTCGGCGACGACTATGCGGCGATCATGGGCGAGGAACGAGCCCCGTGGCTCTACCGCGGCAGGGCCTTCCTGGACCACGGCATCCCCCTCGTCGGCAGCTCCGACCGCCCCGTCACGGACGGATCCCCGCTGCGGGCCATCCAGTTCATGGTCGAGCGCACCTCCGAGTCCGGCCAGGTGATCGGCCCGGACGAGGGCATCACCCGAGACGAGGCCCTGCGGGCCTACACGGTCGCGGGTGCCGTCGCCTGCCGCTGGGAGGACAGACTGGGCAGCCTCACCCCGGGCAAGCTCGCCGACCTCGTCGTGCTCGGAGATGACCCCCGGCGGGTCGACACCTCGCGCATCGGGGACATCGAGGTGGTGGCGACCTACGTCGACGGCCGGGAGACCGGGACCCGCACCGGATGAGATGAGGCATGCCGAGGCGCTCACCGACCGGGCCCTCCGACCGTGGAACCGAGGAAGGAAAGCCTTGATCACGGCTACGCCACGCCCTGCACCGCTGCCGCACGCGCTCCTCGCGCCGACGTCCCGCGTGCGCGGCGCCCGTCCGGAGGACGCCGCCGCACTCGCCGAGCTGTCCCGGCCCTTCGTGCGTTCGGGGGCGCTGCGGGAGCGGCCTGTCTCGCGCTACGCGACCCGGGCGGCCGACTTCCTCGTGGCGGAGGCCGATGGCACCGTCGAGGGCTGCGTGGGCCTGCGCGTGCATCCCGCAGAACCGGGGGAGGGCCGCGGGCCCGCGGGCGTGGTGTACAACTTCTGCGTGGCCGGGCCGAGTCAGGGAAGCGGAGTGGGAGCCGGGCTGCTGCGCGCCACGCTGGCCAGGGCGCGCGCCCAGTCGCTCGGTGCCCTGTTCACGGCGACGACCGGCGGTGGCGGCCTGTTCCTCCGCCATGGATTCGCGCCCACGACGATGCGCCTGGCGCCTTCGCGCTGGGTGGAGTCGCTGGACCCCCGGCGCGATGCGCGGATCCTCGCAAGGACCCTGTGACCGCTCGCCCTGCGTGACGCCTGGGCCGTTTCGTTCCGGTTTCTTCGGCCCGGGCCATGAGTCCTTCCGCCGATTATGGCTGGTTTCTGGGCAGCAATGCCGTCACCTCCCTCAACTGGTGGGAGGACGGCGCGTCGCGGACGCGATGATGTCAGGCGGGACGACGTCCACCGCCGCCGCCGAAAAGGACTCTTTGACCATGAACACCACCCCCCGTATCGCGATCATCGGCGCCGGCCCCGGCGGCCTCACCCTCGCCTGCGTCCTTCAGGCCAACGGCATCGACGCGGTCGTCTACGAGCGCGATGCGGCCGATGCCGCCGGCTGCCAGGGCGGCACCCTCGAACTGCACCCCGAGTCCGGTCAGCACGCCCTGCGCGAGGCAGGACTGGAAAACGAGTTCTGGGCCCGAGCCCGCCCCACGGGCCTGGACATGAAGATCCTCGGCAAGGACGCCACGGTCCAACCCCAGGACGTCACCCCCGAAGACGACACGGGCTGGCCGGAGATGGACCGGTCCGCCCTGCGCGAGATCCTCCTCGATGCCCTCGCCCCCGGCAGCATCCGCTGGGGCCACGGCTTCGACCACGCCACCGCCCTGGAGAGCGGCCGCCACGAACTCCACTTCGACGGCGGCGCGGTGGAGAGCTGCGACCTGCTCATCGGCGCGGACGGCACCTGGTCCCGCGTCCGTCCGATGCTCACCGAAGTCGAGCCCGCATACTCCGGGATCAGCCTCATCGAACTCGGTGTCCCCCAGGCCCACCGCACCCAGCCGGCCTTGGCCACGCTCGTGGGCCGTGGCAGCATGTTCGCGCTGCAGGACGACAAGGGCCTGATAGCGCGCCGCGGCGGCGATGGCCGCCTGCGCATCTCCATCGCCTTCCGCGTTCCCGAGAACTGGCTCACCACCAACGGCATCCCCTACGACCGGCCCGAGCGGGCGCGCGCCGCGATCCTGGAGCACTTCACCGATTGGGCCCCGCAATTGACGGACCTGGTCCGCCACTGCGATGACACGATCGTGCCCCGCTCCGTCTACAGCCTCCCCATCGGCACCAGCTGGCCGACCACACCGGGAGTCACCCTGCTGGGCGATGCCGCCCATGGCATGCTGTCATCCTGCTGGGGCGCCAATCTCGCCATGCGGGACGCTGCCGACCTCGCCCGAGCCGTCATCGGGGCCGGTGACGACCTTACGGCGGCGATCGCAGCGTATGAGAAGACGATGCGCGAGCGTGCGGCGTCCATGGCCAGGGAGCTGAAAGGAAGCCTCGACGGGGGTGCCGATCCGCACGGCGTACGCAAGATCGGCGACTTCTTCGGGCGGATGACCGCCCCAGGGCAGCGGAAGAGCCGGTCGGCGTCCTCGACCGAGGGGGAACAGCAGCCGGTTGCGACGGCTCGTCCCACCAAGATCGACCTGAACCTTCTGGTCCCGCTGAACGCGCTCCTTGCGGAGCGCAGTGTCACCAGGGCCGCTGAGCGGGTCTTTGTCAGCCAACCCGCGATGAGCACGGCACTGGCGAAGCTGCGGCGGCACTTCAACGACCCGCTGCTGGTCAGGGCCGGGCGCGCGATGGTCCTCACCCCGCTCGCCGAGTCACTGGTCGACCCGGTCAAGGAACTCATGGGCGGGATGTACGAGGTCCTGGACCGTACGGATCGGTTCGATCCGGTCACCAGCGCCCGAACCTTCAACCTGGTCGCCGATGACTACGTGACCGCAGTGATGCTGCGTCCATTGCTCAGCGAGCTCAGCGAGCTCAGCGAGGTGGCCCCGGGCGTGCGGATCAGCGTCACCGGGGTGCACCCCGGTATGTTCGACCGGTTGCGCCGCGGGGAGACCGACCTGCTGATCTGGCCGCCGAACGTGCTGACCGACGAGCTGACGTCGTTCTCCCGCGCCGATCTGCCTCCGGACGAGCTGGTCGCCGTTGTTGACGGTGGCCACCCAGATGTGGGCCCGACCCTGAGCCTGGAGGAACTCGGCGCCCTGCCCCATGTCAGGATCGGCTCACAGTCCATGCCGCTGTCGGGCCTCACCTTGGGCGACTGCGGCGTAACCGACCGGACAGTGGCGGTGAGCGACACTTTTGCCGGCGCGGCCTCCATGGTGTCCGGCACCCGGATGGTCGCGGTCATTCCCCGGCGGCTCTTCGAGCGGCTGGGGAATCCCATGAGCCTGCGGGCGGTATCTCTGGAGCCGGCGGGGGAGTTGACGGAAGCGATGTACTGGCATCCCAGGAACACCGCGGATCCGGCGCACCGCTGGCTGCGGGAGCGTATCCAGAAGATGGCGTCACAGTTGTGATCCCACGGCTCCCACGGCTCCCGCGGTCGGCGGGCTGACCGGGCACCGGCGCTGGGTCGTTTGCGTAATTGGCCCGGTATCCATGGCGCGGATGGTCTTGATCGATACCAGTTGCCTTCCGGGCTCTCCACGAGCTGATTAGCGTCTCCGTCGAAGGCGGCGACAACCTGTCGCCGCCCATGACTCGGCGATGGGCCCGGTTTTGCCCAGCAGCATTCCGCTCGCATGGGAAGGATCTTCCGGGCACATTCCTCTCGCCGCTTGTCCTGTCCCGTGGGGAGGAAAGGTTGGCTGTGTCCGTCGCGCCTTCCGCGAGCGCTCACGCCTCGGCGCCGATCGCGATCACGGGTATTGCCTGCCGTCTGCCCGGTGGCCGGAGCCCGGAGGAATTCTGGCGGTTGCTCAGCGCCGGGCGCCATGCGATCGGCGAGACCGCGCACGGTCGATGGAGCGCCGAACAGGCCGTCGAGCACGGCGGCTTCCTCTCCGAAGTGGCCCACTTCGACGCCGAGTTCGCCGGAGTCACCGCGGCCGAGGCGGCCGCGATGGACCCGCAGCAGCGGCTTGCGCTCGAACTGGCCTGGGAGGCGATGGAGTCCGCACGGTTCGTGGCGGACCCCCTTCGTGGCGGCCGATCGGGTGTGTATCTGGGAGTGTCGTCCGACGACTACGCGGCCCTCATCCGTGCCCGTGGCGCGGCGGAGGACCGCTACACCCTGACGGGTACCCACCGCTCCATGACCGCCAACCGGGTGTCGCACCTGCTGAGGCTGGGCGGGCCGAGCATCACCGTCGACTCGGGACAGTCCTCCTCCCTCGTGGCGGTGCACCTGGCCTGTGACAGCATCCGCCGTGGCGAGGTCGACCACGCCTTCGTGGGTGGCGTCAACCTCAATCTCGCCCCGGTCTCCGCCAGGGCCGTCGACGCGCTCGGCGTCCTCTCCCCGGACGGTCGCTGCTACACCTTCGACGAACGGGCGAACGGCTACGTGCGCGGCGAGGGCGGCGTGATGATCGTGCTGCGGCCGCTCGCCGACGCGCTGGCGGACGGCAACCGTATACACGGCGTGATCCTCGGCAGCGCGGTCAACAACGACGGCGCCGGTCAGGCGGATCTGACCACACCGGACCCCTCCCTGCAGACCGATGTGCTGCGCGCCGCCTGCCGGGCCGCGGGCGTCGAACCCGATGCCGCGCAGTACGTCGAGCTGCACGGCACCGGGACCAGGGCCGGCGACCCGGTCGAGGCGGCCGCGTTGGGAGCGGCACTCGGCTCCGAACGGCCGGAGGGCGCGCCCCTGCGCGTCGGCTCGGTGAAGACCAACATCGGTCACCTCGAAGGCGCGGCCGGAATCACCGGGCTGCTCAAGGTGGTTTTGGCAATCACCCACCGCCTGCTGCCCGCCAGCCTGAATTTCGCCCGGCCCAACCCGGCGATCCCGCTGACCGAGTTGAACCTGCGGGTACAGACCGAGACCACCGCGTGGCCGGAAGAGGAGCGGCCGCTGGTGGCGGGGGTCAGCTCCTTCGGTATCGGCGGCACCAACTGCCATGTCGTCCTCGCCGAGCCGCCCTCCGTCGAGCCGCCGCCGTCCGGTACATCCTCGGCAGTGACGCCGTGGGTCCTGTCCACCCGTACCCGACAGGCGCTGCGCGGCCAGGCGGAACGCCTCCTCGACCACCTCGACCAGCACGATCTGCCGACCGCCGACGTCGGATACTCGCTGGCCACCACGCGCACGCTGCTCGAACACCGCGCCGTGGTCTTCGATCGGGAGGAGCTGGCGGCGCTCAAGGAACAGCTGCCGGGACCCGTGCTCGGTACGGCGGGGGAACCGGGGCGCACGGTCTTCGTGTTTCCCGGTCAGGGCTCCCAGTGGTCCGGTATGGGGCTGGCACTGCTGGAGGAGTCGGCGGTGTTCGCGGCACGGATGCGTGAGTGCGCACGGGCCCTGTCCCGGTTCGTCGACTGGGATCTGTTCGATGTGCTGCGCGCACCGATGACCGGCGACGATGTCGTGCAACCTGCCACCTTCGCGGTCATGGTGTCGCTGGCCGAACTGTGGCAATCCCACGGAGTGCTGCCGGACGCGGTGATCGGGCATTCGCAGGGCGAGATCGCCGCCGCCTGCGTCGCCGGAGCGCTCAGCCTCGAGGACGCCGCACGGGTCGTGGTGGCGCGCAGCAGGGCTGTCGAGGCGATCAAGCACCGGGGCCGCATGGGCATGGTCGCCCTGCCCGCGGCCGAGGTCGAGCCCTTGCTGCCGCAGGGTGTCACGATCGGTGCGGTCAACGGCCCGCGTTCGGTCGTGGTGTCCGGTGACACCGAGCCGGTGCGGGAGCTCCTGGAGTCCCTGTCGGCCCGGGGCGTGTGGGTGCGCACGGTGCCGATCGACTACGCCTCGCACTCCCCGCACGTGGACGACATCCGGCCGGCGCTGCTCGCTGAGCTGGCCGCCGTTCGCCCCGCCCGCTCCGCGGTCCCGCTGTTCTCCACCGTCACCGGGGACTGGATCGACGGTACCGGACTCGATGCCGACTACTGGTGTCGCAACCTGCGGGAGACCGTGCGGTTCGAAACCGGTGTGCGTGCGCTGGAAGCCGAGGGGTTCAGCGGGTTCGTCGAGTGCAGTCCGCACCCCGCCCTGGTGATGCCGGTTCAGGAGACCACCGGGTCCCAGGCCGTCGTCGTGGGTTCGCTGCGTCGTGACGACGGCGGTCTCGGGCGCTTCCTGCGATCGGTCGCCGAGGCCCATGTGCGGGGAGTGGAGGTGGACTGGCGGCCCGCCTTCCCGGACGGACAGCCGGTGGATCTGCCCACGTATGCGTTCCAGCGCAGCAGGTACTGGCTCGACGAACCGACACATGAGCCAGAGGCGAGGACACCGCGGGCGTCGCGGCGTACGGAGGAACAGCGGCGTGCCGCCGCGTTGCGGCTGGTGCGCGAGCACGGGGCCGCGCTGCTCGATCGGGACGACCCGGAGTCGCTGGCGGTGACCGAGTCGTTCCGCGACCTCGGCTTCGACTCGCTGACCTCCGTCGAACTGCGCAACCGGCTCGTCGCGGCCACCGGCGTAGCGCTCTCCTCCGCCGTGCTGTACGACCATCCGACCCCCGCGGCGTTGGCCGCCCACCTTGCCGCCCTGCTGGACGGTGAGCGTCCCCGGGCCGTCCAGGCGACGGTCGCCACCGTCGCGACGGACGATCCCATCGCCGTCGTCGCCATGAGCTGCCGGCTCCCGGGCGCGGTGACCTCGCCCGAGGACCTGTGGCACCTGGTGGCGGAGGAGCGTGACGCCATCGGCGGGTTCCCCACCGACAGGGGCTGGGACCTCGCCGATGGCAGCACCGCCACTCAGGCGGGCGGATTCCTCGACGGCATCGACACGTTCGACGCGGCCTTCTTCGGCATCTCCCCGCGCGAGGCCACGGCGATGGACCCCCAGCAACGCCTCCTGCTGGAGGGCACATGGGAGGCGCTCGAACGGGCGGGAATCGTTCCCGAGAGCCTGCGCGCCACCCGGACCGGGGTGTTCGTCGGCGCCAGTGCCCAGGACTACGGGCCGCGCCTGCACGAAGCCGCGCATGGCGCCGAAGGGTTCCTGCTCACCGGCACCAGCGCGAGCGTGCTGTCCGGCCGGGTGGCCTACACACTCGGCCTGCGGGGGCCCGCCGTCACCGTGGACACCGCGTGCTCGTCCTCGCTGGTGGCCGTGCATCTCGCCGTACGGTCGCTGCAGCAGGGGGAGTGTTCGCTCGCCCTGGCCGGCGGTGTGACCGTGATGTCGACCCCGGGCATGTTCGTGGAGTTCAGCCGTCAGGGCGGACTCTCACCGGACGGGCGCTGCAAGGCGTTCTCCGCTCAGGCCGACGGCACCGGCTGGGCCGAAGGGCTGGGCGTTCTCGTCCTGGAGCGCCTCTCCGACGCCCGGAGCAACGGACACGACGTCCTCGCGGTGATCCGCGGTACCGCCGTCAACCAGGACGGGGCCTCCAACGGGCTCACCGCGCCCAGCGGACCGGCGCAGGAGCAGGTCATCCGGCAGGCCATGGCCCAGGCCCGCCTGCTGCCGGACGATGTCGACGTGGTCGAGGCACACGGCACGGGCACCGTGCTGGGCGATCCGATCGAGGCGCACGCCCTTCTCGCCACCTACGGTCAGGACCGGGAACAGCCCCTGCTGCTCGGCTCGCTCAAGTCGAACATCGGCCACACGCAGGCCGCCGCCGGGGTCGCCGGGGTCATCAAGATGGTGCAGGCCATGCGGCACGGCATCGCGCCGAAAACCCTGCACATCATCGACCCGACCGCACACGTGGACTGGTCGGCGGGAGCGGTGCGGCTGCTGACCGAGGCCACACCCTGGCCCTCGCGCGGCCGTCCGCCCAGAGCCGCCGTCTCCTCGTTCGGCATCTCCGGGACCAACGCACACCTCGTCATCGAGGGCGTCCCCGCGCCCGGGCCGGACCGGACGCCCGACACCGGCAGCACCATGCCGCTGCTGTTGTCCGGGCACACCAGGCAGGCGGTGGTCGACCAGGCACGGCGACTGGCCGTGGCGCTGCCCGGGGCCGGGCTGGACGACGTCGCCCTCTCGCTGGCCACCACCCGGCAGCACCAGCGGCACCGCGCGGTCGTCGTCGGCGGGGACCGCGACGCGCTCCTCGCCGGGCTGGGCTCCCTCGAGGCTGATGACGTGTGCACGGCCTCGGCGGGTCCACTCGCCTTCCTCTTCACCGGTCAGGGAAGCCAGCGCAGCGGGATGACGGCGGAACTCCACGCGCGGTACCCGGTGTTCGCCCAGACCTTCGAGCGCGTGTGCACCGGATTCGACGAGCACCTGGATGCCGGGCTGAAGGCCGTGGTGTTCGACGGATCGGATCTGCTCGACCGGACCGTCTACACCCAGGCGGCGCTGTTCGCGGTGGAGGTCTCCCTGTTCCGGCTGGTCGAGAGCTGGGGACTGCGCCCCGACTACCTGGTGGGGCACTCCATCGGCGAACTCGCCGCCGCGCATGTGGCCGGTGTGCTCGACCTGGCCGACGCCGTGACGCTGGTGGCCGCGCGGGGCAAGCTGATGCAGGCGCTTCCGGGCGAAGGCTGTATGGCCGCGATCGCCGCGACCGAGCAGGAGGTGCTGACCCAGTTGCCGGGGGCGGACGGGTACGCGGAGATCGCCGCCGTCAACGGGCCGCGGGCCGTGGTGATCGCCGGAGACGAGCGGGCCGTCACCGGGCAGCTTCGCCACTGGGAGCGGCAGGGGCGGCGCACGCGCAGGCTGCGGGTCGGGCACGCCTTCCACACCGCACACATGGAGCCCATGCTGGCCGACTTCCAGGCGGTCGCGGAAAAGCTGACCTTCCACGCACCGGCGATCCCCATCGTGTCCAACGTGACGGGCACGATCGCGAGCGACGAAGAGATGTGCTCCCCGGATTACTGGGTGCGGCATGTGCGCGCGGCCGTGCGGTTCGGCGACGGCGTGCGGTGGCTGTACGACCACGGCGTCACGGACTTCCTGGAACTCGGGCCGGATGCCGTGCTGACGACGCTCGGGCCCGAATGCGTCGACGGGGATGCGCGGTTCGTGCCCGCGTTGCGCCGTGACCGCTCGGAGGTGGCCACGCTCACCGAGGCCGTATCAAGGCTCTACGCACACGGTGTCGGCCTGGACTGGGGTGCCGTCTTCGACGGCACCCCGGCACGACGCACACAGCTTCCCACCTATCCGTTCCAGCGCAGGCGCTACTGGCTGGACCAGCCTCCCGGCGCCGGCTCCTCGCCGGGCGCGGTCGGGCTGCGCCCGGCCGGGCATCCCCTGCTCGGCGCGCGGATCGCGCAGCCCGACGGCGATGGTGTGGAGTTCACCGGTGTGCTGTCCACGCGCACCCATTCGTGGCTGGCCGACCACGTCGTGGGCGGGACCGTGCTCGTACCGGCCACGGCCTTCCTCGAGATGGCCGTGCACGCCGGTGGCGTGACGGACTGTCCCACCGTCGAGGAGCTGGTGATGACGGCGCCGCTCGCCCTGCGCGCCCACGAGACCGTGGAACTCCGGGTGGGCGTGGGGGAGAAGGACGCCGACGGACGCCGTGCGCTGAGTGTGCACTCCCGGCCGGTGGACGGCGATGCCGAGTGGACACGGCATGCGACCGCCGCCCTCGTCCCCGCATCGGCCGCCCCGCAGCGGGTCCTCGGCCACTGGCCGCCGGTGTCCGCCGTCGAGTTGTCCACGCAGGACCTCTACAGCGGTCTGGCCCTGTGCGGGCTGGAGTACGGTCCGCGCTTCCAGAACGTACGACGCATCTGGCGGGCCGGCGACGAGGTGATCACCGAGGTCGAACTGGACCTGGACCTCGCCGGGCGGGCCGGTGAGTTCGCCCTGCATCCGGCGCTGCTCGACGCGTGTCTGCACGGCGCCGGCGCGCTCGGGCTCTTCGGCGGTGCGAAACTGCCGTTCTCCTGGCAGAAGATGGCCGTCCATGCCACCGGGGTCGCCGCCGCTCGGGTGTACACCAGACGTACCGGCGAGGACGCGGTGTCGCTGCGGATCACCGACACAGCCGGAGGGCCGGTCGCCGACATCGAGGCGCTGAGTGTCCGCACGCCCGGTCCTGTGGTGCACGACGATCCGTTCCTGAAGGTGGAGTGGGTTCCGGTCACTCCGGCGTCCACGCCATCCCGTGTCGCCGTACCGGACGACGGAGATCTCTTTGGGTGCGCGGGGGAGGGTCCGGACCTCGTGGTGGTGCGGGTGTCCTCGGAGACGGACCGGACCTTGCCCGGCACCGCCCATGCGACGGCCGGCCGGGCGCTGGAGCTGGTGCGCGCGTGGATCAGCGACGAGCGGTTCGCCTCGGCTCGGCTGGTACTGGTGACCCGGTCGGCGGTGGGCACCCGGGAGGGCGAGGAGGTCCCGGGCCTGGCCCAGTCCCCGGTGTGGGGTCTGGTGCGTTCCGCGCAGCGTGAGCATCCCGGCCGGTTCGTCCTGCTCGACCTGGACGCCGACGTGGAGGCGGCGCGGCCCCTCCTGGACGTACTACCCCTGGACGAGCCGCAGTTGGCGGTGCGTGCGGGCACACTCCTCGCCCCCCGGCTGACGCGGGGGCGCAGGCCCGCCACCCTCCGCGGCTGGAACCCCGACGGCACCGTGCTGATCACCGGCGCGTCCGGAGGGCTCGGCCGGCTGGTCGCCCATCGGCTGCTCGCCGAGCACGGCATGCGCCACCTGGTGTTGGCCGGCAGGCGGCCGGTGGACGTGGCGGAGTTGGGTCCCGGTGTCAGCTGGCGGTCCTGCGACGTCGCCGACCGCGACGCGGTGGCGGGGCTGCTGGCCTCGATCCCGGACGAGCGTCCGCTCACCGCGGTGGTGCACGCGGCAGGCGTCCTGGATGACACCGTGCTCTCCGGGCTGACCACCGAGCGGCTGTCATCGGTACTGCGTCCCAAGGTGGACGGGGCCTGGCACCTCCACGAGTTGACCCGGGACCTCGACCTTGACGGGTTCGTGCTGTTCTCCTCGGCGTCCGGCATCCTCGGTGCCGCCGGACAGGCGAACTACGCCGCCGGGAACACGTTCCTGGACGCCCTGGCCCAGCATCGTGCGGCGCAGGGGCTGCCCGCCACTTCGCTGGCCTGGGCCCCGTGGGAGCAGACGGGCATGGCCGGCGACTTGTCCCGTACCGACCTCGACCGGCTGGCGGACATCGGCATGCCCACCCTGTCCACCGAGGACGGCCTGGCGCTGTTCGACGCCGCGCTGCGACTGGACACCCCGCTCCTGGTGGCGGTGGGCCGCACAGCAGGACAGCCGCGGCCTGCGTCCGACCACCCGGGGCCACTGCTGCGCGGCCTGGTCCCGATGGCGTCGAGGGCACGGCCCGAGCGGGACGCCTCCCCCCTCGACCTGGTGCGGCGGGAACTGGCCGGCTGCCTCGGGCAGAGCCCCGACGAGGCGATCGACCTGGACCGTGGCTTCCGGGAACTGGGTGTGGACTCCTTGATCGCGGTCGACCTGCGCAATCGGCTCAACCGGGTGGCCGGGCTCGCGCTGTCCCCCACGGTCGTCTTCGACCACCCCACCCCGAACCGGCTGGCCGCCCTGATCGCCCAGAAGATGGCGCCCGCCGAACCGGAGCCGGTGGACGAGGCGGCGTTGCGCAGGGCGCTGGCCACGCTGCCGGTGGCACGTCTGCGCGCCGCCGGTCTGCTGGACGCCCTTCTCACGCTGGTGGCCGAACCGTCCGCCCATGCCGCGCCCCCGGCCGACATCGACCCACCGGACGGCCTCGACGGGCCGGACAGTGCCGACGTACTGGACGGCCTCGACGAGTTGGACGGCCTGGACGAGCTGGACGCGGACGAACTGGTCAGGCTGGCCCGTCGCAGCCTGGAATCCTGAGCGAGCCGGAGACGACACCGATGAGCGAAACAACCGCTGCCGCGGTCACCGAGGCGTTGCGCGACAGCATCCGTGAGGTCCAACGGTTGCGCAGGAAGAACCACGACCTCACCGCCGCCGCGCGCGAGCCCTTGGCGATCGTGGGAATGAGTTGCCGCTATCCCGGTGGCGTCCGCTCGCCCGAGGACCTGTGGGACCTGGTCGAGCGAGGCGGCGACGCCGTCACCGGGTTCCCGGTCGACCGGGGCTGGCGGCTGACCGAGCTCTTCGACCCGGACCCGGCACACCCCGGGACGTCCTACTGCAGCCAGGGCGGATTCCTGCACGACGCGGGCGGGTTCGACGCCGAATTCTTCGGCATCGGCCCGCGAGAGGCCCTGGCCATGGATCCGCAGCAGCGGCTGCTGCTGGAGGCGTCCTGGGAGGCGCTGGAACGCACCGGACTCGTACCGGGCACCCTGCGCGGCAGCCGCACCGGAGTCTTCGCCGGAGTGATGTACCACGACTACGGGCCGCCGCTGGAACATACCGCCGGCGCGGTCGACGGGCACCGGCTGACCGGCACCACCGCCAGCGTGCTGTCCGGCCGCATCGCCTACACCCTCGGGTTCGAGGGGCCGGCGGTCACGGTGGACACGGCCTGCTCCTCGTCGATGGTGGCGATGCACCTGGCCGCGCAGTCCTTGCGCAGCGGTGAGTGTTCGCTGGCGCTGGCCGCGGGTGTCACCGTCATGGCCACGCCCGGCACCTTCGTGGAGTTCTCCCGGCAGCGGGCGCTGTCCCCGGACGGCCGGTGCAAGTCCTTCGCCGCGGCGGCCGACGGCACGGGCTGGTCCGAGGGGGTCGGGGTACTCGTACTGGAGCGGCTGTCGGACGCGCGTCGCCACGGCCACCGGGTGCTGACCCTGATCCGGTCGACGGCGGTCAACCAGGATGGCGCGAGCAGCGGGCTCACCGCTCCCAACGGTCCGTCGCAGGAGCGCGTGATCCGCGCCGCGCTGGCGGGCGCCGGCCTGTCCCCGGCCGATGTGCACGCCCTCGAAGCACACGGCACCGGCACCAGGCTGGGCGACCCCATCGAGGCCCAGGCCGTGCTGGCCACCTATGGACAGGACCGCCAACATCCCCTGCTGCTCGGCTCGTTGAAGTCCAACATCGGCCACACCCAGGCCGCGGCCGGGATCGGTGGCGTCATCAAGATGGTGATGGCCCTCCAGCACGAGCAACTGCCCAGGACGCTGCACATCGACCGGCCCTCGCCGCTGGTGGACTGGGACAGCGGCGCGGTCCGGCTGCTCACCGACCCCGCGCCCTGGCCGGACACCCAGGGCCCGCGCCGCGCCGCGGTGTCCTCGTTCGGCATCAGCGGCACCAACGCCCACGCCATCATCGAGCAGGCCCCCGTGGCCGAACCGGCGGCGCCTGTGTCGGCCACGGCGCCGCTGATCCTGACCAGCGTGCCGCTGGTGGTGTCCGGACGCACGCCCGAGGCGCTGAGGGCGCAGTCCGTCCGGCTGTCGACCACGCTGACCGACGACGCCGACCTCACCGCGGTCGGCGCCTCGCTCGCGCTCGCCAGGTCCGCGTTCGAACATCGCGCCGTGCTTCTCGGCCGGTCGGCGCGTGAGCTCCGTACGGGGCTGGACGCACTGGCCCGCGACGAGCCCACGTCGACGACCACGCGCGCCACGGCAGGCCCACGCAAGGTCGTATTCGTCTTCCCGGGACAGGGCCCGCAGTGGGCGGGGATGGCGGTGGACCTGCTGACGACCTCGCCGGTCTTCGCACAGGCGATGGCCGACTGCGAGCGCGCGCTGACTCCCCATGTGGACTTCCAGCTCACCGACGTGGTGCGTTCCGGGGAGTTCGAGCGGACCGAGGTCCTGCAGCCGGTCCTGTTCGCGGTGATGGTCTCGCTGGCGGCGCTGTGGAAGTCCGTCGGGGTGGTGCCGGACGCGGTGATCGGCCACTCGCAGGGCGAGATGGCCGCCGCGGTCGTCGCGGGCGCGATGTCCCTGGAGGACGCCGCCCGTGCGGTCGCGCTGCGCAGCAAGGCCATCGCCGAGGGCCTGTCCGGCCGTGGCGGCATGCTGTCGATCAACCTGCCCCTGGACGAGGTCCGGTCCCGGCTGGAGGGCTTCGAGCGGGTGAGCGTGGCCGCGCTCAACGGCCCCACCTCCACCGTGGTCGCGGGCGATCTCCCCGCGCTCGCCCGGCTGGAGTCCGCCCTGTCGGAGGAGGGAATCTGGTCGCGGCGGGTGCCCATCGACTACCCGTCCCACTCCGCCCACGTCGAGCCGATCCGGGAGCGGGTGGAGGAGCTGCTCGCCCCGGTCCGGCCGGCCGCCACCTCGACGGCGTTCATGTCCACCGTGACCGGCGACTGGATCGACCCGGCCGAGCTGACCGGTGAGTACTGGTACCGCAACCTTCGCAGGCCCATCCAGTTCGAGCCGGCCACCCGCGCCCTGCTGGCCGCCGGTTTCGACACCTTCGTGGAGTGCAGCCCGCATCCGGTGCTGCTGGTCGGCATCCAGGAGATCATCGACGACGTCGGCGCCGGGGCGGCGGTTCAGGGCACCCTCCGGCGTGGGCAGGACGAGTCCGACTGCTTCCTCGGCTCACTTACTGCCCTGCACGCGCACGGCGTCGCGGTCGACTGGGCGAGCGTGTTCGCCGGGGCCGGACACGGACACGTCGATCTGCCGACGTACCCCTTCCAGCACCGCCACTACTGGCTGCCGAGCGGCAGTGCGGCGGATGTGCGGACCGCGGGCATGACGGCAGTGGACCACCCGCTGCTGGGCGCCGCGGTGCGCTTGGCGGACCACGGTGACACGGTGTTCACCGGTGTGCTGTCCGTCGGTGCGCATCCGTGGCTGGCCGACCCCGCCGGGGCGCATGCCGCACTGCTGGAACTGGCGGGGCACGCCGCGGCCGACGCCGGTTTCGACCGTGTCGATGTCCTGCGCCAGGTGGACCCGCCACGGCTGCCCGACTCCGGCGTCCTCCGTGTCCAGGTGCGCATCGGCGCCGACGGCGCCATCGACGTGTTCTCGCAGCCGGACGAGGAGACCCCGTGGACCCGCAACGCGACGGCGAGCGCCGGCGTCGCATCCCCGGACACGGGTGCCGGTCTCGTGCAGTGGCCACCGGCCGACGCCGAAGAGGTGAGCCCGCCGGACGGCTCATCCCCCCTGCTGGGGCGGGTCTGGCGGGCCGGTGGAGAGCTGTTCGCGGAGGCCGGCCTGGAGCGGGAGAGCGAGGCGGAGCCGTATGGTCTGCATCCGGAGCTGGTCGGTGCGGCGCTGAGCCTGGTGGCGGCCGAGGACGAAACCCCCGTCCTGTGGCACGGCGTACGCCCGCACGCCGTCGGTGCCGCATCGGTCCGCGTCCATCTGCTGCCGCTCGGCGAGCACACCTACGCGATGCGGATCGCGGACGGTGCCGGTCAGCCCGTGTACACCGTCGAGTCCGTGACCCTCGCGGCGGTGGACACCGCGCGGGTCCGGCACCACACGCCGCTCCACCGACTGGAGTGGACGGTCACACGGCTGCCCTTCGCGGAAGCGGGCCGGTGGGCCCTGGACGGTGGGGACGAGCACGGGCTCCGCGCCGTCCACCCCGGCATCCAGCGGTTGCCCACGGCGGACGGACAGGCGGACGTGGTGCTCGCAGCCTTCGGGCCCGGCCACGAAGGGGCGGACATCGCCGCCCAGGCACGCGAGGCCACCTCGCGAGCGCTGGACCTCCTCCGGTCCTGGCTCGCCGAGGAACACCCCGCCGACGCGCGGTTGGTGTTCCTCACCCGCCGGGCCGTGTACGGCAGCACGGAACTTCGTGATACCGCCCAGGCCGCGGTGTGGGGGCTGGTGCGCACCGCGCAGACCGAACACCCGGACCAGTTCGTCCTCGTCGACCTCGACGGCACCGAGGCGTCCTCGCGCGCCCTGCCGGGCGCGCTCGCCTCGGGTGAACCGCAGATCGTCCTCACCGAGGGAAGCGCTCGGGTGCCCCGGCTCGTCGCCACGCCCACCGTGGCCGGCACCCCGCGGGCCCTCACCGGAACAGCGCTGATCACGGGCGGAACCGGTGCGCTGGGATCACTCGTCGCCCGACACCTCGTCGCCGAGTACGGGGTACGGCACCTGCTGCTCACCAGCCGCCGTGGCGAGACCGCCAAGGGCGCCGCCCGACTCCGTACCGAGCTGGAGTCCCTGGGGGCCGAGGTCACCATCGCGGCCTGCGACGCCGCCGACCGCGACGCACTCGCCGCACTGCTCGCGTCCATACCCGCCGACCGGCCGCTGACGGCCGTCGTGCACGCGGCCGGAATCGTCGACGACGCCGTGATCACATCGATGACGGACGATCAGGTGGCACGGGTGCACCGCCCGAAGGTGCAGGCCGCAATCAACCTCCACGAACTGAGCACGGGCGCCGACCTCCAGGTCTTCGCGCTGTTCTCCTCGTACTCCGGACTCGTGGGCAACGCCGGACAGGGCGCCTACGCGGCAGCCAACGCCTTCCTCGACGCCCTCGCACAGACCCGGCGCGCACAGGGCCTTCCGGGCGTGTCGATGGCCTGGGGCCTGTGGGACGACCGCGGCGGTGTGACCGCCCACCTCGACGCGGACGACCTCGCGCGACTGGCCCGTGCCGGGATCGATCCGCTGACCGCGGACCACGGACTGGCCCTGTTCGACATTGCACTGCGCGCCGATCACCCGGTGACGGCACCGGTGCGGCTGAACCTCTCCGTGCTGCGCGCACAGGCGGGCGCCGGCACCCTGCCCGCCCTGCTGCGCGGGCTGGTCAGGGCCCCGGCGCGACGGGCGTCCGGTACCTCGGCACAGCAGCCCTCCGCGTTGGCGGAGCGACTGCGCGAACGCCCCGAGTCCGAGCGGCCGCGACTCCTGCTCGACGTGGTCCGGGACGAGGTGCTCACCGTGCTCGGTCACACGGAGTCCGGCGCGCCGGACATGACGCGCCCCTTCCGTGACCTGGGCTTCGACTCGCTGGGCGCCGTCGAGCTGCGCAATCGCCTCGGCGTGCGCACCGGGCTGAAACTGCCCACCACCGTGGTCTTCGACCATCCGAGCCCGGCTGCGCTCGCCGAGTATCTGCTGGCCGAACTGCTGGGCGTGGCAGCCGAGTCGGTGGAGCGGCAGACGGCCGTGGTCGCGACCGGCGACCCCATCGCGATCGTGTCGATGGCCTGCCGTTTCCCCGGCGGTGTGTCCTCCCCCGAGGACCTGTGGCAGGTGCTCGAAGAGGGCCGTGACGTGCTGTCGCCCTTCCCCGACAACCGGGGCTGGGACCTGGAGCGCCTGTACGACGACGATCCGGACCGGGCGGGCACCAGCTACGCCCGAACGGGCGGATTTCTGTACGACGCCGACCGCTTCGACGCCGCCTTCTTCGGCATATCCCCGCGCGAGGCGCTGGGCATGGACCCGCAGCAGCGGCTCGTGCTGGAGTCCGGGTGGGAGCTGTTCGAACGGGCGGGCATCGACCCCGCGGCCCAGCGCGGCACCCGGTGCGGGGTGTTCATGGGCACCAACGGCCAGGACTACGGCACCGGGATCGACACCGGCGCCCTGGACGCCGAGGGCTACCTGCTCACCGGGACCGCGGCCAGCGTGCTGTCCGGGCGACTGTCCTACACCCTGGGCTTCGAGGGACCCGCGGTCACCGTGGACACGGCCTGCTCCTCCGCGCTGGTCGCCCTGGACGCGGCGGCGAAGGCGCTGCGCGCCCGGGAGTGCTCGCTCGCGGTGGCAGGTGGCGTCACCGTCATGTCCACACCGAACGCCTTCGTCGAGTTCTCCCGGCAGCGCGGACTGGCCCCTGACGGGCGCTGCAAGGCGTTCGCCGCGGCGGCGGACGGCACCGGATGGTCCGAGGGAATCGGCCTTCTGCTGCTGGAACGCCTCTCCGACGCCAGGAAGAACGGCCACCAGGTGCTGGCCGTGGTCAGGGGTGCGGCCGTCAACCAGGACGGCGCCTCCAACGGTCTGACCGCGCCGAACGGGACCGCCCAGCAGCGCGTCATCCGGCAGGCGCTCGCCGACGCCCGGCTGGCCCCCTCCGAGGTGGACGTGGTCGAGGCACACGGCACCGGAACGGCGCTGGGCGATCCGATCGAGGCCGGCGCCCTTCTCGCCACCTACGGCCAGGACCGCGAACAGCCCCTGCTGCTGGGCTCGGTGAAGTCCAACCTGGGCCACACCCAGGCCGCCGCGGGCGCCGCCGGGGTGATCAAGGCGGTGCTGGCGATGCGGTACGGCGTCGTGCCCGGGACGCTGCACGTCGATCAGCCCACCCCGCATGTGGACTGGTCGGCGGGCGGGGTGTCCCTGGTGACCGAGCCGACGCCGTGGCCGTCGGCCGACCGGCCCCGCCGGGTCGGCGTCTCCTCGTTCGGCATCAGCGGCACCAACGCCCACACCATCCTCGAACAGGCCCCCGCCGAGACCGCGCCCGCGCCGACGCCTTCCACGGTGTGCACCCCGGTGGTCCCGTGGGTGCTCTCGGCCCGCGGCGCGGCGTCCTTGCGGGCCCAGGCCGCCCGCTTGCACTCCTGGCTGACGGACCGCGCGGACCAGGACCACAGCCCGGCCGATGTCGCCTGGTCACTGGCGACCGGCCGCTCGCTCATGGGGCACCGTGCGGTGCTGGTCGGCGGCAGCCGCGAGGACCTGCTGGCCGAACTGGGCCACCTCGCCGACGGCCACCTCACAGACGGCGTCGGTCAGGCCCGGCCACAGCGGCTCGCCATGGTGTTCTCCGGACAGGGCAGCCAGCGGCCGGGCATGGGACGTGGGCTGTACCGTGCGTTCCCGCAGTACGCGGCGGCGTTCGACGCGGTGTGTGCCGAGTTCGACCGCCACCTCGCACTGCCCCTGCGCCACGTGGTCCTCGGCGCCGACGACGAGGTACTCGACGAGGAGATCCTCGACGACGAGGTGCTCGACCGCACCGAGTACACGCAACCGGCCCTGTTCGCCATGGAGACCGCCCTGTTCCGGCTGATGGAGCACTGGGGAGTCGCTCCCGATCTGCTCCTGGGGCATTCGATCGGCGAACTGACCGCGGCGCACGTCGCCGGTGTCCTGTCGCTGCCCGATGCCTGCGCGCTGGTCGCCGCGCGGGGCCGGCTGATGCAGGCCCAGCCCGCGATCGGGGCGATGGCCGCGATCGAAGCCTCCGAGGAGGAGATCCGGGCCGACCTCGGCGCCGGCGTGGAACTCGCCGCCGTCAACGGGCCGTCCGCCGTGGTGATCTCCGGGGACGCCGACGAGGTCGACCGTGTCCGCGAGCACTGGCGCTCGACCGGACGCAGGACCAGCAGGCTGCAGGTCAGCCACGCCTTTCACTCCGCACACCTGGACGGCATGCTGGACGAGTTCCGTACCGTCGCCGAGAACATCCGCTACCGTGCGCCGGCCGTTCCCGTGGTGTCGAACCTGACCGGCACGGTCGCGAGCGACGGGGAACTGTGCTCCCCGGAGTACTGGGTGCGGCACGCGCGCGGCTGTGTCCGTTTCGCCGACGGGGTGCGCGCGGCCGAGGCCGACGGCGTCACCGCGATCCTGGAACTCGGACCCGACAGCACCGCCGCCGGCATGGCCGAGGACAGCCTGGCCGATCCCGCCTCGACACTCGTCGTGCCCGCGCTGCGCCGTCACCGCGGTGAGGTGTCCGCGCTGACCGGAGCGCTCGCCGACCTCTCCGTGCGGGGTGTCACCGTCTCGTGGTCCTCGGTCCTGGCCGGTCGCGGAGGCAGGCGCGTCGACCTGCCGACCTATGCCTTCCAGCGGGAGCGCTACTGGCCGGCGCGCGACGTGGGCGGGAAGTCTGCCGACGCCGCGAGACCGCAGTACGCCACGGATGTCCTGGAGCCGGATGAGGGTGAGCCACGTGACGGCGAGCCACACCACGTTCCGCAGCCCGCGCTCACCGAACGGCTGGCACCCCTGACCCGGCCCGAGCGGGTCGGCCTGCTGCTGTCGATCGTCCGCCAGGACATCGCGAAGGTGCTGGGCCACCGCACCCTCGCCGAGGTGGAGCCCACGGTGTCGTTCGCCGAGATGGGCATGGACTCGCTGGCCGCCGTCCGTCTGCGGAACGTGCTGGCCAGGCGCACCAGTACCGAACTGCCCACCGCCATGACGTTCGACCATCCCAGTGCGGAGGCGCTGGCGGAGTACCTGGCCACCGTCGTCCTGCCCGATGACCGGCAGCAGGTCGACGCCGTCTTCCGCCGCCTCGACGACGTGGAGGCGGCACTGCCCGCCGTACGGGCCGACCGCGCGGCGCGCTCCCGGCTGGCCGCCCGACTGCGGAGCCTCAGCAGCCGACTCGACGACTCCGGCGAGCTGGACGAGGTGGACGGCGTCCCCGACGACGAGCTGTTCCGGCTGATCGACGAGGAGTTGGAGCTGTGAATGTTCGCCTGTGCGACCGGCCCGGTGTCCGTGGCCGCGCTACCCGGGCGCCCGGCTTCGACGCCGCGCCGTTCGATGTGACTGACGAGGAGTTGGGTGTCTGATGAGTGAGCAGCAGCTTCGCGACTACTTGCACCGGGTCACCGCCGACCTCAAGCGCACCCGCCGGTCACTGCGCCGCTACGAGGCCATGGCCACGGAGCCGATCGCGATCGTCGGCATGGCCTGCCGCTACCCGGGCGGTGTGCGCACCCCCGGGCAGCTGTGGGAGCTCGCGGTGTCCCAAGTGGACGCGATCACCGAGTTCCCCACCGACCGCGGCTGGGACCTGGCCTCGGTGCGAGACCGCCTGGCCACCGCGGCCAGCGGGTTCCTGCGGGACATCGACCGGTTCGACGCCGAGTTCTTCGGGATCAGCCCCCGGGAAGCGGTGGCGATGGACCCCCAGCAGCGGCTGCTGCTGGAGACGGCGTGGGAGGCGGTCGAGCGCGCGGGCATCGCTCCCGACTCCCTGCGGGGCAGTGACACCGGGGTGTTCGTGGGCACCTGTGCCCAGGACTATCCGGAACTGCTGCGGGACACCGTCGACCAGGTCGAGGGCTACGTCGGCACCGGTAGCGCCGCCAGTGTCATGTCGGGCCGGATCTCCTACACCCTCGGGCTGGAAGGCCCCTCCCTGACGGTGGACACCGCGTGTTCGGCATCCCTCGTCGCGCTCCACTCGGCAGTGCGCGCGCTCCGTGCCCGGGAGTGCTCGCTGGCGCTGACCGGCGGCGTGGTCGTGATGACCACGCTCTCGCCCTTCCTGGAGTTCACCAAACAGGGCGGCCTCGCTCCGGACGGCCGGTGCAAGTCGTTCTCCGACGACGCGGACGGCACGGCGTGGTCGGAGGGGGTGGGCATGCTCGCACTGCAACGACTCTCCGACGCCCAGCGCGACGGCCACGAGGTGCTGGCGGTGATCCGTGGCTCCGCCGTGAACTCCGACGGCGCCTCCAACGGCCTGAGCGCACCGAACGGCACCGCACAGCAGCAGGTCATCTGGAGCGCGCTGGAAAACTCCGGACTGGCACCCTCCGATGTGGACGCCGTGGAGGCGCATGGCACGGGCACCCGGCTGGGTGACCCGATCGAGGCCGGTGCGCTGCTCGCCACCTACGGTCAGGACCGCCGACGCCCGTTGCTGCTCGGCTCGTTGAAGTCGAACATCGGCCACTCCCAGGCGGCTGCCGGGGTCGGCGGCGTCATCAAGATGGTGGCGGCGCTGCGCGCGGGAGTACTGCCCGGGCTGCTCCACTTCTCGGCACCGTCCTCGCGTATCGACTGGGCGTCGGGTGCGGTCTCCCCGCTGGCGCACACGGCCGACTGGCCGGAGACCGGCCGGCCGCGACGTGCCGGAGTGTCGTCCTTCGGCGTGTCCGGCACCAACGCGCACGTCATCCTCGAGCAGGCGCCGGAACCCGAGACGCCCGAGCGGCCACTGCTCGCGGAGGACGATCAGGTCGTATGGCAGCTGTCCGGCAGGACTCTGCCCGCGCTGCGCGCCCAGGCACGAGCGCTGGCGGACCACCTCGAGGCCCGACCGGACCTCGGCTCGGCGGACCTGGCCTACTCCCTGGCGACCACACGCACACGGTTCGAGCACAGCGCGATCGTCGTCGGGGACCGGAAGGCCGCGCGCACCGCGTTCGAAGCCATGGCCCGCGGTGAAGAACCGGGTTCCGTCACGCTGTCCGCCGCCCGGGTCACCGACTCCCGTCCGGTGTTCGTGTTTCCGGGGCAGGGGTCGCAGTGGGTGGGGATGGCGGTGGAGTTGCTGGGGTCTTCTCCGGTGTTCGCTTCGGCGATGGAGGAGTGTGCGGGGGCGTTTGAGGGGTTGGTGGAGTGGTCGTTGGTGGAGGTGTTGGGGGATGAGGTGGCGTTGGGGCGGGTTGAGGTGGTGCAGCCGGTGTTGTTCGCGGTGATGGTGTCGTTGGCGCGGTTGTGGCGGTCTTTTGGGGTGGTGCCGTCCGCGGTGGTGGGTCATTCGCAGGGGGAGATCGCGGCGGCGTGTGTGGCGGGTGTGTTGTCGTTGGAGGACGCGGCGCGAGTGGTGTGCGTGCGGTCGAAGCTGATCGCGGAGAAACTCGCCGGGCGTGGCGGGATGGTGTCGGTCCCGCTCTCCCGGGCCGAGGTGGAGGGGCTGGTCGCACCCTTCGGTGAGGGGCTTGTGGTGGCGGCGGTGAACGGTCCTGAGTCGGTGGTGGTCTCGGGTACGCCGGAGGCGGTGACCGCTTTGCTGGAGCGGGAGTCACGGGCTCGCCGGATCGCGGTGGACTACGCCTCCCACTCCCCGATGGTGGAGGAGATCCGGGACGCGGTCCTGGCGGGTCTGCCCTCGGTGCGGCCGGTCGCCGCCGAGGTGCCGTTCTATTCGTCGGTGACGGGTGGCCGGGTCGATGGTGCTGAGTTGGGTGCGGAGTATTGGTTCCGCAACCTCCGGGAGCGGGTGGACTTTCATGGTGCGGTGTCGGGGCTGGTGGAGGGTGGGTTCCGGGTCTTCCTGGAGATGAGTCCGCATCCGGTGCTGACCACGTCGATCGAGGAGACGGCGGAGACCGTCGCGCTGGGCACCCTGCGCCGCGGCGAGGGAACACTCGACCGGATCCGCCTCTCGCTCGCCCTGGCGCACCAGCACGGGACCCCCGTGGACTGGAGCGCCGTCTTCCCCGACGCCGCTCGCGTGGAACTGCCCACGTACGCCTTCCAGCAGCAGCGCTTCTGGCCCCGTGCCGGTGCGACCTCGGTGGACGTCACCGCGGCGGGGTTGAGCGTTCCGGAGCATCCGCTGCTCGGGGCCGGGATCGAGCTGCCCGGTGACGACGGCTATCTGTTCACCGCCCGTCTGTCGCTCGGCACCCACCCTTGGCTGGCGGACCACGCCGTGGCCGGGACGGTGCTGCTGCCCGGGACCGCCCTGCTGGAGATGGTCATCCACGCGGGCGACGAGGTCGGCTGCCACCGGATCGACGAACTCGTGCTGGAGAAGCCGCTCGTCCTGTCGGAAGAGGGCAGTGTTCAGATACAGATCCGGGTGGACCGGCCCGCCGCCGACCACCGCAGGACCGTGCGTGTCTTCGCTCGCGGTGGAGCCACCTGGACGCAACACGCCTCCGGCACACTGTCCACCGGCGAGCACGAGGGCGGCGCCCCCGCGCCGTCGATCACATCCTGGCCGCCCCCGGGCGCGGAACGGATCGAGCCGGCGGGGGTGTACGACGACCTCGCCGCCGAGGGATACGGCTACGGCCCGGCATTCCGGGGCCTGAGCGCCGCGTGGCTCACCGAGGACGGGGCCTGCGCCGAGGTGGTCCTTCCCGAGCACGAGCGGGCCGAGGCGGGTGCCTTCGGGCTGCACCCCGCGCTGCTGGACGCCGTCCTGCACGCGACTAGCCTGCTGGGCAGCACACGTGTGCTGCCGTTCGCCTGGAGCGGGGTGCGCCTGTACGCGACCGGGGCCACCTCCCTGCGGGCCCGGCTGCGCGGCATCGGCCCGGACACCGTCGAGCTGACCGTCGTCGACCCCGCGGGCGCGCCGGTGCTGACCGCCGAATCCCTGGTGCTGCGCCGGCACACCGCTGTGGACTCCGTCCTCGACGCCCCGCTGTACCGGCTCGCCTGGCGGCCCGTGCCCGCCGACCCGGACCACGGGCGTACCGTCGTCGAGCTCGACCCGGGGACCTGGGCACTGCCCGACTCGGTCGCCGGTGTGGACGCGGCCGTGGTCCGCCTCGATCGGGCGGACGAGGAGATGCTGCCCGCCACCCATCAGCTCACGGCACGGGTGCTCGGCCTGCTGCGGGCCTGGCTGGCCGAGCCACGGCTCGACGATGTCTCGCTCATCTTCGTGACCGAGGGCGGCGTGGCCGTCGGTGACGAGGACGTCGTGCCCGCGGTGGCGGCCGCCCGCGGCCTGATCCGGTCCGCGCAGACCGAGAACACGGGCCGGTTCGTCCTGGTGGACACGGACGAGCCTGGTGTGCCGGACGAGCTGGTGTCGCGCGCGCTGGCCAGTGGCGAACCCCAGCTCGCGGTGCGTGACGGCGCCCTGCTCGCGGCCCGGCTGGCCGAGCCCGGTTCGCTGATGCCACCGCCCGGCCCGTCGTGGCGCCTGGAGACCATGCGCAAGGGCAGCCTCGACGACCTCGTCCTGGTGCCGTGGCCCCGCGCGGAGGAACCGCTCGGACCTCAGGAGGTCCGGGTCGACGTCCGGGCTGCCGGGGTCAACTTCCGCGATGTCTTCGACGCGCTGGGCATGAACCGACGTGCGGCCACTCCGCTGGGGGCCGAGGTGTCCGGTGTCGTGCTGGAGACCGGTTCGGATGTGTCCGGTCTGCGGCCCGGCGACCGCGTGTTCGGTCTGACCGTCGGCGCCTTCGGCCCGCTGACCGTCACCGACCACCGGCTGCTCGCGCCGATGCCCGACGACTGGACCTTCGCGCAGGCGGCGTCGGTGCCCGTCGTGTTCCTGACCGCCTACTACGGTCTGCTCGACCTGTCCGAGGTACGCGCGGGACAGTCCCTGCTGGTGCACGCGGGCGCGGGCGGCGTCGGCATGGCGGCCATCCAGCTCGCCCGGCACTGGGGGCTGGAGGTCTTCGCCACCGCCAGTGAACCCAAGCAGCACGTGCTGCGCTCGCTGGGCCTTCCAGACGACCACATCGCCTCCTCACGCACCCTCGACTTCGAGCGTCAGTTCCTGGAGGTCACCGGTGGCCGGGGCGTCGATGTCGTACTGAACTCGCTGGCCGGCGAGTTCGTGGATGCCTCGCTGCGGCTGCTGCCCAGGGGCGGGCGGTTCGCCGAGATGGGCAAGACCGACATCCGCACCGCGGTGCCGGACGGGATCGCCTACCGCGCCTTCGACCTGGCGGAGCTGGAGCCCGACGCCGTACAGGAGAGGCTGCGGGCCCTGCTCGACCTGTTCCACGACGGCGCGCTGCGGCCCCTGCCGGTGTCCACCTGGGACGTCCGGCACGGACGAGAGGCGTTCCGGTACATCAGCCGGGCCCAGCACATCGGCAAGGTCGTGCTGACCATGCCACGGCGCTGGAACCCGCGGGGCACCGTCCTGATCACCGGCGGCACCGGCGGCCTGGCCGCGTCACTGGCCCGTCATCTGGTGACCACGCGGGGCGTGCGGCATCTGCTCCTCGTCAGCCGGAGCGGACCGGACGCGCCCGGCGCGGCGCAACTGGTCGCGGAGCTGGCCGAATACGGGGCCGAGGCCCTGGTGCGCGCCTGCGACGTCGGCGACCGGACGGCGGTGGCGGACCTTCTCGCCACCCTTCCCGACCAGCATCCGCTGACCGCCGTCGTGCACGCGGCCGGGGTGCTCGACGACGGCGTGATCCAGTCGCTGACCCCCGAACGGCTGGCCACCAGCCTGGGCTCCAAGGCCGACGGCGGCTGGCACCTGCACGAGCTGACCAGAGACCTCGACCTCGCCGCGTTCGTGCTCTACTCCTCGGCCGCCGCCGTGATGGGCAGCGCGGGGCAGGGCAACTACGCCGCCGCCAACGCCTTTCTCGACGCGCTCGCCGCCCACCGCAAGGCCGCGGGCCTGCCCGCCACGTCGATCGCGTGGAGCCTGTGGGCCGAGGCGAGCGGCATGACCGGCGCGCTGACCGCACGGGACATCGACCGGATCGCCCGCTCCGGCCTGCCCGCGCTGTCCACCGACGAGGCGCTGGCCATGTTCGACGCGGCGGTGGCGCAGGACGAGCCCGCGGTCGCCGGGATGCGCCTGGACCTGCCGACCCTGCGGGCCGCAGCGTCGGCACCGCACATCCTGTGGGCACTGACCGGCACCACCGGCCGCAGGCACGCCGACTCCGACGAAGGCGCCCTCGTCGACCGTCTCGCCCGGATGGGGCCGCCGGACCGGGCCGCCGAGCTGACCAAGCTGGTGCGCGCGCAAGCCGCCGCGGTGCTCGGGCACTCCGACGAAGGGTCGCTGGAGGCCGACCGCCCGTTCAAATCGCTCGGCTTCGACTCGCTGACCGCCGTGGAACTGCGCAACCGGATCGGCACCCTGCTCGGCCTGCGACTGGCCTCCACCATCGTCTTCGACCACTCCTCGCCCACCGCACTGGCCGAGCACTTGTCCGCCCGCTTGGGCGGCGACCAGCCCCAGGAGAACCCGGTGCTCACCGAACTGGCCCGGCTGGAGGACGCCTTCGCCCGGTTCGACGGCGACCCGGCGATCCGCGAGCAGGTGATGCGCAGGCTGTCCGCACTGCTCGTGACCGACACCGAGGCCCAGGAAACCGATCTCGGCGAGGCCACCGACGAGGAAATGTTCGAGCTGCTCGGTAAGGAGTTCGGTATCTCATGACCAGCACAGAGGCCAAGCTGCGGCACTTCCTCAAGGAGACCACCGAGGACCTCCGGCGCACCCGGCGCCAACTGGACAAGCTGCTGGCCACCCGCAGCGAACCCATCGCGATCGTCGGCATGGCCTGCCGGTACCCCGGCGATGTGCGCAGCCCCGAGGAGTTGTGGGAACTCGTCGAGACCGGTGGCGACGCGATCACCGAATTCCCCACCGACCGGGGCTGGGGCGAGGTGCCGTCGAGCACCCGCTCCGGCGGGTTCCTGCCCGACGCGGCCGAGTTCGACGCGGCGTTCTTCGGGATGTCCCCCAGGGAGGCGCTGGCCACCGATCCGCAGCAGCGGCTGCTGCTGGAGCTGGCCTGGGAGGCGCTGGAGCGTGCCGGGATCGTGCCCGGCACCCTGCGCACCAGCCGGACCGGTGTGTTCATCGGCGCGCTGCACCAGGACTACCAGTCGGTACTCGACAAGGTTCCCGACCTGCCTCCCGGGTTCTCCTCGACGGGCAACGCGTCCAGCGTGATGTCCGGCCGGATCGCCTACACCCTGGGCCTTGAAGGCCCGGCGGTCACCGTCGACACGGCGTGCTCCTCGTCGCTGGTCGCCTTGCACCAGGCCACGCTGGCGCTGCGGTCGGGAGACTGCTCCCTGGCCCTGGCGGGCGGGGTGACCGTGATGTCCACGCCGTCGGCCTTCATCGACTTCACCCAGCAGGAAGGTCTGGCCCCCGACGGCCGCTGCAAGTCCTTCTCCGACGACGCGGACGGCACCAGCTTCTCCGAAGGCGCGGGTCTGCTCGTGCTGGAACGGCTGTCCGACGCCGAACGCAATGGACACCAGGTGCTGGCGCTGCTGCGGGGCTCGGCGGTCAACTCCGACGGCGCGTCCAACGGCCTCACCGCGCCCAATGGCTCCGCTCAGCGCCGAGTGCTCAGCAGCGCACTGGACAACGCCGGCCTGCGTCCCCCCGATGTGGATGTGATCGAGGCGCACGGAACCGGGACGCGGCTCGGCGACCCGATCGAGGCCAGTGCGCTGCTGGCCACTTACGGCCAGGACCGCGAGCAGCCCCTGCTGCTGGGCTCGTTGAAGTCGAACATCGGCCACACCCAGGCAGCGGCCGGGGTCGGCGGCGTCATCAAGATGGTGGCGGCGCTGCGGAGCGGGATCGTGCCGGCGACGCTGCACGTGAGCCGGGCCAGCTCCCGTGTGGACTGGGCGGACGGCGCCGTCGAACTCGTCACGGAAGCCCGGCCGTGGCCGGAGACGGGCCGACCACGGCGCGCCGGCGTGTCGTCCTTCGGTATCTCGGGCACCAACGCGCACGTGATCGTCGAGCAGGCCGCGCCGCGGCCGCAGGCCGAATCCCCGGGAGAGGGGCCGAGCCCGTGGGTGCTCTCCGGCCAGGACGCGTCGGCGCTGCGCGAGCAGGCGAGGCTGCTTGACGCGCACCTGAGGGGCCGCACACTGTCCGCGCGGGACATCGGCCGTGCCTTGGCCCTCTCGCGCACGCACTTCGCGCGGCGAGCCCTGGTCACCAGCCCTGAGGGCCTGCGCGCCCTGGCCGAGGGCGAACCCTCCGCGGACCTGGTGCAGGCAACGGCACTGCCCGCGGCCCGTCCGGTGTTCGTGTTTCCGGGGCAGGGGTCGCAGTGGGTGGGGATGGCGGTGGAGTTGCTGGGGTCTTCTCCGGTGTTCGCCGAGGCGATGGAGGAGTGTGCGGGGGCGTTTGAGGGGTTGGTGGAGTGGTCGTTGGTGGAGGTGTTGGGGGATGAGGTGGCGTTGGGGCGGGTTGAGGTGGTGCAGCCGGTGTTGTTCGCGGTGATGGTGTCGTTGGCGCGGTTGTGGCGGTCTTTTGGGGTGGTGCCGTCTGCGGTGGTGGGTCATTCGCAGGGGGAGATCGCGGCGGCGTGTGTGGCGGGTGTGTTGTCGTTGGAGGATGCGGCGCGGGTGGTGTGTGTGCGGTCGAGGTTGATCGGGGAGGGGCTTGCGGGGCGTGGCGGGATGGTGTCGGTCCCGCTCTCCCGGGCCGAGGTGGAGGGGCTGGTCGCGCCGTTCGGTGAGGGGCTTGTGGTGGCGGCGGTGAACGGTCCTGAGTCGGTGGTGGTCTCGGGTACGCCGGAGGCGGTGACCGCTTTGCTGGAGCGGGAGCCGCGGGCTCGGCGGATCGCGGTGGACTACGCCTCGCACTCCCCGATGGTGGAGGAGATCCGGGACGCGGTCCTGGCGGGTCTGCCCTCGGTGCGGCCGGTCGCCGCCGAGGTGCCGTTCTTCTCCGCCCTGCGGGGCGGGCAGATAGAACCCACGGGCCTCTCGGCCGACTACTGGTACACCAATCTGCGCGAGCCCGTCGACTTCGCAGGCGCCGTGTCGGCCCTGCTGGCGGCGGGCCACCAGGTGTTCCTGGAGATGAGCCCGCACCCCGTACTCACCATGAGCGTCGAGCAGACCGCGGACGCCGCCGGAGCGACGGTCGCCGCCCTGGGCACCCTGCGGCGCGGCGACGGTGGCCTGGGCCAGTTCGTCCGCGCGCTGGGCAGCGCCCATGTGCACGGCGTACCGGTCGACTGGAGCGCCGTCTTCCCAGAGGCACCCCGCGTGGACCTGCCCACGTACGCCTTCCAGCGCAGTCGCTTCTGGCCCACCGATCCTGCCGGCACCGTCGATACCGTCCCGGTGACCGAAGGCCCCCAGGACATGCTGGACCTGGTCCGCGGACACGTGGCGGCCGTGCTCGGCCATCGACGGGCCGCCGACGTACCGGCCGACCGCGCCTTCTCCGACCTCGGACTCGACTCACTGACCGCGACCCAGCTGCGTACGGCTCTCAGCGACGCGACCGGTCTCGACCTGCCGATCAGCCTAGCCTTCGACTACCCCACACCAGCCGCGGTCGCCGCGTTCCTGACCGGGGCCGCCGACACCCCGATCCGGCGCACCGTCGCCGCGGACGACGGCGACCCCGTGGTCATCGTCGGCATGGCGTGCCGGTACCCCGGTGGCGTCGCCGACCCCGAGGGGCTGTGGCGTCTCGTCGTCGATGAGCGGGACGTCGTGTCCGGGTTCCCGACCGATCGCGGCTGGGATCTCGACCAGCTGATGCTGACCAGCGCGACCACACAGGGCGGATTCCTGCACGACGCGGGCGGGTTCGACGCCGAGTTCTTCGGTATCAGCCCGCGTGAGGCGCTTGCCATGGACCCCCAGCAGCGCGTGCTGCTGGAGACGGCGTGGGAGGCGATCGAGAGGACCGGGATCGACCCGAGCACGTTGCGCGGCAGCGCGACGGGCGTGTTCGTGGGCGCGTCCCAGCAGGACTACCTGGGCGCGGCCGACGGCGAGGAGGCAGGGCTCGGCGGCCTGGTCCTCACCGGCAAGATGTCCGCCGTGCTGTCCGGCCGCATCGCGTACACGCTGGACCTCAAGGGGCCCGCGGTCACGGTGGACACCGCGTGTTCGTCGTCGCTGGTCGCGCTGCACACGGCCGCCCAATCCGTGCGCAGCGGGGAGAGCGCCCTCGCCCTGGCGGGTGGTGTGGCCGTGATGGCGACGCCGTTCGCCTACGAGGAGTTCACCCATCAGGGCGGGCTGGCCGCGGACGGCCGGTGCAAAGCGTTCTCGGCGGACGCGGACGGCACCGGCTGGGCCGAGGGCGCCGGTTTCGTGGTGCTGGAACGGCTGTCCGCGGCCACCCGCAACGGACACCGGGTGCTCGCCGTGCTGCGTGGCTCGGCGGTCAACCAGGACGGCGCGTCCAACGGTCTGTCCGCTCCCAATGGGGTGGCACAGCAGCGGGTGATCCGGCAGGCACTGGCGAACGCGCGCCTGCGCCCGCAGGACATCGACATGGTCGAGGCACACGGCACCGGCACGGTGCTCGGCGACCCCATCGAGGCCAACGCCCTGATCGCCGCGTACGGCCAGGACCGTGAACAGCCGCTGTGGCTGGGCTCGATGAAGTCGAACATCGGCCATGCCGCCGCGGCGGCGGGCATCGGCGGCGTGATCAAGACGGTGTCCGCCCTGGCGCACCGGGTCATGCCACGCACCCTGCACGTGACCGAACCGGCGTCCACCGTGGACTGGCCGACTGGGGTCCGGGTGCTGACCGAGACACTGCCGTGGCCGGAGGCCGACAGGCCGCGACGTGCCGGAGTGTCCTCATTCGGCGTGTCCGGCACCAACGCGCACGTCATCCTCGAACAGGGACCCGACCTCCCTGACGAGGCGCCTGCCGTCGACGCCGGGCCGACCAGTGTGCCCTGGCCGCTGTCCGGACGCACCCCCGACGCCCTGCGGGCACAGGCGGCCCGCCTGGCCGAGCACCTCCGCGACCACCCCGACCTGCGTCCGGTCGATGTGGGCCTGTCGCTCACGACCTCGCGCACCGATCTCCCCTGCCGTGCCGTGGCCTTCGGTCCGGACGAACTCGACCGGCTCGCCACCCAGGACCGGGCCATGCGCACCTTCGACTCCCGTCCGGTGTTCGTGTTTCCGGGGCAGGGGTCGCAGTGGGTGGGGATGGCGGTGGAGTTGCTGGGGTCTTCTCCGGTGTTCGCTTCGGCGATGGAGGAGTGTGCGGGGGCGTTTGAGGGGTTGGTGGAGTGGTCGTTGGTGGAGGTGTTGGGGGATGAGGTGGCGTTGGGGCGGGTTGAGGTGGTGCAGCCGGTGTTGTTCGCGGTGATGGTGTCGTTGGCGCGGTTGTGGCGGTCTTTTGGGGTGGTGCCGTCCGCGGTGGTGGGTCATTCGCAGGGGGAGATCGCGGCGGCGTGTGTGGCGGGTGTGTTGTCGTTGGAGGATGCGGCGCGGGTGGTGTGTGTGCGGTCGAGGTTGATCGGGGAGGGGCTTGCGGGGCGTGGCGGGATGGTGTCGGTCCCGCTCTCCCGGGCCGAGGTGGAGGGGCTGGTCGCGCCGTTCGGTGAGGGGCTTGTGGTGGCGGCGGTGAACGGTCCTGAGTCGGTGGTGGTCTCGGGTACGCCGGAGGCGGTGACCGCTTTGCTGGAGCGGGAGCCGCGGGCTCGCCGGATCGCGGTGGACTACGCCTCCCACTCCCCGGTGGTGGAGTCGATTCGCGAGGGTGTGCTGGAGGGGCTGGCGGAGGTTGGCGCGGTGCCGGGTTCGGTGCCGTTCTATTCGTCGGTGACGGGTGGCCGGGTCGATGGTGCTGAGTTGGGTGCGGAGTATTGGTTCCGCAACCTCCGGGAGCGGGTGGACTTTCATGGTGCGGTGTCGGGGCTGGTGGAGGGTGGGTTCCGGGTCTTCCTGGAGATGAGTCCGCATCCGGTGCTGACCACGTCGATCGAGGAGACGGCGGAGACCGTCGCGCTGGGCACCCTGCGCCGCGGCGAGGGAACACTCGACCGTGTGCACCGGGCGCTGGGGGAGGCGTATGCGCACGGCGTGTCCGTCGACTGGCGGCCCGCCTACCCCGGCGCCCGCGTGGTCGACCTGCCCACCTACGCCTTCCAGCACCAGCACTTCTGGGTCACCTCGCCCCGTGACCGCACCTCCGTCGCGGACCGCTGGCGCCACCGGGTCGGCTGGTCCCCGTTGCCCGAGCCCGCGGCCGTCGCCGAACCGGGACGCTGGCTCGTGCTCGGCGCCACCGGCACCGCATGGACCGACTCGGTCGTGCGGGCGCTCGGTGAACGGGCCGTCCAGGTGCCCGCGGAGGCACCGCGCGCGGAGCTCGCCGAGCGGCTGAGCGCTCAGGCGCCGGTCGATGGAGTCGTCCTCACACCCGAGACGCCCGTGGAAGCCGCGACCATGCTGCAGGCCCTCGACGACGCCGGAGTGGCCACGCCGATCTGGATCGCCACCCGCGCCGCGGTGGCCGTCGACTCCGCCGACCCGCGGCCGCGGGTCGACCAGGCGGGCGTGTGGGGGCTGGGCCGGGTCGCCTCCTGGGAGTACCCCACGCACTGGGGCGGCCTGGTCGATCTCCCTCAGGACCTGGACGAGTCGGCAGTCGGCAGGCTGCGGTCCCTGCTCGCCGAGGAGAAGGCCGAGAACCAGGTCGCGATCCGGTCCACCGGGCTGTACGGACGCAGGCTCGTCCGCGCGGCTCCCGAGGCGCCTGCCCGAGCCTGGACACCCGAGGGAACCGTCCTGATCACCGGTGGCACCGGCGGGCTCGGAGCGGAAATCGCCTGCTGGGCCGCGGGCCGTGGCGCCGACCACCTCATCCTGCTCAGCCGCCGCGGGCCCGACGCCCCCGGTGCCGAGGCGCTGCGCGAGACGTGCGAACAGGCCGGTGCCCGTGTCACGTTCGTCGCGGCGGACGTCGCCGACCGGGAGCAGATGGCCGCCGTGCTCGACGAGCATCCGGTCACCAGCGTCTTCCACCTGGCCGCGAGCCTCGACGACGGTGTGCTGGACAGGCTCACCTCCGACAGCTTCGCCGCGGTCGCGGCGGCCAAGGTGCGCGGGGCACAGGTGCTGGACGAGCTGACGCGCGGTCGCGGCCTGTCCGCCTTCGTGCTGTTCTCCTCGATATCCGGGGTGTTCGGGGTGCCCGGTCTCGGTGCGTACGCGTCGGCGAACGCCATGCTCGACGCCCTTGCCGTATCCCGCCGCGCGGCCGGCGAACACGCCCTGGCCGTGGCCTGGGGCGCCTGGGCGGGCGAGGGCCTGGCCACGCATGTGGTCGGCGACGAACGGCTGCGCCGCATGGGCCTGACCGCCATGCCAGCCAAGGCCGCGCTGACCGCACTGGAACACGCGCTCAACCGCGAGGACGCCACCATCGCCGTGTTCGACGCCGACTGGGACCGCGTGCCGTCCCACACCCGCGACGGCCTGGGCACCTTGCTGCACGAACTGCCCGAGGCCCGCCGCCCGGCGGCCGCCTCCCGACCCGACGCCGCCGACCTGCGCACCCTGCTCACCGGGCTCGACGCGGCGCAGCGCACCGCGAAGCTGCGGGACGTCGTCCGTGCCGAGGTCGCGGACGTGCTCGGCCACGACGACACGGCGGTCATCGACCCGCGCCGACCCTTCGCCGAACTCGGCTTCGACTCGCTCACGTCGGTACGGCTGCGCAACCGGCTCACCCAACTCACCGGCCTGAGTATGGCCGTCACCGCGGTGTTCGACTTTCCCACGGTGACCGAACTCGGCGAGCACCTGGCAGGACGACTCGGCGGCGACGGCCTCGACGCCGGGAAACTGCTGGTCCGTCTGGAATCCCTGCTCGACGAAGCGGGGCCGGACGACGTGGACACCCTGCTGAGCGGTATGGAGGCACTGCTCGGCACCCGACGCCCGCGGGCACTCGCCACAGGCCACTTCGCCTCGTCGAGCGACGAGGAGATGTTCAGCTTCATCGACCAGGACCACGCCCAGCCGCGCAACTGACTGTGCGACACACCCTGGGTCCGCGTCGCCTCGCTCACGCCCCAACCCCCACCGCCTCACCTCGCTCATGCGCCATCCCAAGGAGATTCCCGCGATGACCGCTGTCGACAACCAGATCCGCGCCTACCCGTTCGGCCCGCAACACGGACTCGACGAGGACCCCGCGTACGAAGAGGCCCGCCGTGCCGGGACGCTGACCAGGGTGCAGATGCCCTACGGCGGCCCGGGCTGGCTGGTCACCCGTTACGACGACATCAAGGTCGTGCTCTCCGACCCCCGGTTCAGCCGCACGGCCACCCTGGGGAAGGACGTCGCACGCAGTACGCCCGCCATCGAGACCGACATGTCCATCCTCTCCATGGACCCGCCCGAGCACACGCGGCTGCGCAGGCTGGTGGCGCAGGCGTTCACCGTGCGCCAGGTCGAGCGGCTGCGCCCGGCGATCGACGAGATCATCAACGATCTGCTGGACCGGATCGAGGCGGACGGCACCACGGCGGATCTGGCCCGGTCGCTGACCTGGCCGCTGCCGGTGCGGGTGATCTGCCAGCTGCTCGGTGTGCCGATCGCCGACCACCCGAGGTTCGCCCAGTGGACCGACGACATCATGTCGGTGGCCTCCGAAGACCTCGAACTGATCGTCAAGGCCAGGGACGGCCTCATCGCCTACCTCGCCGAGCTGATCGCCCAGCGCCGCGCTGAGCCCGCCGACGACCTGCTGAGCGGGCTGGTTCTGGCCAGGGACCAGGACGAGCGGCTCAGCGAGCAGGAACTCGTCGTGTTCGGCATGACCCTGCTGCTCGCCGGGCACGAGACCACGGCCAATCAGGTCGGCAACTTCCTCTATCTGCTGCTGAGCCGCCCCGAACGGTGGCAGCGGCTGGTCGACGACCCGAGCTTGGTGCCCCAGGCCGTCGAGGAGCTTCTGCGCTACACCCCGCTCGCCGCGGCGGGCAACTTCCCCCGGATGGCCGTCGAGGACGTCGAGCTCGGCGGCACCCTCGTCCGGGCGGGAGACGTGGTGGTCGTCCACATGGCCGCGGGTAACCGGGATGCCGGCGTGTTCGAGCGTCCCGACGAGATCGACTTCGACCGCGACGCGCGGGCCCACATCGCCTTCGGCCACGGCGCACACCACTGTCTGGGCGCCCAACTGGCCAGGGTGGAACTTCAGATGGTCCTCACCGCCCTGGTGCGCCGATTCCCCGGACTGCGCCTGGCCGTCCCCGCCGACGAGGTGCCGTGGCGGACCGAACGGCTCGTGAACGGCGTCAGCGCGCTGCCGGTCACCTGGTGACCCCGCGACCACGGCAACCCACACAGCACACGCGACCAAGGACTCGGGCGGATGGCTGACCACGACAAGCTTCGCGACTATCTGCGGCTGGCGACCTCTGAGCTGCACACCTTGCGCACCCGGGTGCGCGAGCTGGAGTCCGCGGTACCGGAACCGGTCGCCATCGTGGGCATGGCCTGCCGGTATCCCGGCGGGGTGCGCACTCCCGAGGACCTGTGGGACCTGGTGGCCGGCGGTGTGGACGCCACCTCGGACTTCCCCGGCGACCGCGGATGGCGGCTCGCCCCCGGCGACAGCCTGACCGAGCGCGGGGCCTTCCTCGACGACGCGGGCGATTTCGACCCGGCGTTCTTCGGGGTGTCACCGCGAGAGGCACGGGGGATGGACCCGCAGCAGCGCCTCGCGCTGGAGGTGGCCTGGGAGTCGCTGGAAAACGCCGGAATACTCCCGGAGACGCTGCACGGCGGGTCGACGGGGGTGTTCGTCGGTGCCTCCTACCAGGGGTACGACACGCTTGCCGACGACACGTCGGAGGTCATGATCGGCAACGTGTCCAGCGTGATATCGGGGCGCATCGCCTACACGCTCGGTTTGGGAGGTCCGGCGCTCACCATCGACACCGCCTGCTCGTCCTCGCTGGTGGCGCTGCACCTGGCATGCGAGTCGCTGCGCCGGGGGGAGTGCGATCTCGCCCTGGCCGGTGGCGTCGCGGTGCAGGCGCTTCCCGCGCTGTTCGTGGAGTTCTCGCGGCAGCGGGGGTTGGCGGTGGATGGTCGGTGCAAGTCGTTCGCGGAGGCCGCGGATGGTACCGGCTTCTCCGAGGGTGCGGGGTTGGTGGTGGTGCAGCGGTTGTCGGATGCGGTGGCTGCGGGGCGTCGGGTGTTGGCGGTGGTGCGGGGTTCTGCGGTGAATCAGGACGGGGCGTCGAATGGGTTGACGGCGCCGTCGGGTCCTGCGCAGGAGCGGGTGATTCGTGGGGCGTTGGCGGCGGGTGGGTTGTCGGTGGGGGATGTGGATGTGGTGGAGGGGCATGGGACGGGGACGGTGTTGGGGGATCCGATCGAGGCGGGTGCGTTGGTGCGGACGTACGGGAGCCGTTCGGGTGGTGGGCCGGTGTGGTTGGGGTCGGTGAAGTCGAATATCGGTCATACGCAGGCGGCGGCGGGTGTGGCTGGTGTGATCAAGATGGTGATGGCGTTGCGGCATGGGGTGCTGCCGCGGTCGTTGCATGTGGACGCTCCGTCGTCGAAGGTGGAATGGGGCTCGGTCCAGGTGCTGAGGGAGGCCCGTGCGTGGCCTGGGGTGGACCGCCCCCGCCGCGCCGCCGTCTCCTCCTTCGGAGTGTCGGGAACGAACGCGCACCTCGTCCTGGAGGAGACAGCGGAGGAACCGGTTCGGGAGGCCCCGGTCGACGCCGGCGTGCTGCCGTATCCCCTCTCCGCTCGCAACGACGCCGGAGTCCGGGAGCAGGCACGGCGGCTGCACGGACACCTCGAACGCCATCCCGACGTCGCCCTCGCGGACATCGCCCACTCGCTCGCCACCACACGGACCGCCTTCGCACACCGTGCGGTGGTGCTCGCCGCACGCCGCCCGGAACTGGCCGGACGGCTCGACGCCTGCGCCGCCGGTGAGCCGCACAACGACGTGGTCACCGGGAAGGTCGTCTCCGAAGGCGGACCCGTCTTCGTGTTTCCGGGGCAGGGGTCGCAGTGGGTGGGGATGGCGGTGGAGTTGCTGGGGTCTTCTCCGGTGTTCGCCGAGGCGATGGAGGAGTGTGCGGGGGCTTTCCAGGGGTTGGTGGAGTGGTCGTTGGTGGAGGTGTTGGGGGATGAGGTGGCCTTGGGGCGGGTTGAGGTGGTGCAGCCGGTGTTGTTCGCGGTGATGGTGTCGTTGGCGCGGTTGTGGCGGTCTTTTGGTGTGGAACCGTCCGCGGTGGTGGGTCATTCGCAGGGGGAGATCGCGGCGGCGTGTGTGGCGGGTGTGTTGTCGTTGGAGGACGCGGCGCGAGTGGTGTGTGTGCGGTCGAAGCTGATCGGGGAGGGGCTCGCCGGGCGTGGCGGGATGGTGTCGGTGGCGTTGCCCATGGCCGAGGTGGAGGAACTGGTCGCACCCTTCGGTGAGGGGCTTGTGGTGGCGGCGGTGAACGGCCCTGAGTCGGTGGTGGTCTCGGGTACGCCGGAGGCGGTGACCGCTTTGGTGGAGCGGGAGCCACGGGCCCGACGTATCGCGGTGGACTACGCCTCCCACTCCCCGATGGTCCAGAGCATGTGCGAGGACGTGCTGAAGGCACTGGCGCCGATCGCCCCGGCCACGGGCACGGTCCCGGTCTACAGCTCGGTGACCGGTGGCCCGGTCGACGGATCGACCATGGACGCGGAGTACTGGTTCGCCAACCTGCGAGAGCCGGTGGACTTCGCCGGGGCGGTGTCGGCGCTGCTGGCCGACGGCTTCCGGGCGTTCGTCGAGCTGAGTGCGCACCCGGTACTGACCACGGCCGTCGAGCAGACCGCCACCGCCTCGGACACCGAGATCGCCGTCGTGGGCACGTTGCGCAGGCAGTCCGGTGGACGGACACAGTTTCTGCGGGCCTTGGCCGGAGCCCACGTTTCCGGAGTCGAGGTGGACTGGAGCCCGGTGTTCCCCACCGGCGTCCGCCAGGTGGAACTTCCCACGTACCCGTTCGCCAACGAACGGTTCTGGCTGGACGGGAGCTCCGCCCGCGGTGATGTGTCCACGGTTGGCCTGGCCGCGGTGGACCACGGACTGCTCGGTGCGAGGGCGGACATGGCGGGTTCCGGCGAGATCGTGCTGTCCGGGGCGCTCTCGCTCCTGACGCATCCATGGCTGGCCGACCACACGGTGCGCGGCTCGGTGATCCTGCCCGGTGCCGCCTTCGTCGAACTGGCCGTCCGGGCGGGCGACGAGGTCCACCGCCCGGACGTCGAGGAGCTCACCCTCCACGCACCGCTGGTCGTCCCGGCGGGGGAGCGGGTCGAGGTACAGGTGTCGGTCACCACCGACGGCCATGTCCAGGTCCACTCCCGTACGGCGGGTTCGGACTGGACGTACCACGCGAGCGCGCTCACGACCGACCGCGCGGAGGAGGCCCAGGTCTGGCGGAGCTGGCCGCCGGAACCGGCGGAAGCGGTGGATATCAAGCGGTTCTACGAGACGCTGGCGGGCGATGGCCTGGGATACGGCCCCGCCTTCCGGGGCGTGCGGGCCATGTGGCGCTCCGCGGACGCCTTCTACGCCGAGGTGGCTTTGCCGGACGAGGTGCCGGCGACCGCGTTCGTGCTGCACCCGGCACTGCTCGACGCCGCACTGCAGGTGATGGCCTTCGGAGCGTCGGAGCCCGGCCGCACATCCCTTCCCTTCGCCTGGTCGGGGGTTCGGGTACACGCCTCGGGGGCCCGGTCACTGCGGGTGCGCATCGCCGCGACGCCATCCGGTGACATCTCGCTGCTGGCCACAGATCCGGCGAACGCACCGGTGGTCACCGTGGACCGCCTGCGCTCCCGTCCGCTCCGTACCGGCGAACCCGATCCGGCACCGGACGGCCTGCTGTCCCGCCTCGACTGGACACCCGTGGACGGCCCGTCGGCCGAGGACCCCGGCCCCTTCGTGATGTACGAATGCGAGGCCATGGACGCACCGGTCGAGGTGGCGAGTCGGGCCCTGGAGGCCGTCCAGGGGTGGCTGCTGAACGAGGGCCGTCCGGACTCCCGTCTCGTCGTGGTGACGCGCGGCGCCGTGTCGACCGGTCCCGGCGACACCCTGTCCGCTCTCCAGCAGACTCCGGTGTGGGGCCTGGTGCGCTCGGCGCAGACCGAACACCCCGGGCGGCTGGTCCTCGTCGACATCGACGACGAGTCCGCCCACGTGTTGCCCGCCGCCCTCGCGACCGGTGAGCCGCAGCTCGCCCTGCGCCGCGGTGCGGTTCTGGCCCCCCGGCTCGTGCCCGCCCGGAGCGACGGTGACATCCCGCGGATCCCGGCCGACTCGGCGGTCCTCGTCACCGGTGGCACCACTGGACTGGGCGCCCTCGTGGCGCGGCATCTGGCCGGGACGCACGGCGTCCGCCACCTGGTCCTCGTCAGCCGCTCCGGGCCGCGGGCCGACGGTGTGGCCGAGCTGGTCGCCGAACTCGGTGCACTGGGCGCGACGGCCGACGTGGTGGCCTGCGACATCGCCGACCGGGACCAGGTCCGGGCGCTGCTCGACGGCATCGACGCGTTCCCGCTCGCCGGTGTCGTGCACGCCGCGGCCGTGCTCGACGACGGAATCGTCACCTCGATGACCCCGGACCGGCTGCGCACCGTCGCCGCACCGAAGATCGACGGGGCGTTGAACCTGCACCGGCTGACCGAGGGCATGGACCTCGCGCTGTTCGTGTTGTTCTCCTCGGCGGCCGGGACTCTCGGCTCTCCGGGGCAGGCGAACTACGCGGCGGCCAACACCTTCCTCGACGCGCTCGCCACCCAGCGGCGCGCGGCCGGGCTCGCCGCGCACTCCCTCGCC
Organism: Streptomyces sp. NPDC007875; assembly: GCF_042868035.1. NCBI lineage: Bacteria > Bacillati > Actinomycetota > Actinomycetes > Kitasatosporales > Streptomycetaceae > Streptomyces > Streptomyces sp. NPDC007875. Next base: position 1,823 of record NZ_JBIADZ010000015.1, on the reverse strand, counting down.
TGGGGCCTGTGGGAACAGGCGACAACGCTGACCGCCCCGGTCAAAGGCACCCGCCCCCAGGCCGCGGTCGGCGCCCTGTCCACGGCCGAGGGCCTTGCGCTGTTCGACCGTGCGCTGGCCGGTGTCGACCCGGTGACGGTGCCCGCGCGCAGGACACCGGTCGCCCGTGGCCCCGTGCGACCGACCGCCGCGGTCGCGGTCGCCGAGCCGGACTTCGCCGCCCGGATGGGCGCTTTGAGCTCGGCCGAGCGCAAACGGGAACTGCTGAGGCTGGTGCGCGAGCAGGCCGCGGCCATTCTCGGATTCGCCCGGCGCGACGAAATCGACCCCCAACGGCCGTTCCTCAACGCCGGATTCGACTCGCTCACCGCCGTGGATCTGCGCAACCGGCTCAACACGGTCACCGGCCTGCGGCTGCCACCCGCCACGACCTTCGACTTCCCCACGCCCGACGCCCTCGCCGGGAAGATGGCCGAGGAACTGGCCTCGGAGACGGGCACCGAGCAGGCGCTGCTGGCCGCGCTCGACCAGCTTGAGGCGGCACTCGCCGCGCCGTCGACCGACGCGGCGCTGCGCACCGTCCTGGCCGACCGCCTCGCCCGGCTGCAGGCGCACAGCGCACCGGCCCGGCAGCCCGCCGCGGAGCTGCGGACGGCGAGCGCCGGCGAACTCCTCGACTTCATCCACAACGAACTCGGCATGAAGTAGAGCCCTTCCTGCCACTCTCACAGACAGGCCCCGTGTCATGCCGAACGAGGAAGAACTGCTCAACCACCTGCGCTGGGTCACGGCCGAGCTGCACGAGACCCGGCAGCGTCTGCAGGAGCGCGAGTCGGCCATTGGTGAACCCCTCGCGATCGTGGGCATGTCGTGCCGCTATCCGGGCGGGATCAGCTCACCCGAACAGCTGTGGCAGCTCGTCATCGACGAACGCGACGCCATCACAGCGCTGCCGACCGACCGGGGCTGGGCCCTGGACGGGCTCTTGGACGACGACCCCGCCAGCCGTGGCAAGTCCTACGTGGCACGCGGCGGCTTCCTCACCGATGGCGACTGGTTCGACGCCGAGCACTTCGGCATGTCGCCCAGGGAGGCGCTGGCCACCGACCCGCAACACCGGGTGCTGCTGGAATTGGCGTGGGAGGCCCTGGAGCGATCGGGTATCGCCCCGGACTCGCTGCGTGGCAGCCGGACCGGTGTGTTCACCGGGGTCATGTACCACAACTACGCCGACCGCCTGACCAGGCCGCCCGAGGAGCTGGAGGGCTATCTCGGCACCGGCAACTCCGGTGGCGTCGCCTCCGGCCGGATCGCCTACAGCCTGGGCCTGGAAGGGCCCGCCATGACACTCGACACCACCTGCTCGTCCTCGCTGGTGGCGTTGCACCTGGCGGGCGACTCGCTGCGCAAGGGCGAATGCGACCTCGCCCTCGTGGGCGGAGCGACGCAGATGTTCACGCCCGCCGCCTTCGTGGAGTTCTCGCGGCAGCGGGGGTTGGCGGTGGATGGTCGGTGCAAGTCGTTCGCGGAGGCCGCGGATGGTACCGGCTGGTCCGAGGGTGCGGGGTTGGTGGTGGTGCAGCGGTTGTCGGATGCGGTGGCTGCGGGGCGTCGGGTGTTGGCGGTGGTGCGGGGTTCTGCGGTGAATCAGGACGGGGCGTCGAATGGGTTGACGGCGCCGTCGGGTCCTGCGCAGGAGCGGGTGATTCGTGGGGCGTTGGCGGCGGCTGGGTTGTCGGTGGGGGATGTGGATGTGGTGGAGGGGCATGGGACGGGGACGGTGTTGGGGGATCCGATCGAGGCGGGTGCGTTGGTGCGGACGT
>NZ_JBIADZ010000014.1:0-278683 GCF_042868035.1 Streptomyces sp. NPDC007875 | reverse complement strand
ACCCCGGTCGACCACATCCTGCACTGGTCGACATGGCGCCGCCGACGCCAGCACCAGGCCCGTGTCAGTCACTACAAACGACGCGGACACAGCCCCTGAGCTGGCCAGCAGTCACGGCAAGCACCGTTGCAGTACTAGGGGCGCACGGTAACGGTGGAGTGAACCGGAGGGCGGCGATGGGCGGGTGGAATCGGGACCGGTCCCCGGGACCCGGGTCTACGGTTCCCGCCATGCGGATCACCTGGAGACTCGTCCTCGGCTTCCTCGCCGTCTCGGTCCTCGCCCTCCTGGCCGCCCTGACGAGTCCGTCGTGGCCCCAGGGGCGGGTCGCGGACGGCGGCTCGGGCGCCGGCGCGCCGACGGTGTCGCCCGCCACCGTACGGGGGGCCGCGCCCTGCACCCGGCGCGCCGCCACCCCGCGGGAGCCGGCGCGCCGGGCGGGGCCGGGGGACACCGTCTGCTTCGAGAACAACCGCTGCGAGAAGGTGGACAACATGTGTGTGATGGCCGAGGGCCCGAACGACGGCGAGGGTGACGGCCGGGGCACCACCTCCGACTTCACCATCAGGGGCAACCACTGCGAGACGCTGCGCGCCTCCCAGGCCCTGATGTTCGAGGACGTACAGAACGCCACCATCACCGGCAATGAGTTCGCCGCCCCCACCGACCACGCCATCGGCCTCGCCCGCCACTCGACCGGCGCCCGGGTCGACGGCAACACCCTCCACTCCGGTATCCGCTACGAGGTGGGCATCGACGATTCGTCCAGGGCGGGTTACCGGGGCCCTGAGCCGGGTCGCCTGCCGTAGGAGCCTCTGGGAGGAGGGGCCGGGGGGAGCGGGGGCGCGGGGTTCTCCCGCTCCCCCCGGTGAGCGGGACGCCCGGTCATGCGGCGCCCGCCGCGTCGCGTGCCGCCGCCAGATCGGCCACCAGGCGCTCCTCGACCGGGACGCCGGAGTCGGAGTACTGCCCGGACAGACACACCGGCCCCGTATAGCCGAGCTCCGCCAACTTGCCGAGCGCCGCCGACCGGTCGGCCAGCCCGTCGGGGCCCGGTACGAACCAGGGTTTCCAGTGCCCGCCGACGGCTCCGGCGGCCGGTTCGGTGCGCACATGGACGACGTTCTTGAGGTTGACGATGCCGAGCCGCTCGGCGACCAGGGGCAGGGTGACCCGCGGATCGTCGCCCGCCAGCGCGTCGTGGGCGGCGTCCCAGATCACCCGGAAGTGCTGGGCCGGCAGGCCGTCGAGGAGGTCCATCACCCCCAGCGCGCAGGACACATAGCGGCCGTGGTGCGGCTGCACCCCGATCTGGACGCCGTACTGCTCCACGAGGGGCGCCGCGTCCTCCAGCCGCCGCCGTACGCGGCGGACCGAGGCGGCATAGCCGTCGGAACCCAGCTCGGCCGTGACCCGGATCATCGGCACGCCCGCCTCCCGGCAGGCCGCGAAGACGGATTCGCGGAGATCGCCGGCCACGCTGATCACCTCGACGCCCTCGGCCCGCAGCCGTGCGGTGAACTCCGGCAGCAGCCGCCCGGCTTCGGCCGGCGTGACGTAGGCGGTGTCCCGGGCCGGGATCTCGGCGACGGGGCATGCCCCAACTGGTCAGCAGCACGTCGCTGCCGGCGGCGAGCCGGGCCACCACATCCTCGGTCAGCGGCTCATCGGCCCAGGTCACTTCGTAACGTTTCTCGATCAGCTGCCGGGCCTCGGCGCTGATCACATCGGCGGCACGCTGGGGGTCATGGCGACGGCGAGTCTGGACAACCTGGCTCCTCGGACGGGATCGGCGCGGATCTGCCCTGGCGGTCGTCACGACCGTAGAGGCGGGCCGCCATGCCCGTCCAAGCCCACTTTCGCATCGCCCCATACTCTGAGGGTGTGAACCTCTCCCTGCAGCAGCTCCGCGGCTTCGTGGCGGTGGCGGAGGAGCAGCACTTCGGCCGGGCCGCCGCGCGCCTGAACATGACCCAGCCCCCCGCTGACCCGTCAGATCCAGGCCCTGGAACGCGCCCTGGACGTCGTCCTGTTCGAGCGCACCGGGCGGGGCGCCCGGACCACCGCCGCGGGACAGGTCTTCCTCGACCACTGCCACCGGGTCCTGGCCCTGCTGGACGCCGCGCCGACCGCCACCCGTCGCGCCGCCGACGGCCGCACCGGCACCCTGCGGCTCGCCTTCACCGCGATCGGCGCGTACGCCATCCTGGCCGACGTCCTGGACCTGGTGAACCGCCACCTCCCCGGCGTCACCGTCGAACTGACCGAACTGGTCAGCCCCGACCAGTTCGCCGCCCTCTCGGAGCTGCGCATCGACCTGGGCCTGGTGCGGCCGCCCATCCCCGAGGGATACGCGTCGCTCCTGGTCCACTCCGAGGACCTGGTCCTCGCGGTCCCCGCCGGCCACCCGCTGGCCCAGGCCGGCGACGACACCCCCGTCGCCCTGACCGACGTGGCCGATGACTACATCGGGTACAGCCCCGAGGGTTCCCGCTATCTGCACGACATCTGCGCTGCCATGATCGGCGTGGACCGCTATGCCGTCGGCCAGTTGACCTCCCAGGTCCCCACCATGCTCGCGCTGGTCCGCGCGGGCCTGGGCTGCGCCCTGATACCCCGCTCGATCATGACCATGGGCGTCCACGGCGTCCGCTACCGCGAACTGGCCCCGGCCGACGCCCACTCCGTCACCCTCCACGCCTGCTGGAGCCCCGACAGCCCCAACCCGGCCCTCCAACGGCTGGTGGACGTCCTCACCCGGGAGCGCCTGGCGAGCGGCGCCGTGACGCATGAATCCGGAGGTGGCTGTGAGATAGGCCATACGCGGCCGAAGTAACGACTCAAAGACGTATAAACAGCCGCTGCGCCATTGAGCACAGACCCTCCGCGGTCCGTATTCGCCGGTGCAAGCACGGGCAGACACTGCTCTGCACAACGACCGGCGTCCCCGCCAGGAGGCTCTATGCGATCCCGGTACTTCGTGACAGGTACCTCCCTCCTCATAGGTTCCGTGGTGGTCACCCTCGGCGTGATCATGTCGCCCGCCCTGACGGGTGTGCAGCAGGAGAACCAGACGAACCTGGCGAAGACGAACTCGACGCAGTACGGACCGCTCACCGGGGCCGACAAGGAGTTCGTGGTCAAGGTCCGGCTCGCCGGACTGTGGGAGTACCCCGTCGGTGAGCTGGCCCTCAAGAAGGGCACCACGGCGGCGGTGAAGACAGCCGGTGAACATCTGATCGTGGGGCATGCGCAACTGGACGACGCCTCACGGGACATCGCACCCAAACTCGGCATCACCCTGCCCAACAAGCCCACGCCGCAGCAGCAGGGCTTTCTGGACACGCTCACGGCCGCCACGGGCAAGAACTTCGACAGCGAGATGGCACAGATCCTGCGCATCACCCACGGCCAGATCTTCAGCTCCATCGCCAAGATCCGGGCGACCAGCAAGAACACCCTGGTGCGTCAGCTCGCCACCCAGGCCAACAACACGGTGTTGGACCACATCACGCAGATGGAGAACACCGGGATGGTCGACTACGAGCGGCTTCCCGCGCAGATCACCGAGACTCCGACCCAGGGACCGGACTTCACCAAGCCGGTGATGCCCAAGCCCGGGGAGCCGATGGTGGTCCTGAAGAAGCCGGCCTCGCTCGAGGGCAAGGGCGAACCGCCCACACCGTCCCCGCCCGCTCCGGTCGACGACGCGCCGGGCTCCTCGGCCTCCCCGACCACTCCGGGCGCCGCCGTCTCCCCCTCCGCGCCCGCCGTTCGGTAACGCACCGTCAGGACAGCGCAGACAAGCCGGGTGAAACGCGGGCGGTTTCCGCCACATCGGTACCGTCAAATCTCGCCACTCTGTGCGGCACAGGGGTGCGAGACGGCCCTGGGAGAGCCTCATGGGCGCCCCTGTCGGGCACCGCGCCGCGTTCCGGCTCCAGGCGAATGCGTACTCGACCATCGCACGACCGTCTACTGACCCATCCACCACGCCTGCAATAGGACGGTGGAATATGCGCCCGCCCGTCTGTGGCCCGGTGGGCCCCAGAGCCGCTATGAATCCGTTCAGAGGGCCGGTGACCGGGCCCGGCGTGCCACTGACAGGGGATGCCGAGGTGTACGGGGCCCATGGGGCGGCGGACCCTACTACACGCCCCTCACCATTTCCGAGCATTACTGGATTTAACCCCCAACTGCTGAACCCTGCGTAACCTCTCCGTCACTGGTGAAGCGCCCCCGGTGGGCGCCCGCCACGGGCGACGCAGGGAAGGGGAGGCCGCATGCCCGGAATCGACGAGTGCTTGCTGGAAGCGATGACCGTGCACGGCGCGCGCGGAGCCGCCGTGATCGAGTGGACCAGCGGACTCGCACTCGGCATGGTCGGCGAGGTCCGCGACGAGGACCCCGAGGCCACGGCGGCGGAGACGGCGGAGCTGGCCCGGATGGCCGCCGAGCAGCGGGCGTTCGCCGCGCTGGGTCCCGGCGGCGCGAAGGGCGGCGCCAGGAGCGGCACGGAGAGCGGCGCGGACGGGGACGACGCGGCCGGGGAGCCCGCCGTCGAGGACGTCATCGTCACCACCCGCACCTGCTACCACCTGCTGCGCTTCGTCGACACGGCCTTCGACAGCGGCGTCTTCTTCTATCTCTGGCTCGACCGCCGGGAGGGGAATCTGGCGCTCGCCCGGATGCGGCTGCGCGATATGTGCGGGCGTCTGGCGCTGATATGAGCATGCCTCGCAGGTCCGGTGGGCGAGCCGGCCACGCGCCCAGCCTCGCCGGGCTCGCCGCCGAGCGGGCCAGCGGCGCCCTGCTGTGCGACGCGGGCACCGTCTATCTCCGGGACGGCCAGGTGGTGCACGCCGAAAGCCCCGCGGCCCCCGGGATCGAGGTGCTGCTCACCACCGGTGGGCGGCTGACCGCCGACAGCTGGCGGGAGGCGGTGGGCCGGACGGGCCCGGACGGCGGGGTCGGGCGGTTCCTCGTCGACAGCGGCCGGCTGTCGGACGCGGAGCTGGAGATCTGCCATCTGGGTGCGCTGTTCGACGCGGCGTACTTCGCACTCGGGCACGGCAGTGGCCCCCGCGGCTTCCAGCGGGGCGCGGCCCACTGGCTCGGAGCGGTGCGTGCGGTGGGCGCGGTCGCCGTCGAGCGCGAGACCCGGCGCCGCGGCAAACTGCTGGACTCCCTGTGGCCGTATCCGCAGGTGGACACCGAGCCGGTGGCGCTCCGCCGCCCCGATGGCCGTGCCCCGGCCGTGACCCCTCGTCAGCGCGCGGTGCTGGCGCTGGCCGACGGGGTGCGCACCCCCGCCCGTATCGCGCGGGAGCTGGGCCGTCCCGCCTTCCACACGCTGATCGACATACGGCGGCTGGCGGCGGCGGGCCATGTCGCCACACCACGGCCCGCCCGTCCGGGGCCTCCGGGCCGCCCCGATCTGCCCGCCCCGTCCGGCGCCTCCGCGCCGCCCGCCCCGGACCGCGGTCCCGCCGCGGCCGTCTTCACCGACCCCGATATCGACCTGCTGCGCCGGCTCCGCGACGCCTTGGAGGCAACGCTGTGATTCCCCCGACCGACCCGCCCGACCCGTGCGCGGCGTCATGAGACTCAGCCTGCGGCAGCGCACGGAGCGGAAGTGGCTGCTGGCCGCCGAGCCCGACGTACTGGAGGAGCTGCGCCGGCTGCGGGCCCGGGTGACCCATGTGACCGGCGCCCTCGCCGCCACCAGCGACGGCGTGGTGCTGGCACATGACACGGCCGTCGAGGCCGAGGGCGTGGCGGCGCTGACCGCCGCGGCCCTCGGGGTGGCGCAGTCGCTGGCGGGCGCCACCGGGCGGGGCGCCTTCCGTGAGCTGCTGGTCCGCGGCGAGAACGGCTATGTCGCCACCTATGCCGCGGGTTCCACGGCCGTGCTGACCGTTCTGGCCGGTGACCGCACCAATGTCGGCCGCCTCCATATGGAGGCCCGTCGCTCGGGCGCCCGTCTCGCCGATCTGGTGGGCGTCGCCCTCAGCAGGGCCGAGCAGCCGCAGCCCTGACCACCACGACCTTTCCCCGCCCGGCGCGTTCACCCGTGCCGGCACCCGACCGGACATCAATGACATCGAAAGGAACAGCCACGATCATGGCGAACACCCAGACCGCGCTCAAAGAGGCGATGACGTCCATCGAGGGCGCCCTCGGCGCCGCGCTGGTCGACTACTCCAGCGGGATGGCCCTCGGCACCGTGGGCGGCGGCAAAGAACTCGACCTGACGGTGGCGGCCGCGGGCAACACCGATGTGGTGCGCGCCAAGGTGCGGACCATGGAACAGCTCGGTCTGCAGGACTCCATCGAGGACATCCTCATCACCCTCGGCAGCCAGTACCACCTGATCCGGCTGCTGAAGGGCCGGGACAGCCAGGGCCTCTTCCTCTATCTGGCGCTGGACAAGAACCGGGCCAATCTGGCGATGGCACGGCACCAGCTGCGCAGGATCGAGGCCGATCTGGAGGTCTGAGGTCCGGGCCGTACGACCCCCGATACGGGCGGGGGCCGCTCGATGAGCGGCCCCCGCCGTCTGATCGGCCCGGTCGGCATGCGCGGGGTCACCGCACTCAACGCACCAGGCAGGGACGCTTGTTGTCGAAGGTCCAGCCCGGAATGAGATAGCGCATGCCGACCGCGTCGTCCCGCGCCCCCAGCGCCTTCTCCTGGTAGAGGGCGTGGGCGGCGAGGAGCCGGTCGCGGTCGAGCCGGATCCCGAGCCCCGGAGCGTCCGGGATGGCGATCTCACCGCCGGTGATCCGCGGCGGCTCGACGGTGAGCCGCTCCAGTCCCTCCTGCCAGATCCAGTGGGTGTCCAGGGCGTTGTACTCGCCCGGGGCGGCGGCTCCGCAGTGGGCCACCATCGCCAGGGAGATGTCGAAGTGGTTGTTGGAGTGGCATCCCCAGGTCAGGCCCATCTCATGGCAGAGCTGGGCCACCCGTACCGACCCCTGCATGGTCCAGAAGTGGGGGTCGGCCAGCGGGATGGAGACGGACTGCAGCGCCAGTGCGTGGGTCATCTGCCGCCAGTCCGTGGCGATCATGTTGGTGGCCGTGGGCAGTCCGGTGGCGCGCCGGAACTCCGCCAGGATCTCCCGGCCCGAGTAGCCGTCCTCGGCCCCGCAGGGGTCCTCGGCGTAGGCGAGCGTGCCGAGCAGCGGCCGGCACAGCTCGATCGCCTCGCGCAGCGACCAGGCGCCGTTGGGGTCGAGGGTGATACGGGCGTCGGGGAAGCGCTCCTTGAGCGCGCGTACCGCCTTGACCTCCTCGTTTCCCTCCAGGACGCCCCCCTTGAGCTTGAAGTCCTTGAAGCCGTAGAGGTCGTAGGTGGCCTCGGCCTGGCGGACGATCGCCTCGGGGGTCAGCGCCTCCTCGTGGCGGATGCGGTACCACTCCGCCTCGGCGCCGGGTTCGCGGACGTACTCCAGGTCGGTCCGGTCGGGGTCGCCGACGTAGAACAGGTAGCCCAGGACCCGTACCGCGTCGCGCTGCTGCCCGTCGCCCAGGAGCGCCGCCACGGGCACCTCCAGATGCTGGCCCAACAGGTCCAGCAGGGCCGACTCGACGGCGGTGACGGCATGCACGGTGGTGCGCAGATCGAAGGTCTGGGTGCCCCGGCCCCCGGCGTCGCGGTCGCGGAACCGCCGCCCGATCTCGCCCAGCACCCGCTTGTAGTCGCCCACCCGCGCCCCGACGACGAGGGATTCGGCGTCGCGCAGCGTCTGGGTGATCTTCTCACCGCCGGGGACCTCCCCCAGTCCGGTACGGCCCTCGGAGTCCTCGAGGACGACCACGTTGCGGGTGAAGTAGGGGCCGTGGGCGCCGGAGAGGTTCAGCTCCATGCTGTCCCGGCCGGCGACCGGATAGACGGCGAACGAGGTGATGGTCGGCTGGCTCATCGTGGCGTCCTTGGGTCGGTGTCGGAGGGGGTCGTACAGGGAGGGTTCAGATAATGGCCTCGATGGCCAGCACGCCGCCGAGACCGAGGACCGCGAGCACGGTGGTGTAGGTGGTGCGCGCCTTGATGGCGTCGATGACGGAGAGGTTGAAGTACTCCTTGAACATCCAGAAGCCGGGGTCGTTCACATGGCTGAATGCGATCGATCCGCAGGAGACGGCGAGGACCATCAGCTCGGGGTGGACTCCGCTGTTCTCCAGGAGCGGCTGCACCACACCGGCGGCGGTGACCACGGCGACCGTAGCCGATCCGAGCGCCACTCGCAGGACGACGGCGATGAGCCAGGCGAGGATGATCGGCGAGATGGACCAGTCGTCCGTGAGGTCCTTGATGTAGTCGGAGATCCCGCCCTCGACCAGGACCTCCTTGAAGGCACCGCCGGCCCCGATGACCAGCAGGATCATTGCCATCGCCTGGGCCGCCGAGTTGCAGGAGGCGCTGACCTCGGCCAGGCTCCGGCCGATCCGGGGGCCGAACGCCCACACCGCCAGCAGCAGGGTCAGCAGCAGGGCGATCGGCGCGGAGCCGATGAAGGTGATGATGTGCAGGGCGGGGCTGTCGCCGGACACGGCCATGTCGGTCACCGCGGCGCCGGCGATCAGCACCACCGGGACCAGGGCCACCGACAGCGACCAGCCGAGACCCGGCATCTCCTCCTCGGTGAAGGTGCGCTCGCTGACCAGACCCTTGGGGATCTCGGGGTCCATCCGCCGGACGAACGGGAGCCGCGGCCACACCAGGGCGATCAGCGCACCGGCCGGAACGGCGATGAACAGCCCGTAGAACAGGGTCAGGCCGACGGAGGCGTGGAAGGTCGAGGCCACCGCGGTGGGCCCGGGGTGGGGCGGCAGAAAGCTGTGCATGGTCGACAGGGCGATCGACATCGGGAGCCCGACCCACAGCAGGTTCTTCCGGGTGACCCGGACGATGGTGAACGCCACCGGCACGATGATGACGAAGGCGACCTCGTAGAACATGGTCACGCCGATGAGCATGGCGGTGACCACCATCGCCACCTGGACCCAGCGCAGTCCGAAGGTGTCGATGAGGGTGTTGGCTATTCGCTGGGCCGCGCCGCAGTCACCCATGACCCGGCCGACCATGGCGCCGAGACCGACGACGAGCATGGTGTCGCCGATCTGACCCCCGACGCCCTCTCCGAGGACATCGGGGATCTTCTCCACCTCGACCCCCTGCACCAGCGCGACACCGACGGCCACGAGGAGCAGGGCGATGAAGCCGTTGAGCTTCAGCTTGGTCATGAGGAACAGCAGGATCACCACGCTGATTCCGACGACGACGAGAGGCATGTCTTCAGTTCCCCTTTGAACTGCGGCCGGTGAGCTGGAGGCTCGAGCGGGTCGCCACACGGGCCAAGGAGTCCACGTACATGCACTCCGTCTATATATGAAGATGGAGGCTAGAGGGGTGAACACCGCTGGTCAATGGGTGTGCCCGTGGATTCGCGATCGGCGCCGGCGCGAACCGGACTTACCGGGCGCCGAATTCGGCCTTGGCGCACGTCCAGGCGCGGGCCTGCTCGCTGAGGGTGATGCCGAGGCCGGGCCGTGCGGACACCCGCATCCGGCCGTCGCTGATCTGCAGCCGCTCGTTGAACAGCGGCTCCAGCCAGTCGAAATGCTCCACCCACGGCTCATGCGGATAGGCGGCCGCGAGATGGAGATGGATCTCCATCGCGAAGTGCGGGGCGAGTTGCAGATGGTGCTGCTCGGCGAGGGTGGCCAGCTTGAGGAACTGGGTAATGCCACCGATGCGCGGTGCGTCGGGCTGAATGATGTCCGCCGCGTTGTGGCGTATCAGCTCCCAGTGTTCGGCGACGCTGGCCAGCATCTCCCCGGTGGCCACGGGGGTGTCCAGCGAGGCGGCGAGGGCCGCGTGGCCCGGTGCGTCATAGGCGTCCAGCGGCTCCTCGATCCAGACCAGGCCGAACTCCTCGAAGGCGCGCCCCATCCGCTGTGCGGTGGGCCGGTCCCACTGCTGATTGGCGTCGACCATCAGCGGCACATCGTCGCCCAGGTGCTCCCGTACGGCGGTCAGCCGGCGCAGATCCTCCTTGCCGTCCGGCTGCCCCACCTTGATCTTGATACCGCCGATTCCGCTGGCCAGGGAGGCCGTCGCGTTCTCCAGAACCTGCTCGGTCGGCGTGTGCAGGAAGCCGCCCGAGGTGTTGTAGCAGCGGACGGTGTCGCGGTGCGCGCCCAGCAGCTTGGCCAGCGGCAGCCCGGCCCGCTTGGCCTTGAGGTCCCACAGGGCGATATCGAAGGCCGCCACCGCCTGGGTGGACAGCCCGCTGCGGCCCACGGAGGCACCGGCCCACACCAGCTTGGTCCAGATCTTGCCGATATCGCTGGGGTCCTCACCGAGGAGGGTGGGCGCGATCTCCTGGGCGTGGGCGAACTGGCCGGGCCCTCCCGCGCGCTTGGAGTAGCTGAAGCCGATCCCCTGGTGTCCCTCCTCGGTGGCGAGTTCGACGACGAGGAACGCCACTTCCGTCATCGGCTTCTGGCGCCCGGTGAGCACCTTGGCGTCGCTGATGGGCGTGGCCAGGGGAAGGACGACCGAGGACACTCGGATCCAGGAGACCCGGTCGAGGGTTGCCTCACCTGCCTGCTGCGCGGTGTGCGTTGCCGTATGCGATGTGGTCACCACGTGTTGTCCCTGTGTGTGGGCCCGTATGCGGGGCGAGTGGATGTCGCCGGATCCGCCCCGGGGGCGGCCGGCGAGCTCCTTTGCAAGCTAAGGTCGCCAGACGATCTACGTCTAACTTAAAATTGGCATGCGTTGATACCGGGAGAGCATCGTTGTTCACGCTCATGCAACTCATCAGCTTTGTGACGGTCGCCGAGGAGCTGCATTTCACCCGGGCCGCGGAACGGCTGAAGATGACCCAGCCGCCGCTGAGCCGCCAGATCCAGCTGCTGGAGACCGAGTTGCGGGTCCAGCTGCTGGAGCGCACCAACCGCTCGGTGCGGCTCACCCCCGCGGGACGCGCCTTCCTCACCGAGGCCCGCCGCATTCTGCGGCAGTCCGAGCACGCGGTCCTCGCCGCCCGGCAGGTGGCGACGGGCGAGGCGGGGTCCATCGCCATCGGCTTCACGGCGGCCAGCGCCCACTCCGTACTCGGCACCCTGCTGGAGATCGCCCGTGCCGCCATGCCGGGCGCGGAGATCACCCTGCGCGAGATGGTCACCCGGGACCAGCTGGAGGCCGTCACCGAGCAGAGCCTGGACCTGGGCCTGGTACGGCCCTCGGTCACCGGACCGGATCTGCGCTCCCGGCCCGCGGCCCGGGAGCGGCTGCTCGCCGCCCTGCCGACGGGACATCCGCTGGCGGCGGGCGAAGGCCCGCTCCAGGTGGCCGACTTCGACGGGCAGGACCTGCTGATGTACTCGCCCATCGAGGCGCGCTACTTCAACGAGCTGCTCATCAGCATCTTCCGCGCCGCCCACGCCACCCCGGTCTTCTCCCAGTATCTGAGCCAGGTCCACACCATCCTGGCCCTGGTGAACGGCGGCTGGGGCGTGGCTCTGGTCCCGGAGACCGCCGCCCGGCCGCGCTACCCGAACATCGTCTTCAAATCGGTGGAGCTGACCACTCCGGAGCCGGTAGAACTCAACCTCGTGTGGCGTAAGAACAGCGACAACCCGGCCCTGCATGCACTGCTCCGCCACGCGGCCGCTCTTCTCCCCGCCCAAGGAGCCTGACCGTCGTGACCCCCAGAACCTCCGGTGGCCTGCTGCGGCGCCACCGTGACTTCCGGCTGCTGTGGTGCGGTGAGACCGCCGGGAAGTACGGTGCGGCCGTCACCGGAGTGGCGATGCCGCTGATCGCGGTCACCACCCTGCACGCGGACACCTTCGAGGTCGGTCTGCTGACCGCCGCGAGCTGGGCTCCTTGGCTGGTCATCGGCCTTCCGGTGGGGGCCTGGGTGGACCGGTGGCGCCGAAGGCCGGTCATGCTGACCGCCGCCGCAGTTTCGCTGGTACTGTTCGCGGCTGTCCCGGTGGCCGCCTGGTGCGGCCTGCTGAGCATCGGACTGCTGCTGACCGTCGCCCTGTTGACGGGTACGGCTGCGGTGTTCTTCCAGACCGCCTATAGCGCGTATCTCGCCCGCCTCCTGGACCCCGAGGACCAGCCCGAGGGCAACGCCAAACTGCACGGCAGCGCGTCCGCGGCGCAGATCGCCGGCCAGGGCTCCGCCGGTCTGATCGCACAGGTGGCGGGCGCGGTCTACGGGATGTTCGTCAACGCCGCGACCTTTCTGGTCTCCCTTGCCTGCCTGACCGGCATCGGCTTCCGCGAACCGCGCGTCCCGCGGGCCGAGCGTCCGCCCCGGGCGCTGGCCCGCGAGGTGGCCGAGGGGCTGCGGCTGATCGCCCGCGACCGGTGGCTGCGCACCCTGACGCTCTTCGCCGCCGCGTCCAACCTGGCGCTGATGGGATACCAGTCGATCCGGGTGGTCTTCCTGGTCCGGACCGTCGGCCTGTCCCCCGGGCTGGTCGGTGGGCTCATCGCGGCCGTCAGCCTCGGCGGCGTCGCCGGGGCGTTCTGCGCGCGCCGTGTGGCCGCCCGGGTCGGCGACGCGCGGGCGACGCTCCTGTTCGAGCTGGGGCTGGCCGTGGGCGCGCTGCTCATGCCGATGACCGCAGAGGGACCGTGGGTCGTGCTGTTCGTGGCGGGCGGTTTCTGCGTCACCGCCGGGGTGGTGGCCGGCAATGTGATCAAGGCGAGCTTCCAGCAGCGCTATTGCCCACCGGAGCTGCTCGGCCGGCTCACCGCGTCATCGGCGTTCGTCAGCTACGGAATGCTGCCCCTCGGAGCGCTGCTCGGCGGTGCGCTCGGCACCGCGCTGGGGCTCCGGGCCGCCATGTGGATCACCACGGCGGGCCTTCCGCTCGCCGGGCTGGTCCTGCTCTTCTCCCCCATCCGCCGCTCCCGGGACCTTCCGGCGTCCGCGCCGGCCCGGCCACGCCAGGAAGCGCCGGCCACGCCATGAAGCCCGGCCACATCATGAAATGGAGCTCTCCCCATGACCACTCCCCCGGCCACTCCTCGCGCACGACGCGTCACGGTGCCCGGGGCGCTGGCGGCCCGTGACGACCTCGCGGACGCCCACTACGCCTCGGCGTTCGCCTTACCGGTCCCACGGGCCGGGTCCCTGACCGCCGAACAGTGGGCGCGGGCCGTCTTCGAGGGCGCTCCGGCTCCCCTGCGGCGGTTCCTGGTGCTGGGCTGGACGCTGGGGCTCGGTCTCCGGCTTCGCCCCAGGACCTCGCCGCACCATGTCCTGGGGTGGGCCGTCTCGGACGCGGCGGATCACTCGCTGACCCTCACCGCGCGCTCCCCGCTGGTGCTCACGCACAACGTCGTGGCCGTCGAGGACGCGAGAGTCCTGTGGGCGACCTTCGTACGGTTCGACCGGCCCGCCGGCCGCCCGCTGTGGGCCCTGGCCGCGCCGATCCACCACCGGACGGTTCCCCGGCTCCTCCGGCGAGCGGCACGCGATGCCGCGTCGACCGGGGAAACCACCCGCGGTGACGGCCGGTTGCCGTAGCCCCCGGTCGCGTCGCCCGGCCCAGCGGCCCGAGCTACGCTCAAAAGGGAGGGACTCGGTTCGCCTTCGAAGGGAACGTTTCCGTGTCCGTCACATCACGCGCGTCGACTCCGGCGCCGCTGCCCAGACATCGCGACTGCCCCTTCGACCCGCCCGGTGCCTACGAGGCGCTGCGCGAGGAGGGCGGGGCCAGCCGGCTGGCCTTTCCGGACGGCAAGGCGGGCTGGCTGCTCACCCGGCACGAGGACGTGGCGCAGTTGCTGGCGGACGACCGGTTCAGCTCGGACCGCCGCCGGACCTCCTCACCGGTGCACGCGTTTCCGGTCCGCCCGGACGATCGCCGCATGCTGGGCTCGTTCATCGGCATGGACCCACCCGAGCACACCCGCTACCGGCGGATGCTGAGCAAGTGGTTCACCGCCCGGGGGATGCGGCGGCTGCAGCCCCGGATCGAGGAGATCGTCGACGGTCACCTGGCCGCGATGGAGCGCGCCGGTCCGCCGGCCGACCTCGTGACCTCCTTCGCCCAGCCGATCCCGTCGCTGGTGATCTGCGAGCTGCTGGGGGTGCCGTACCAGGACCGGGCCGACTTCCAGCGGTGGGCCACCGTTCTGCTCCGGATCGGCCAGGGCGAGGAGGAGGTCTACGCGGCCCGGGACGCGCTGTGGGAGTACATGCGGGAGCTGATCGACACCAAGCGGCACCGGCCGGACGAGGCGCTGCTCTCCCGTCTGGTCAACGGCGAGCACGGCGCGCCCGGCGGCTCCGGCACCGCCACGGCGGCCGGGCTGACCGACGAGGAGCTGACCGGTGTGGGGCTGCTGCTGCTCATCGCGGGCCATGAGACGACGGCGAACATGCTGGCCCTTGGTACCTACGCCCTGCTGCGCCATCCCGGGCAGTCGCAGCTGGTGCGGGAGCGGCCCGAGGTGATCGACCACGCGGTCGAGGAGCTGCTGCGGTATCTGACCATCGTCCAGTTCGGGACGGTACGGGTCGCCCGGGAGGATCTCGAGATCGCCGGGGCGCGGGTGCGGGCGGGGGAAACGGTCGTCGGGTCGCTCGCCTCGGCCAACCGGGACCCCTCGCGGTTCACCGACCCCGACACCCTGGACGTCACCCGCGAGACGGCCGATCAGATCGCCTTCGGCCACGGCATTCACCAGTGCCTGGGCCAGCACCTGGCGCGGATGGAGATGCGGACGGGCTTTCCCGCCCTGCTGCGGCGCTTCCCCACGCTGCGCCTGGCGGTGCCGCCAGACGAGGTGCCCCTGCGCCACGACATGCTGATCTACGGCGTCCATCGGCTCCCGGTCACCTGGGACCGGGCTGTCGGTTAGGCGACCGGCAGGTCCGCCCACCAGGTGATGCCCTCATGGCAGGAGTGGCTGCCGTGGCGCGTGGACAGCGCGGTGACGATCCCGAGCCCGCGGCCGTGCTCATCGGGCTCGATGTCCTCGTCCGCCCGCTGACCCGCGGGCACCGGGCCGCCGTCGGTGACCTCGACGCGCAGGCTGGACGAGCCCTCGCACTCGGTCCAGCGCAGCCGCAGCACGGCCGGGGGCAGGGCGTGCAGGATCGCGTTGGTGACCAGTTCCGAGATCACCATGAGCGCCTCGTCGAGGCAGTCGGCCGACAGCTCCCATTCGGTCAGCAGCGCGTGCGCCCGCCGCCGCACGGTGGCCACGGCCTCGCAGATGTGCGGGACCGGGAGGACATGGCCGTCTCCCTCGTCCGCCGGGGGCCGGTCCGGGACCCCGTCGCGTGTCGCCACCGGCGCCAGCAGGGAGTCCGGATCCGGCGCCTGGGAGCCGATGAGACGGGCGCCGTTGAAATCGACGGTCTCCGCGGTCTGCCCGGTGACGCCGGGCTTCGGATAGCTCAGTTGTTCCGCCACGTCTCCTCCTCTCCGAGCCGGGTGGGTTGTCTGTGCCGGGCACCCTTCGGGTCACCTTTTGACATCCTGGTCTTCTTGTCCCGATACGGACGCTATGGCCCCTATCCGCCGGGGTCAACGAATCCGAGTCGGCATTACCGAACGTTTGGCGTTTTCGCCGACAGGCTGTGGCACTGGCCGAAGAGCTACGATCGCGTCATGGCCGGCCCGGTGCAGTCCATCGAGCGGGCAGCGGCGATTCTGCGGCTGCTCGCCCAGGGCTCCGGTCGGCTCAGTCTGGGCGAGGTGGCCGCCTCGCTCGGCCTCGCGAAAGGCACCGCGCACGGCATTCTGCGCACTCTGCAGAGCGTCGACTTCGTCGAACAGGACAAGGCGACGGGGAAGTACCAGCTCGGCGCGGCGCTGCTGCACCTGGGGACCAGCTATCTCGACATCAACGAGCTGCGGTCCCGCTCCATCAACTGGACCGACGCCCTGGCCGCCCGCAGCGGTGAGGCGGTCCGTCTCGGAGTGCCCCTGGAGGGCAAGGTCCTCATCGTCCACCACGTCTTCCGGCCCGATGACACCTTCCAGACCCTGGACGTGGGCTCGCTGCTCCCCCTGCACGCCAGCGCGCTGGGCAAGATCCTGCTGGCATACGGGGCGACCCCTCTGGAGCCGCTCATGGAAACCGAACCGGAGAACTACACCCGTCACACGCTCGTCTCTCCCCAGCAGCTCAGCCGGGCGATGGGCGAGATCCGCGAGAACGGGTGGGCGGTCGCGACCGAGGAAATGATGGTGGGCGAGGCCGATATCGCCGCGCCGATCCGCGGGCAGGGCGGCCTGGTGGTGGGCGCCGTCGGCGTCTCCGGCGCCGTGGACCGCCTCTGCGACAGCAAGGGCCGCCCTCATCCCTCACTCGTCGGGCTGACGCGCGACGCCGCCCGGGCGATCTCCCGCGATCTCGGCGCGGCCCGCTGGTGACGCCCGTGCCCTGCTCGAACCCGCCCGAAGGCAGGCCAGGCCATGGTTGAACGCTATGTGATGTCCATCGACCAGGGCACCATGTCCACCCGGTGCATCCTCTTCGACCACCAGGGACGGCTGGTCTCGGTCGGCCAGCGAGAACATCAGCAGTACTTCTCCAAGCCCGGCTGGGCCGAGCACGACCCCGCCGAGATCTGGTCCCATCTGCGCCGTGTGGTCGTGCCCCGGGCCCTGGAGGGCGCGGGGATCCGGCCCGAGCAGATCGTGGCCATCGGCATCGCCAATCAGCGCGAGACCACGGTCGTCTGGGACCGCCGCACCGGCGTTCCGGTGTGCCACGCCATCACCTGGCAGGACACCCGTACCAGCGGCTATGTCGAGGAGCTGCGGCGGACCACGGGTGACGACTTCTTCCTCGAACGCTGCGGGCTGTCGCCCACGACCTACTTCTCCGCGCCACGGCTGCGCTGGCTGTTCGACCATGTCGACGGCTTGCGCGAGCGCGCGGAGCGCGGGGACGTGCTGTTCGGCACGATGGAGAGCTGGCTGATCTGGAACCTCACCGGCGGGCCCGACGGCGGACTGCACCTCACCGACGCCACCAACGCCAGCCGCACCATGCTGATGAACATCCGCAGCCTGACCTGGGACGATGAGCTGCTGGCCTATTTCGATGTGCCCCGGGCGATGCTGCCGGAGATCCGTCCTTCCGCCGAGTGCTACGGCATGGCCCGCGCCCTGCTGCCGCAGGTCCCGATCTGCGCCGCGCTCGGCGATCAGCAGGCGGCGCTGTTCGGGCAGACATGTTTCGCCAGCGGCGAGGCGAAGTGCACCTACGGCACCGGCAGCTTCCTCCTGCTCAACACCGGCACCGAGCTCGTACGGTCCCGGCACGGGCTGCTGACCACGGTGGGCTACAAGGTGGGCGACGAGCCGACGGTCTACGCACTGGAGGGCCCGATCGCCGTCACCGGCTCGCTGGTGCAATGGTTCCGCGACCGCCTGGGCATGATCCACAGCGCCCCCGAGATCGAGACCCTGGCCCGCGGCGTCGAGGACAACGGCGGCTGCTACATCGTTCCCGCCTTCTCCGGGCTCTTCGCCCCGCACTGGCGCAGCGACGCGCGCGGGGTGATCGTCGGGCTCACCTCGTACATCACCAAGGGACATCTGGCCCGGGCGGTTCTGGAGGCCACCGGGTGGCAGACCCGGGAGGTGGTCGACGCCATGAACGCCGACTCGCCCCAGCCGCTGCGGCAGCTGAAGGTGGACGGCGGGATGACCTCGAACAATCTGCTGATGCAGTTCCTGGCCGATGTCCTGGACCTGCCCGTGGTGCGCCCCATGGTCTCCGAGACCGTCTCCCTCGGGGCCGCCTACGCCGCCGGGCTCGCCTCCGGCTACTGGCCCGATCTGGAGGGGCTGCGCCGCAACTGGCACCGCGCGGCCCAATGGATGCCCACGATGGACCCCGCGCGGCGGGAGGCGGAGTACGAGAACTGGCAGCGGGCGGTCGAGCGGTCGCTGGGCTGGGCCAAGTCGTAGCCCGGGGCACCTTCCCGGGCGGGCTGGGTCGGGCCCTGTCGGGCCCCCGGGGAAGAATCGAGCGCGAGGGGGACGTGTGAGTTCCATGAGGCGGGGTATTCGAGCCAGCCGCGGCTGTTGAATCCAGTCGCTCTGGGACCCAGAAACCCATGAAGACCCAAAACCCGATCCATGGACGGAATCATGACCAGCCCTTCCGATGAAAACGTCTCCGCCACCCAGCAGGCCCTCGGCGAGCTGGCGGCCGACCGGGCGGACGAGTCGGCGCTGAACACCCTTGCCAACAGTGAGGTCCTCCTCCCCTCCGCCGAGAGCGGAGAGGAGACCGACCCCCAGGCCGTGACCCTGCCCGTGTTCCAGCAGGAGGACGGCGCTCAGCTGGTACCGGTCTTCACCACTCCGGACCGGATGCACCAGGCCCTGCCCCAGATCGAGCGGTACCACCTGGTGCCGCTGGGCGCACTGGCCCAGGGATGGCCCTCCGAAGAGCTCTCCCTGACCATCGACGCGGGTGCCCCGGAGGCCGTCACCCTCTCGGCCACCGGCGTACGGAGCCTGCTCAGCGGCTCCGGTCCGGCCGCCTGACCTTTTTGGCCGCGGCGGCCCGTGCCCCTCTCTCTACGGGCACGGGCCGCGGCGATGCCCGGATACCGCGGCCGCCCCTGCCCCGCGATCGCGACGATCGCCGTGGGCCGCCCGTCGATTGGTCACCTTCCCGATCCATCGTCTACCGTCCCGTAGACATTCACTGGTTACGGAAAGACACCGGCGGGACGGAACACGTGAGCGCGATCAACATCGGACAGGCCGTGGTTCTCGGCGTCGTCGAGGGGGTCACGGAGTTCCTCCCGGTCTCCTCCACCGGTCACCTCAAGATCACTGAGGGGCTGATGGACATCCCGGTGGACGACAAGTCCGTCGTCGCCTTCACCGCGGTGATCCAGGTCGGTGCCATCGCCGCCGTGCTGCTGTACTTCTTCCGCGACATCCGGCGCTTCGCCACCGCATGGGGACGGGGACTGGTCAACCGCGAGGAGCGCTACCACCACGACTACAAGTTCGCCTGGTGGGTCATCTACGCCACCATCCCCATCGTGGTCGTGGGCCTCGCGGCCAAACCGCTGATCGAAGGCCCGCTCGCCTCCCTGTGGGTGGTGGCCGCCTCGCTGATCGTGGGCAGCGGGCTGATGTGGCTGGCCGACCGGATGGGCCGCCACAAGCGCGGGGAGGACGACACCAGCGTCAAGGACGCGATGCTGGTCGGCTCCTCGCAGATCCTCGCGCTGCTCTTCCCCGGCTTCTCCCGCTCGGGCGCCACGATGGCCACCGGCCTCATGCTCGACCTGGACCGCCTGGCCGCCACCCGGCTCTCCTTCTTCCTGGGTATTCCGTCGCTGACCGGCGCCGGTCTCTACGAGCTCAAGGACGCCATGGGCGGTGGCGTGGGCACGGTGCCGCTCGCGGTGGGCACGGTGGTGTCCTTCGCCGTGGCCTACGCCTCCATCGCCTGGCTGTTGAAGTTCGTCGCCAAGCATTCGTTCAACGCCTTCGTGATCTACCGGATCATCATCGGCCTGGCGCTGTTCGGACTGCTCGGCTCGGGCGCCCTCAACGCCTGACGCCGCCGCGGCGCTCTCCGCCCCCGACCCGGCCGCGGGCACTCTCACCCGTCTGACGCCGTCCCCCGGCCACTCGCGGGATAGTCGACATAGCCGCCCGCCCCGCCGGTGTAGTACGTCCCCGGGTCGCCCGCCGCCAGCTCGCGGTCCAGGGCGAACCGGGCCACCAGGTCGGGGTTGGCCACGAAGTGCCTGGCGTAGGAGACGGCGTCCGCGAGCCCCGCCTCGATCACGGCGTTCCCGGTCCCCCGGTCGAAGCCGTGGTTGGCGATCAGCGGGCCGTCGAAGAGACGCCGGTAGCGGGCGAAGGCGTCGTGGCCGGGGGCGGCACCCGGCGCGGCGAGGGCCGGTCCCCGCAGATGCAGATAGGCCACGGGGCGGTCGCACAGCTCCGCCACGAGCGCGTCGTAGTCGGCGAGCGTCCGCTCATCGGCGGTGAACCGCTCGGCGGTCCAGTACGGCGACAGGCGGACGCCCACCCGGCGGCCGTCCCAGGCCGCGGCCACCGCGTCGACGATCTCCATCAGCAGCCGCCGCCGGCCGGCCGGGTCGTGGCCGTAGGCGTCGTGGCGGCGGTTCAGCCGCGGATTGAGGAACTGCGGGATCAGGAACGAGCCGAGGGCGTGGATCTCGACCCCGTCGAAACCGGCGCGGCGGGCGTTCGCCGCCGCCGCGCGGTAGTCCGCGACGGTGTCCCGGATGTCCGTGATCGTCATCTCCCGCGGGGTGACCGTCTCCCTGGGCCCGCCGGGCGTGTAGGAGCGCTCCCGGGGATCGACCGCCGAGGGGCCGGCCGGAAGGGCTCCCCCGAGGTGGTCGGGGTGCGAGGCGGCGCCGGTGTGCCACAGCTGCAGCACGATCCGGCCGCCGTGGGCGTGGACGGTGTCGGTGACCCGCCGCCACCCGCCGACCTGCTCCTCGCTGTAGACACCGGGGACGTTCGGGAAACCGATGGCCCGCTCACTGACCCAGGTCCCCTCGGTGATGATCAGCCCGGCCCCGGCCCGCTGGCCGTAGTAGGCCGCGTGCATACCGTTCGGGACCAGCCCCCCGCCCGTGGCCCGGGCCCGGGTCATGGGGGCCATCACCACCCGGTTGGGCAGCCGGAGGTCCCCCAGGTCCGCGGGGCGCAGCAGCGGCTGGTCCAGGACAGCCGGACAGGTGGTGGTGCTCATGGTGTCTCTCCTCGTCACCTCGGCCTGGTCACCCCGGCCGCGTGGGATACGTCTGAAGAGGTGACGGAGCGCGGCGAGGAAAGGTGACCGATGGACGGGCGGAAGCCGGGAGACGGACAGCACCCGCAGGACGGGCTGGCGGAGCGGTTCGAGACGCACCGCGGCCCGCTGCGGGCGGTCGCCTACCGGATGCTCGGCTCGCTCAGCGAGGCGGACGACGCCGTCCAGGAGACATGGCTGCGGCTCAGCCGTGCCGACACCGAGGCGGTCGGGAACCTGTCCGGCTGGCTGCGGACGGTCGTCTCCCGGATCTGCCTGGACATGCTGCGCTCCCGCACCGCGCACCGGGAGGAACCGGTCGGACAGGAGCTGCCCGACCTGGCCCGGGAGCGCGGGGACGGCGGCGATCCCGAGGAGGAGGCGGTGCTGGCCGACTCGGTCGGCAGGGCGCTGCTCGTGGTGCTGGACACGCTGGGCCCCGCCGAGCGGATCGCCTTTGTGCTGCACGATGTGTTCGCGGTGCCGTTCGACCGGATCGCGCCCATCGTGGAGCGCTCACCGGTCGCCGCGAAGAAGCTCGCCAGCCGCGCCCGCCAGAAGGTGCGGGGTGGCGCGGCGGTGCCCCGCGCCGAGCTGGACCGGCAGCGGCGCACCGTCGACGCCTTTCTCGCCGCCGCCCGAGGCGGGGACCTGGAGGCGCTGCTTACGGTGCTGGACCCGGATGTCGTACGGCGTGCCGACCGCGCCGCCCTGCCCGAGGGGGTGCCGACGGTGACCCGCGGTGCGCGGGCGGTGGCGGAGGAGACCGCCGGGCTCGCGCCGAGGTCGCGGTTGGCCGAGCCGGCACTGGTGAACGGGGCGGTGGGGATCGTCGTGGCCCCGCGCGGCCGACTGCTGCTCGCCCTGACCCTCACCGTCGAGGACGAGCGGATCACCGCGTACGAGGTGATCGCCGACCCCGGGCGGCTGAGCCGTCTCGAATTGGGTCTCCTCGACGAGGTGCGGCCTGACATAACCTCGGCCCATGGGTGATGTGCTGCCGTATCTGATCGTCGCCGGGGTGCTCGCAGCGCTCATGGGCTTCCTCGGCTGGGTGGCGTCCCTCGCCCGCCGCCGCGGCGCGACCGGCACGGCCCTGCGGGCGGCCCTGGCCTCCCATGACGAGGCATTCCGGGTGACCGCCCATGACTCCCATCACGAGGTCCGGGCGCAGGCGGAACGCAAGGCGCCGATCCTCTCCCCCGACGGTCAGTGGACGCCCAGCCACGCCATGGCGGGTCCGCCGGACCGTCGGCCCTTTGGCCTGCGGGCTTCCCGGACCCGGCGGGGACTGCTGCGCCGGTGGGGCCGCCGGGTGCGGGGGCGCTGACGGCCCCGGCGGGTCGGCGGGTCCAGGACGCTGCCACGGGGTAGTCGGCGGGCCTAGCGTGCAGCCACGGGGTAGTCGGCTCCGAGGGTGACATCGCGCCAGGCGTCGAAGGCGGTCCTGAGGGAATCCAGCCTGGCCTGGGCGATGTCGTAGGCCGCCTTGCCCAGCAGCAGCCGCAGCGGGGGCTCCTCCGCCTCCACCGCGCCGATGATGGCCTCGCTCGCCCGGGCCGGGTCCCCGGGCTGGTGGCCGTAGGTGGCGAGGGTGCTGGTGCGCCGCGCGCCCGCGCTCTCGGCGTAGTCGTCGATGGCGATGGCGGACTGCCGCATGGAGGGGCCGGACCAGTTGGTGCGGAAGGCGGCGGGTTCGACGATCGTCACCTTGATGCCCAGCGGGGCCACCTCGGCGGCCAGCGATTCGGAGAGGCCCTCCACGGCGAACTTGGTGGCGTGGTAGTAGCCGGTGGCGCCGAAGGCGGCCAGGCCGCCGAGGGAGGAGATGTTCACGATGTGGCCGGAGCGGCGGGCGCGCATGCCCGGCAGCACCGCCCGGGTGACGTCGACCAGGCCGAAGACATTGGTGTCGAACAGGGCCCGCACCTCCTCGTCCTCGCCCTCTTCGAGAGCGGCGAGATAGCCGTAGCCCGCGTTGTTGACCAGGACGTCGATGAGTCCGAAGGCGCTTTGGGCCTCCTTGACGGCCTCCGCCACCTGGTCCTTGTCGGTGACGTCGAGTGCCAGGGCCAGCGCGCGGTCCCCGTGCCCGGCGACGACGTCGGCCAGCTGCCCGGGGTCGCGGGCGGTGACCACCGCGCGGTGGCCATGGTCGAGGACGGCGGTGGCGAGTGCCCGGCCCAGACCGGTGGAACAGCCGGTGATGAACCAGACGGGCGAGTCGATCACGGTCATGCGGAAGAGTCCTTCGTCGTGGTGCTCATGGTGTCGTGGGGTGTCTCCACCGCGTCGGCGGCGAGGCTGCCCAGCAGGGACAGCGCCTGTTCGGACGGGCTGCCCGGTTCGGCCTGGTAGACGACGAGCTGCTGACCGGGGGCGCTGTTCACGGTCAGTGCCTCGTACTCCAGCGTCAGCTCCCCCACCAGCCGGTGCCGGAAGCGCTTGGTCTCATGGGTCTTCTGACGGATGTCATGGCGGGCCCACAGCCGCCGGAACGCCTCGCTCTTCAGCGACAACTCACCGACGACGGCAATCAGTTCGGGGTCCTCCTCGTCGATTCCGGCCGCCGCGCGGAGCCCGGCGACGGTGTTGACCGCCACCCGCTCCCAGTCGGGGTAGAACTCCCGCGCGTCCGGGTCGAGGAAGACCAGCCGCATCAGGTCCCCGCTGTGGGTGTGCCCGTCGAACAGGGCCCTGCCCAGGGTGTTGTGGGCCAGTACGGTCAGACAACGCCCCAGGACGACGGCCGGTGTCCGCGGCCAGCCCTCCATCATCCGCAGCAGGGTCGGGCTCACCCGCTCCCGCCGCGCGGCCGGGCGCCGCCGGCCGGGGGCCGGACGGGCCAGCCGGTGCAGATGGGCGACCGCGTCCTCCTCCAGCACCAGGGCCCGGGCCAGCGCCTCGACCACCTGTGCCGAGGGATGCCGCTCCCGGCCCTGCTCCAGCCGTACGTAGTAGTCGGTGCTGACCCCCGCCAGCAGGGCGACCTCCTCGCGGCGCAGACCCGCCACCCGGCGCCGGCCGGCGGGCAGGATGTCCACGTCCTCGGGCCGCACCAGTTCACGGCGGGCGCGCAGAAAGCGCCCCAGAGGGTTCTCGCTGTCCATGAAATCGAGCCTAGACCTGGGAAAGCGGCATCCGGAGCCCGTAAGGTGGCCGCGCTACTCCTAGTCTGGGCCGGGAGGTGCCGCCCATGGGCGGCGGATCACACGACGACGGATTACGAGACCACGGAGCGCAGGACCACGGGCCACCGGGCCACGGAGCGCGGGAACTCGGGGAGCGCAGGGTCGACCGGGGGCCGTACGGAGGCGGCTGCCCGGTGCGGCGGGGGCCCGACGGGATCTGGCAGGTGGCCGGCTACGAGGAGGCCCGCGCCGTCCTGCGCAGCACCGCCACCGTGCAGGCCGGACTCGGCATCGAGACCGTGCAGAAGCTGCCGTCCCGGTTCCGGCGGCCGGTGCTCTACCGGGACGGTCACGAACACCGTGAGGACCGGCGGCAGACCGCCCGGTTCTTCACCCCGCGCCGGGTCGACGAGCACTATCGCGAGGTCATGGTCCGGGTGGCGGAGGCACAGATCGACACCATCCGGGAGACCGGCCGGGGCCTGCTCGCCGACGCCGCCTTCCATCTGGCGATCGAGGTGGCCAGTGCCGTGATCGGCCTGACGGAGAGCCGGCCCGGGATCCGGCGGCGGCTGGAGCGCTTCTTCCCCGAGAAGTTCGGCACCCCGGGGCTGACCAGTCTGCACGGGATCCGCTGGCTGCTGCGACAGAACGCCAACTGGCTGCGGATCTACTGGGGCGATGTCCGCCCGGCCGTACGCACCCGGCGGCGACGGCGGCGCGACGACCTGATCTCCCATCTGCTGGACGAGGGGTGTTCGGCGGGCGAGATCCTGGGCGAGTGCATCACCTTCGCCGCCGCGGGCATGGTCACCACCCGGGAGTTCGTCAATGTGGCCGCGTGGCATCTGTTCGGCGACGCCGCCCTGCTGGCGCGGTACCGAGCGGCCGACGAGCCCGGCCGGATCGCGATCCTGCAGGAGATCCTCCGGCTCGAACCGGTCATCGGCCGGCTACGCCGTCGTACCACCGCACCGCTCCGGCTGCCCGGCGGCGGACAGGATGCGGGCGCGGAGGTGACGGTGCCGACCGGGGAGCTGGTCGATGTCCTGCTCCACCAGGCCAATCTCGACGGCCGTACGGTGGGCGAACGGCCGGAGCTGCTCCGTCCGGGCCGCCCGATGGCCGCGGGCGCCGGTGCGCCGGGGCTGTCCTTCGGGGACGGTGCGCACAAATGCCCCGGAGCCGCCATCGCGCTTCTGGAGACGGATGTCTTCCTCAGCCGGCTGTTCGCCCTGCCCGGTATCCGTATGGCGTCCCCGCCCAGGGTCGGCTTCAAGGACGAGATCGCCGGCTATGAGCTGCGCGGCTGCGAGGTCGTGCTCACCGACCGGGCTTGACTGCCACCGGCCCCGCCGACCACCCGAGCGTCAGGAGAAACCATATGACCGAGTCCCCGGCCCCGATCCAGGGCCACTGCGACCCCCGGTTCGCCGGAGTGCGGGCCGCCTTCGAGGCGAACTTCGGCGAACGCGACGAGCTGGGCGCCGCGGTGGCCGTGCGGATCGGCTCGCAGACCGTGGTGGATCTGTGGGGCGGCTGGGCCGACGGCGGGCGCACCCGCCCCTGGGAGCGGGACACCCTGGTCAATGTGTGGTCGACCACCAAGGGGCCGGCGGCGCTGTGTGCCCATGTGCTGGCGGACCGCGGGCTGTTGGACCTGGACGCGCCCGTGGCCGCGTACTGGCCCGAGTTCGCCGCGGCCGGCAAGGGCTCGCTGCCGGTGCGGTATCTCCTCTCGCACCGGGCGGGGCTGGCGGGGTTGCGGGAGCCGCACAGCGTGGCGGAGCTGTACGACTGGGAGTTGACCACCGCCCGGCTGGCCGCGGCCGAGCCGTGGTGGGAGCCCGGCACCCGGAGCGGCTATCACGCGCTCACCTACGGCTTCCTGATCGGCGAGGTGATCCGGCGGATCACCGGGCTGCTGCCCGGCGAGTTCCTGCGGCAGGAGGTCACCGGGCCGCTGGGCATGGACTTCACCATCGGCCTTCCGGAGAAGGAGACCGGCCGGGCCGCCGAGTTGATCGGTCCGCGGGCCGGGCGGCCGGGCGGTGAACAGGCCGCGGCGGGCCTGCGGTTCACCCCCGTCGCCCTGGCGGCGCTGGGCAATCCGGTGGTCGGCGCGGCCGAGGCCAACAGCCGGGAGTGGCGCGAGGCCGAGCTGCCGGCCCTCAACGGCCATGGCACGGCCCGCGCCATCGCCGAGCTGTACGGCATCCTCGCCCGCCGCGGTCTGGCCGACGACCGCCGGGTGCTGTCCACGGAGGCCGCCGAGCGCGCCCGCGAAGGCCAGGGTTCCTGCCGGGACCTGGTCCTGGGCGAGGCTCTCGGCCGGGACACGGAGGTGGCGCTCGGGGTGTGGCTGAGCGGTGCGCACGGCTCGTACGGCCCCAACCCGCGCGCCGTCGGCCATGACGGCTTCGGCGGCTCCTGCGGGCTCGCGGACCCGGAGGCGGAGCTTTCCCTGGGCTATGTGATGAACCGTATGGGCCCGCACATCGTCGACGACCCCCGGAAGATGACCCTGGTGAAGGCGGTGTACGCGGCGCTGTGACCGGCGGGGCGGCCCGGCCGCGGCTGGGCCGCCGCGTCGCCGTAGCCGGGCCACCCGGCCGTGGCTACGCCTCTCGCGAGCGTTTCAGCAGCGCCAGGGAGCAGATGAGGGACACCGCCACCAGCGCCATCTGGTAGATCACGACCGGCACGATCGAGCCGCCGGTCGAGCGCAGCAGCCACTCGCCGACCAGGGGTGCCGTACCGCCGATGAGCGCCGAACACAGCTGGTAGGAGAGGGAGATACCGGTGTAGCGCACGGAGATCGGGAAGGCGGCGGCGAGCAGTCCGGCCAGGATCGCGTAGTTCATCGCGCCGGTGATGCCCAGCAGACAGATGCCGAGCCCCACGACGACCGGCTGAGTCGTCGAGACACAGGCGTACATCACGGGCACCAGAGCGAAGTTGAGGCTCAGCAGGGCCGCCACGGTGCGGCGCGGGCCGAAGCGATCGGCCAGCAGCACCCCGAAGGGCTGGGTGAAGAACTGGATGACGCTGTAGACGAGCAGCACGTTCAGCATGGTGGAGCGCTCCATGCCGAGGCTGCCCGTGGACCAGGACAGGACGAAGGTGGTGATGAAGTAGGTGGCGGCGATGCCGATCGAGCTGGCGAGCACGCCGAGGGCGAGGGTTCCGGGGTGGCGGGTGACCAGCTCCCGCAGGGGGACCTTCGCGACCCGCTTCTCGTCCCGCAGCCGGGCGAACTCCGGGGACTCCTCGACCTTGAGCCGCACGACGAGGCCGATGACCACCATCACGGCGGAGAAGAGGAAGGGAACGCGCCAGCCCCAGGCGTCGAAGTCGTCGTCCGGAAGCTGGGTGAGCAGGGCGAACATCCCGGTGGCCAGAATCGATCCGGCCGGTGACCCCTGCTGGGCGAAGGCGCCGAACGACAGAGCCTTCCCCTTGGGCGCGTGTTCGCTGGCGATGAGGACGGCGCCGCCCCATTCGCCGCCGACCGCGATGCCCTGCACCATGCGCAGCAGCACCAGTGCGATGGGCGCGGATACGCCGACCTCGTCGTAGCCGGGGAGCAGCCCGATCAAGGTGGTGGCGATGCCCATCATGAGCAACGTGGTGACCAGGGTCTTCTTCCGGCCGATCCGGTCGCCGAGGTGGCCGAAGACGATGCCGCCGATCGGCCGGGCGAGGAATCCGAGCCACAGGCTGCCGAACGCCTCCAGCGCGCCGGTGGTGTCACCGCCGCCGAAGAAGATCTTGCCGAGGACGAGCGCGGACGCGGTGGAGTAGATGTAGAAGTCGTACCACTCGACGGTGGTGCCGATGAACGAGGCGAGACCCGCCTTGCGGGCGGTCCGCTCGCGGTCGGTGGCCGTGGCGCGGTCCGTGGCCGCGGCGGTGGCGGTGGGCTTGCTCATGGTCAGCGTCCAGATATGCGGTCGGCGAGACGGGCGATGGGGGAGGTGGTGGTGCGGCCGGAGGACTCGGAGCGGTCGGCGGCGCGGTACGCGGCGTACATGCCGTGCACCCCGATCCACCGGAACGGTTCGGGCTCCCATCGACGGGTGCGGTGGCCGACCCAGGGCAGCGCGGTCAGCTCGGTGGAGCGGCCGAGCAGCAGATCGCACAGCGTGCGACCGGCGAGGTTGGTGGCGGCCACGCCATGGCCGACGTATCCGCCCGCGAAACCGAGGCCGGTGGCCGGGTCGTAGTCGATCGAGGCGCACCAGTCTCGGGGCACGGCCAGCACCCCCGACCAGGTGTGGTCGATGGCGGCCTCGGCGGTGTCCGGGAAGAGGCCGGTGAGGATCCGCCGCAGGGCGCGCACGGTGTCCGCGCTGGTCTGTCCGGCCCGGTCGGTGCGGGAGCCGAACTTGTAGGGCACCCCGCGGCCGCCGATGGCGATACGGCCGTCCGCGGTGCGCTGTCCGTAGGTGTAGGCGTGGGTGGCGTCGCTGAGGAGTTCCTGCCCCTCCCAGCCGAGCCGCTTCCACAGCTCGTCGGGGAGCGGCTCGGTGACGATCATCGAGGAGTTCATCGGCAGCCAGGTGCGCCGCTCGCCCTCGATACCGCTGGTGAAGCCCTCGGTGGCGCGGACGATCCGGCCCGCGCTGATGGTGCCGAACGGGGTGCTGACCCGGCCGGGGGCGATGGCGGTGACGGGGGTGGACTCCAGGATCCGTACGCCCCGCGCCTCCACCGCGCGGGCCAGGCCCCGCACCAGCTTGGCCGGGTGGACCCGGGCGCAGTGCGGATTGTGGTAGCCGCCCAGCGCCCCGTCCAGGCGCAGCCGCTCGGCGACCCGGGGCGCGCTCAGCCACTCCAGGTCCTGTGCGCCCCAGTGCCGCAGCTGGTCGTACGCCGTGCGCAACCGGGGCAGTTGGGCCGCGCCGTGGGCGACGGTGAGATAACCGCTCTTGACGATGTCGGCCTCGATGCCCTCGGTACGGGCCACCGAGATCACCTCGTCCACGGTGTGGATCATCTCCCGCTGCAGGGCGATGACGGCCTCGCGTCCGCGCTTCCTCGCATAGGTCCCGGCCGATCCGGCGATCTTGCAGCTGAGCCAGCCGGCGTTCCGCCCCGAGGCGCCGAATCCGGCGAACTCCCGGTCCACGACGGTGATATCGAGATCGGGGACAGCCTGCTTGAGGTAGTACGCGGTCCACAGCCCGGTGAAGCCCGCGCCCACGACGCACACATCGGTGGCGAGGTCACCGTCGAGGGGCGGACGCCGTTCGGGGAAGCCGGTCTGGCGGTACCAGAAGGACACATTTCCGTTCAGCACTGCGGCACTCAGCCAATCGTGATCGTACGGCCGCTGGTCGGGCGGCCTGAGGATGGCCCCGGTTTCGTCGCGGATCGAGAAGGGCGGACCGAGGAGCGTGGACCCAGGGGTGCGGGTCAGTAGCTGGGCGGGCTGATCACCCACAGCACCCGGGCGGCCGCCGCGGCCGTCTCGCTCAGCCGGTGCGGTACGGCGGAGGAGTAGCGGATGCTGTCACCGGCCCCGAGGGTGAAGGAGCGGTCGCCGAGCTGGAGCGAGACCGTGCCCTCGAGTACGTACAGGAACTCCTCCGAGTCGCCGTGGCTGTAGAGGGTCTCCCCCGTGGAGCCGTGGGCGTCGAACTCCCCCAGGAACACCTCGAGATGGTGCTGCGGCCCCGGGGTCAGCCGGAACTTGCGCCCGCCGAGCACCCCGAGGGCGAGCCGGGGCGCCTCCTCGGCGCGCAGCACGCTCGGGCCGCTGGTGAAGTCGTCGCCGAACAGATCGGCCACCTTCAGGCCGAGCGCGGCGGCGACCTGCTGGAGGGTGGCGATGCTGGGGTTGGCCTGCCCGCGCTCTATCTGGCTCAGATAGCCCTCACTGATCGCGGCGGCCTCGGCGACGGTCCGCAG
Organism: Streptomyces sp. NPDC007875; assembly: GCF_042868035.1. Taxonomy (NCBI): domain Bacteria; kingdom Bacillati; phylum Actinomycetota; class Actinomycetes; order Kitasatosporales; family Streptomycetaceae; genus Streptomyces; species Streptomyces sp. NPDC007875. The sequence continues at coordinate 248,836 of NZ_JBIADZ010000014.1, read as the reverse complement.
CGTCAGCCGTCGTGCCTTGCGCAGCGCACGCAGCCGGTCGCCTACGGACTCGTCGCCGGTACCGGCGGCCCGGTCCGTGGGGTGTTCGTTCTCCATGGCCGGACACGCTAAGAGCGCTGAGCGGCTGGCACAAGAGTCTGTACTGAAAACTCAGAAATCTTTACTGAGGACGGGATCCGGCGCTCAGTCCGTCCAGGGTGAGGTCGAGGAGGCGGTCGGCCTGCTCCCGCTGCTCGGGCTTCCCCGAGGCGAGGGCGATGCCGGTCAGAGCGGCGAACACGTCGGTCGCGCTGATGTCCGACCGGATCACACCGGCCGCGGCGGCGGCGCCCATCAGCCGCGAGAGGGCGTCCTGGATCATCTCGTGACTCTGGGCGTACGGATTGACGCCCGACGCGACGACGCCCCGCAACGCGTCCGCCATGCCCAGCTTGGCGTTCGCGTAGTCCATGAAGCGGCCCAGCCACGCACGCATGGCCTCGCGCGGGGGCAGGGCCGCCAGCAGCTCGGGGGCGGCGTCGCAGAGCCGGGCCAGCTCATTGCGGTAGGCGGCCTCGATCAGCAGCTCGCGGGTCGCAAAGTTCCGGTAGAGGGTGCCGGTGCCCACGCCCGCCTCCTTGGCGATGCGCTCGAGGTGGGCATCCAGCCCTTCCTCGGCAAACACCCGCACCGCGGCGGAGAGGATCTTCTCCCGGTTGCGCTGCGCGTCGGCCCGCAGCGGGCGCCCTGGATCCCTGGCCATCGACGACTCTCCTCATTCCCCGGTTGCTAAGTGGAGGCGCATCCGCTTAGTGTGGACGGAGTGAAGTGGAGGCGGCTCCGCTTCTTACTGTAGGCCATCCCCGCCTCCCCCTTTTCCCGCAATCCCTCTGGAAGGACTCCCCATGATGTCCGGTATCGAAGGCAAGGTCATCGCCATTACGGGCGCGAGCAGCGGCATCGGCGAGGCCACCGCGCTGCTGCTGGCCGAGCGCGGCGCCAAGGTCGTCCTCGCCGCGCGGCGGTCGGACCGCATCGAGGCGCTGGCGGCCCGGATCACCGAGGCCGGCGGCGAGGCCGTCCCCGTCGTCACCGATGTGAAGCGGCGCGAGGACCTGTCCCGCCTGGTGGCGACGGCACGCGAGCGGTACGGAAAGCTCGATGTACTGGTCAGCAACGCCGGTATCAGCCCGATCTCCGCCCTCGACGATCTGCGCGTCGAGGACTGGGAGGAGATGGTCGACGTCAACATCAAGGGCGTGCTGTACGGCATCGCCGAGGCTCTGCCCGTCTTCCGCGAGCAGGGCTTCGGGCATTTCGTCCACACCCTCTCCACCGCCGGGCTGACCATCGTCCCGCGGATGTCGGTCTACGCCGGCACCAAGAACGCCGTACGCGCCATCTCCGAGGGGCTGCGCCAGGAGGCGGGCGAGTCGCTGCGGGTGACCACCATCTCGCCGGGGTTCACCGAGACGGAGCTCGCGCATTCCATCACCGACCCGGACGCGAAGAGCCAGATCCAGGACTCCATGGCCAAGATCGCGATGCCGCCGAACGCCATCGCCCGCGCCATCGCGTTCGCCGTCGAGCAGCCGTCCGGTGTCGACGTCGGCGAGATCGTGGTCCGCCCCACCGCACAGAGCTGAGGCCCGCGCCCGACGGTCAACCGCCGGGCGTACGGCCGGTATCCAGCAGCGCGACATGGACGGCCGCGGTGAGAACCACGGCCGCCAGTGTCCATGAGATCCAGTTACCCGGGTCGGGCAGCCACTGGCGCCCGAGCGCGATCGGATAGATGGCCACCGCGTACCCGGCGGGTACGGTGCGCGACACAATCCCCTTACGGGCGGCGCCGAAGAATAACAGCGGCGCCAGCAGGCCGGCGGAGAACACCACACCCACCACCCACAGCACCCGGTGGCGTAGGCCGGTGTACACAGTGGGCCGCGCGGATGTTCCGGTGGAATATTCCTTCACGATGGCCTTTCGCTCGGTGCGGAGTGCAGACGATTGAGTGCGTGGTGTGCGCTCACGGCGCCGATGCCTTCCAGATCGCGAAGCTGACGCGCGGAGAAACTGGAGAGTAGTTCGAGATTATCGATACCAGCTCTGAGTAATGCATTGGCCAAACGATGTCCGATTCTGTCGTGTCCAAGGGCATCGAAGAGTTCGCCGCCCTCGCAGGAACCGCATCGTCGTCCGGACTCGCTCGGCGCCTTTTCCCGGACGCCGCACCCACCGCACATATCGATCACCCGGTCATCCCATCGCGCCCTGGACCAGCTCATTTTGACGATGGCCTCGCGAAGCGCACCAATGCTGTCGGCCGCGGAGGAGGAATGAGTGGCGCCACAGATGTCACATCGAATGGTGATCGAATGGCTCATGTGAGCATGATGGCAGAGCGGCTTCCAAGGGGCCTTCCCCGTCATCGCTTTGCGGCCGTTCGGCCACCCATCGGGACATGCGTTTCTCACAGCCGCTTGATGACAAATGCGACTGTTACCCCGCCCGGAGTGGTGAAAGCGTGAGCCATCAGTGGACAGCGAAGTGTCCGGGGGGTCCGCGCAAGCCGTCGTCAGCGGCTTGAATCCCGTCGGTGCGGACGGGGAACGCACCAGCGACAATCCAGGATCCGGCCGAGTGCTGTCACCGCGAGCCCCACCGGGCTCTCCTGACCGACAACGGAAACGGCTGGGTGATGAGAGACAACGCCACTGACAGGGGCGCGGACGATACGAGGGGGCGCCGTCACCGGCGATGGCGCGTATCCGCGGCGCTGGGTCTGACGGCGGTGCTGGCGGGCGGCGGGATCGCCGCCCTCCAGGCGGCCGGATCGCCCGTGTCCGATGCCCCGGAGCCCACGGCCGTCGTCGCCTCGCACTCCGGCCGGCTGACGCCCGGGGAATCGCGCGAGGCGTCCCGCATCGCCGTCGACGCCGCCACCCGGCCCGGGACCGCGCCCGCGCGGGGCGGCCAGGACGCGAAGAAGGACACCGCGGGCGGGGAGCGGAACGTCGCGGGCGGTTCCGGCGCCGAGCCGCTGGACACCCGCCGTCCGCCCCGGGCCAAGTCGGCCTCCTCCGCCCCGGACAGCCGGGCCGAGGTCCAGCTCTACGACTACGCCTCGGACACCCTCATCACCCGGCTGGTCGATCTGCGCTCCAAGAAGGTCCTCGACTCCGCGCGTCAGCACGGCGTCCAGCCGCCTCCCACCCTGGCCGAGGCCCGTGAGGCGGTGAAGGTCGTCCTGGCCGACCGCCGGCTCGGCCCGGGAATGCGCGACTCCTACACCTCGCAGACCGGGAAGCGGCTGACCTCGCCCTCACAACTCCGCCTCCAGAGCATGTCGTTCCTCGGCTCCCGCGCCAAGGGGGTGGACGGCGCGCGGAAGGTGTCCCGGTGCGGTGAGCACCGGTGTGTGCAGCTCTTCGTGCGCCTTCCGGGTGGCAAGTGGATCGACACCAGCCGGATCGTCATCGATCTGTCGGCCAGGCGCGCCGCCGTCATCGGCCTGTGAGGGGAGCTTTGTCCGTGTCCAGTCTGTTTCGGCGTGCCCGTGTGCTGGTCGCCGTGGTGGGATTGCTGGCCCTGTGGGTGCCGGGCCCGGCGTCCGCCGCGCCCACGAGGGCCTCGGCGGCCCCGTCCTGCCCCGCCGCGGATCGCATCGACACCACCCTGAAGAACGGTGCCCGGTGGCAGATGTGCTGGGACATCGACCGCAACACCGGTGCGGTGCTCAGCGATGTGATCTACACCCCGAACCGCGGCGCCCCCACCCGTGTCCTCAAGAGCGCCTCGCTCGCCGAGGTGCATGTGCCCTACGACAGCGGTCAGCCGCGCTTCTACGACGTCTCCGCGATCGGCTTCGGCGATCTGGAGCAAGGCACACTCACCCGGCTCAGCGCCAAGGACTGCCCGGACGGGCGGCTGCACGACTTCCGGGACACCCCCGTGCTGTGCGTCGAGGAGCAGCCCCGCCCGTTCGCCTACAAGAGCGCGGTGGAGAAGGGCGTCCTGCACGGCACCGACCTGGTCGTCTTCTCGGTCTCGGAGATCGGCTGGTACGACTACATCACCGAATGGCGCTTCTCGGACGACGGTTCCATCACTCCCCGCTCGGGCGCCACCGGGAGCCTCTCGCCGTTCCAGTTCTCCGACGCGAGCAGCGGCTGGCCGACCGGGGTGGGCTCCACCCGGTTCAGCGAGAACCACTCGCACAACATCTTCTGGCGGCTGGACTTCGACGTCGACGGACAGTCGGCGAACACCGTGGAGCAGTACGACTACCTGGGCAGCGGTACGGCCGAGCGCACCACCAAGCGCACCGTGCTCTCCGATGAGACCGCGGCGGACCTCGCGCCCACCCGCTTCTGGCGGGTGGTGAACCCCACGGCCGAGAACTCCGACGGCCACGCCAAGTCCTGGGAGATCGACAACCACCACAGCGATCAGTACCGGGGTCCGCACGAGACCGAGGAATTCACCCACCACGACATGTACTTCACGCAGTACCGGGAGTGCGAGCGGCTGGCCTACGGCAACACCGCCCCGGACTGCGCCACCTCGGTCGACAAGTACACCGGCGGCGAGAAGCTCACCGACCCGGTCGCCTGGGTCAGCGTCGACTTCCACCATGTGCCCAGGGACGAGGACCAGGACCCGATGCCCACCCACTGGCAGGGCTTCACGATCGTGCCCCGGGATGTCACGGCCACCAGCCAGCTGCCTTGACCCGGCCCCTGTCGCCCATCCCGTTCCGTCCCCCGGCAAGGAGTGCACCGTGTTACGTCCGACCCCGGCACCGTCCGTCGAGCGGTCGAAGATACGCCGCGTCCTCGAGGACCGCCTGACCGCCCTGGCCCGCGCCCATCAGGTGCCCGGAGCCCAACTCGCCCTGCACAGCGGCGGGACGACGCTCGCCGTGCAGACCGGCGTCCTGGACGCGGAGACCGGCGAGCCGTTCACCGCCGAGGCGGCCGTGCCCATCGGCTCCGTCACCAAGGCGTACACCGCGACCGTGGTGGCGCTCCTGGTGGCGGACGGCGATGTGGAGCTGGACGACCCGGTCGGCGAGCATGTGCCGGAGCTGCGGCGGGCCGGCCCGCCGTGCACGGTGCGCCAGGTGCTCAGCCACACCGCGGGGCTGCCGTCCGGGCCCGACTCGGACCAGGTGGCCTCGGTGACCTCCGCACGCTATCTGCTTGACCACTGCACCGACCGCAGCCTGGTGATGCCCCCGGGCACGGACTTCTCCTACTCCAACGCGGGCTATGTCGCGGCGGGCCGGCTGATCGAGACGGTCACCGGGATGAGCTGGCAGGAGGCCATGCGGTCCGTGCTGCTCGATCCGCTGGGCACCGTGCCGTCGTTCATCGGCACGGCCGCCACCCCGCACCGGCCGACCGCGCGCGGCCACTCGGCCAACACGGCCACGGGCAGGACCAGACCGGTGCGGCAGAACCTCGCCCCCGCCGAGGCCGCGGCCGGTGCGCTGCGGGCCAGTGCGCTCGATCTGGTGGCGCTGGGCCGGGCCCATCTCGGCGACGGCCCGCGGGGGGTGCTGCCCCGTGAGCTCGCGGAGGAGATGCGCCGCCCGGTGCCCGGCGCCGACCCCGGTGTGCTGGCCGACGGCTGGGGCCTGGGATGGGCGCTCTTCCGGCACGGCGAGACGCTGTGGTTCGGGCACGACGGCAACGCCCAGGGCACCTCCTGCTCGCTGCGGGCCGATCCCGCCACGGGGGTGGTGGTCGGCTTCACCGCCAACGCGGGCGGCGGCACCGAGCTGTGGAACGAACTGACCGATGTCCTCGGCGAGGTCACCGGCGTCCGGGTGCCCGCCGGCCCCACCCCGCGGCACCTGGCCGCCCCCATGGCCATGACCTCGCAGTGCACCGGGATCTATCTCAACGGCGACATCGAGTACCAGGTGACCATCGGCGACGGCGGTGGCCTCGCCCTGTCCGTGGACGGCGACCTCCCCGCGCCGCTGGTCTGCCATGAGGACCTCACCTGTGATCTGGTGGACCCCTCCTCCGGACGCCAGATCCCCGGCGGGCGCTTCGTCCGCGATCCGCGGACCGGCGCCGTCGACCGGATCCAGCTCTCGGGCCGGATGGCCCGTAAGAGCGCCCTGGTCTGAGGCCCCACCGCCCACACGCACGGCCGTCTCCCCACATCTCCCCCGGCCGGGTGCGGGCGCCCCGGCTCGGCGCCGACAGGCCCGAACCGTCACTCATCCGCCCGTTCAACCGCTCTGAAGGGCCACACCCCGCCATGACGGACCACTACGCGACCTCATCGGTGTCCGCACCCCAGGATGTCCCGGACCTCCCTCCGGCGGCGTGGAACGCCACGGACCGTGCCGTCTCCCGCGCGCCGCTCGGCGAGCTCTTCGCCGTATGGGCGAGGCGCACCCCCAAGGCGCCGGCCCTGGTGGCGGACGACCGCGAGTGGTCCTTCGGCGAGGTCGAGCGCTGGGCGAACCGGCTGGCCCACCACCTCATCGGGCAGGGTGCGGGGCCGGAGCGCGTGGTGGCCCTGGTCCTGCCCCGCTCGGCCGAACTGGTGGTGGCCGAGCTGGCGGTGGCGAAGGCCGGTGGCGCGTACCTCCCGATCGATCCGGCGCATCCCGAGGAGCGCCGGGCCATGATGCTGGCCGACGCCCGGCCGGTGGCCGTGCTCGACGACCCGGCGCGGATCCGGGAGGTGGCGGCCGGGCCGGGCCCCGATCACGCGCCCGGCCGGGCGGACCTGCTCGGCCCGCTGTTCCCCGAGCATCCCGCGTATGTCATCTACACCTCCGGCTCCACGGGGGTGCCCAAGGGCGTACTGGTGCCGCACGCCGGTCTGGGGAACTTCTCGGCCGCGACGACGGCCCACTACCGGGTCCGGCCGGGCGACCGGGTGCTGCAGTTCTCCTCGCCGAGCTTCGACGCCTCCGTTCTGGAGCTGTGCTCCTCCGTGCTCGCCGGGGCGGCACTGGTGGTGCCCCCGGAGGGGCCCCTGCTGGGCGCCGAGCTGGCCGCGGTGCTGCGGGAGAAGCGGGTGACCCATGCCCTGATCCCCCCGGCGGCGCTCGCGACCGTGCCCCCGGAGGAACTCCACGACGGGCTGCCCGACTTCCGCACCCTGATCGTGGGCGCGGAGGCATGCCCCGCCGATCTGGTGGACCTGTGGGCGCCCGGGCGGCGACTGGTCAACTCCTACGGCCCGACGGAGGCCACGGTCGTGGCCACCTGGACGGACGCCCTGGCGGCGGGCTCCGGCGCCCCGCCGATCGGCCGTCCGCTTCCCAACACCCGGGTGTTCGTGCTGGACGAGGCGGCGCGGCAGGTGCCGGTCGGCGTCACGGGAGAGCTCTGCGTCAGCGGCGCGGGCCTGGCCCGCGGCTATCTCGACCGGCCGGGGCTGACCGCCGAGCGCTTCGCTGCCTGCCCCTTCGGACCGCCCGGCTCCCGGATGTACCGCACCGGTGATCTGGTCCGGTGGAACGCCGACGGTGAACTGGAATTCCTCGGCCGGGCCGACCACCAGGTCAAGATACGCGGCTTCCGCATCGAACTGGGCGAGGTGGAGGCCGCGTTGGCCCGCCACCCCCAGGTGGGCACGGCCGTGGTCACCGTACGGGAGGACGAGCCCGGTCAGAAGCGGCTGGTCGCCTATGTGGTGCCGCCCGGCGGCGGGACCCCGCCGAAGGCCGCGGAGGTGCGCGCCGCGGCGGCCCGGGTGCTGCCGGCGCATATGGTGCCGTCCGCCTATGTGGTGCTGGATGCGCTTCCCCTCACCCCGCACCGCAAGATCGACCGGCAGGCGCTGCCCGCCCCGCGCACCGCGCCGGACATCCACTCCCGCCAGGTCGCCCCGCGCACCCCCGCCGAGGAGGCCCTGGCCCGCATCTGGTCCGAGGTGCTGCCGGTGGACACGGTGGGCGTGGAGGACGACTTCCTGGGCCTGGGCGGTGACTCCATCCTCGGAGTGCGGCTGCTGACCCGCGTCCGGGCCGAACTGGGCGTGGAGCTCTCGCTGCGCGACCTGCTCGACGCCAGGACGGTGGCACGGCTGGCCGGCCGGCTGCCCGCCGGGGCCACCGACGCGCCCGAGGAGCCGATCCCGCCCGCGCCGCGCGACCGTCCGCTGCCGCTGTCGTCCGCCCAGCGGCGGCTGTGGTTCCTGGACGATCTGACCTCCGGCGGCACCGAGTACAACACCGGGGCCGGGCTGCGGCTCGACGGCCCGCTGGAGGCGGTCGCGCTGCGCCGGGCGCTGGACCGGCTGGCCGCCCGCCATGACGCCCTGCGCACCACCTTCGCCACCGTGGACGGGCACGGGGTGCAGCAGGTGGCCGCACACGGGACCGTACCGCTGGACCGGGTCGACCTGGGCGCGCATCCGCCGCGGGAGCGTGCCGAGACGCTCGACCGCACCCTGACCGGCGAGCTGAACCGCCCCTACGACCTGCGGCAGGGGCCGCTGACCAGGGCGCTGCTGATCCGGCTCGCCGACGAGGAGCACATCCTGCTGCTGGCACAGCATCACATCGTCACCGACGGCTGGTCGGTCGGGGTGCTGGTGCGCGAGCTGGCCGCGCTCTACGCCGCCGAGGTGTCCGGAGCCGTCGCCGAGCTCCCCGAACCCGCCCTGCAGTACCCGGACTTCGCGGTGTGGGAGCGCAGCCGTCCCGCCACTGCCCGGGAGGACGCGGATCTGGAGTACTGGCGGGGCCGGCTGGCCGGGATGCAGACGCTGGAGCTGCCCACCGACCGCCCGCGCCCGCCGGTGCGCACGACGGCGGGCGAGGTGCACCGCCGTGAGCTGCCCGCCGAGCTGGTGGCCGGGCTGACCCGGCTCGGCAGGGAGCGGGACACCACGCTGTTCACCCTGCTCGCGTCCGCCGTCGCGGTGCTGTTCTCCCGCTATTCGGGCCAGCGGGACATCGCCTTCGGCACCGTCACCGCCGGACGCCACCGCAAGGAGCTGGAGTCGGTCGCCGGATTCTTCGTCAACACTCTGGTGCTGCGCGCCGATGTCGACGGGGACAGCACCGTCGAGCGGTTCCTGGACGCGATGCGCGAGACGGTGCTGGATGCCTTCAGCCATGACCGGCTGCCGTTCGAGCGGGTCGTCGAGGAGCTGGCCCCGCGCCGCGACCCCAGCCGCAATCCGCTGGTGCAGGCGCTGGTGGTGCAGCAGAGCGCCATGGTGCCCGCCCAGGAGGCGGGGGGTGTGCGGATCAGCGAGCACTCCCTGCCGCGCCCCGCCGCGCGGTTCGATCTGGTGCTGGAGTTCCTGCCCCGCGACGACGGCTCGCTGGGGCTGACCGCCGAGTTCAACTCCGATCTGTTCGACGCGGCCACGATCGAGCGGATGGCCGGGCATCTGCACCGGCTGCTGACCGCCATGGTGGCCGATCCGGGCGCCACCCTGGTCGAGCTGCGGATGCTGGCCGACGCCGAATGGCATGCGATGCTCGACGCCTGGAACGGGCCGGAGCAGACCGCCATCGAGGCCACGCTGCCCGATCTCTTCGCCGCCCAGGTGGCGCGGCGGCCGACCGCCACCGCCGTGACCTGCCAGGACACCAGCCTCTCCTACGACGAGGTGAACCGGCGCGCCAACCGGCTGGCGCGGCTGCTCATCGCCCGGGGCGCCGGTCCCGAGCGGCTGGTGGCCCTCGCCCTGCCGCGCTCGGCCGAGCTCGTCGTCGTCCTGCTGGCGGTACTCAAGGCGGGCGCCGGATATCTGCCGGTGGACCCCGGCTATCCGGCCGAGCGCATCGCGTTCATGCTGGAGGACGCCGCCCCCTCGACCGTCCTCACCACCACGGAGACGGCCGGCTGTCTGCCCGCGGACGCCGAACCGCTGGTGCTGGACGACCCGGCGGTCCGCGCGGAGTTGGACGGGCTCGCGGACGGCGGCATCACCGACGGGGAGCGGATCCGTCCGCTGGACCCGGCCCATCCCGCGTATGTCATCTATACCTCCGGTTCGACCGGCCGGCCCAAGGGCGTGGTGGCCACCCACCGCGGGGTGGCGGGGCTCGCGGCCTGGGCCGAGGCGGAGCTGGGCCGTGAGCGGCTGACCGACGTGGTGGCCTCGACCTCGCTCAACTTCGATGTGTCGGTCTTCGAGCTCCTCTGTCCGCTGCTGGCCGGCGGCAGCGTCGAGGTGGTGCGGGATCTGCTCGCCCTCACCGACCCGGGCGGGCGGCCGCGTGCGCAGGGGCTGCTCAGCGGGGTGCCCTCGGTGTTCTCCCGGCTTCTGGGCGAGGACCCCCCGGCGGCCCGGGCCCGGACGGTCGTGCTGGCGGGCGAGGCACTGCCCGCCCAGACCGTACGGGACATCCGGGAGGCCATGCCGTCCTGCCGGATCGCCAATCTGTACGGGCCGACCGAGGCCACGGTGTACGCCACCGCCTGGTTCTGCGACGGCCAGGCGCCGTCGCAGGCCCCGCCGATCGGCCGCCCGGTCGCGGGCACCCGCGCGTATGTCCTGGACCCGACGCTCCGGCTGGTGCCGCCCGGGGTGACCGGTGAGCTGTATCTGGGCGGGCAGGGCCTGGCCCGGGGCTATCTGAGGCGGCCCGGGCTGACCGCCCACCGCTTTCTCGCGAACCCCTTCGGGCCGCCCGGAGGCCGGATGTACCGCACCGGTGACCTGGTCCGCTGGAACGGTGAGGGCCGGCTGGAGTACCTGGGCCGGGCCGATGACCAGGTGAAGATCCGCGGCTTCCGGATCGAACGGGGCGAGGTGGAGACGGCGCTGCTGCGCCACCCCGATATCGCCGAGGCGGCCGCAGTCGCCCGGGAGGCGGACGGTCATGCGCGGCTGATCGCCTATGTGGTGGCCGCCGCGGGGGCCGCGCCGGACCCGGCGGGGCTGCGGCGGTTCCTGCGGCGTTCGCTGCCCGACTACATGGTGCCCGCCTCGGTCGTCGTCCTGGCGCGGATGCCCCTGAGCCCCAACGGCAAGCTGGACCGCGGCCGGCTCCCCGAGCCGGACTGGGCCGAGGCCGCGGCACCGGGCTATGTGGCTCCCCGTACCGCCACCGAGCGGACCCTGGTGGCGGTCTGGGCCCGGGTCCTGCGGGTGGAGCGCGTGGGGGTGGAGGACAACTTCTTCTCCCTCGGCGGCGATTCGATCCTCAGCATCCAGCTGGTCTCACAGGCGCGGCAGGCCGGGCTCGCCGTCACCTCGCGCGATGTCTACCGTCACCAGACGGTCGCCGCGCTGGCCCTGCATCTGGACACCACCACGGCCCCGGCCGGGCCGCCCGGCTCCGACGGGGACGAGACGGCCACCGGGGAGCTGCCGCTGACCCCCATTCAGCACTGGCTGTTCACCACCGACCCCGAGCGGGCCGGCCACTTCAACCAGACCATCTCCCTGGTGCTGCCCGAGGACGTGGACGAGGACGCGCTGCGGCACGCCCTGGACGCGCTGGTGGCACACCATGACGCGCTGCGCTCCCGGTTCCACCGCCGGGACGACGGCTGGCACCATCGGATCGAGGACGCGGCGGCGGTCCGCGTACCGCTGACGACCACCGGTGGCGCGCATCTGGGCCGCTTCGACCTGGCCGGGGAACCGCTGCTGCGCGCGGTGCTCGACCGGGACGCCGGGCCGCACCCGGTCCTCCATCTCACCGTCCACCACGCGGTCGTGGACGGGGTGTCCTGGCGGGTCCTCCTGGAGGATCTCGACAGCGCCTACCGGCGAGCCGCCCGTGACGAGGGGGCCGGGCTTCCCGCGAAGTCCTCCCCGCTGCGCCGCTGGGCGCTGCGGCTGGGCGCCCACGCGGCCGAGGGCGGGTTCGCCGACGAGGAGGCGTACTGGACCGGCCTGGCCGGGGCCTGCGACCCCTCACTGCCGATGGACCTGGAGGGGCCGAACACCTATGCCTCGGCCCGGTCGGTCACCCTCCGGCTCGGCCCCAAGGAGACCGCCGCACTGCTCCAGACGCTGCCCGAGGTCTACCGGACGCAGGTCAACGATGTGCTGCTGAGCGCGCTGACCCGGGTGCTGCGCAACTGGACCGGGCGGGCCCGGGTGCCGGTGGACGTGGAGGGCCACGGCCGCGAGGAGCTCTTCGCTGACCTGGATCTGTCCCGTACGGTCGGCTGGTTCACCACCCGCTTCCCGGTGGCGCTCGACCTTCCGGACGGCGGCTGGGGCACGATCCTCAAGTCGGTCAAGGAGCAGATGCGGGCCGTGCCACGGCGTGGTCTGGGCTTCGGGGTGCGGCGCCATCTGCTCGATGGCGAGGGCCTCCCCGACGGCCCCACGGCCGGGATCAGCTTCAACTACCTCGGCCGGTTCGAGTCGCCGGGCGGTGGCGACGGCCTCTTCCGTGGTCTCCACCGGGAACTGGCGCTGGACGCCGACCCGTCCTCGCCGCGCCCGCATCCGCTGGAGGTGGTGGGCCGGGTCGAGGGGGACGACCTGGAGTTCACCTGGTTCTACTCCGCGCATCTGCACCGGGAGGAGACGGTCGCCCGGCTCGCCGAGGAGTTCCGCGAGGCGCTGCGCGAGATCGCCCGGCACGGCAGCGCGCCAGGGGCGGGCGGCCGCACCCCGTCCGACTTCCCGCTCGCCGCCCTCGACCAGGCCGCCGTGGACCGGCTGGCGGGGAACGGCGGCACGGTGGAGGACATCTACCCGCTCACCCCCACCCAGGCCGGCATGCTGTTCCACAGCCTGGCCCAGGACGATCGGCGCGCCTACTTCCAGCAGCTGAGTTTCGTCCTCGACGGGGTGCCCGATCCGGCGGCGCTGGCCGCGGCCTGGCAGCAGGTCGCCGACCGTACGCAGGTGTTGCGCGCCCGCGTGGTGTGGGAGGGGGTGCCCGAGCCGGTCCAGGTGGTGGAGCGCGGGGTGCGGATCCCGGTCACCCTGCTCGACTGGCGTCGGCTGTCCGGGCCCGACGAGCGCCGGGAGGAGTTGCGGAGGTTTCTCGCCGAGGACCGGGAGCGCGGTCTCGACCTGGCCGCCGCCCCGCTGACGCGGCTGGCGCTGGCCCGGCTGTCGGCCACCGAGGTCCAGGTGGTGTGGACGTTCCACCATCTGATCCTGGACGGCTGGAGCCTCTTCCAGGTGCTCTCGGATGTCTTCCACTGCCACGCGCGGGCGCGTGACGGGGCCTCCGGCACGGCCCTGGCCACCGGTCTGCCCGGGCGCCGTCCGTTCAGCGACTATGTGGCGTGGCTGCGGGAGCGCGACGGGGTCCTGGCCGAGGAGCACTGGCGGGCCCGGCTCGGCGGCCTCACGGAGTCCACCCCGCTGCCGTACGACCGGGAGCCCACCGAGACCCACCACGCCGAGTCCACCGAGGACATCCGGCTCACCCTGCCCGCCGCCACCACCGGCCGGCTCCAGGAGCTGGCCCGGGGCGAGGGGCTCACCCTGAACACCGTGGTGCAGGGCGCCTGGGCGCTGCTGCTGGCGCGGCAGTCCGGGCGCGAGGATGTCGTCTTCGGGACCACGGTGTCCGGACGGCCACCGGAGCTGCCCGGCGTGGAGACGATGAACGGGCTGTTCATCACCACCGTGCCGACCCGCCTCACGGTGCCGGCCGGCTCCACCCTGCTGTCCTGGCTCGGCGAGGTGCAGGCCGGGCAGACCGAGGACCGGCGGTTCGACTTCGTACCGCTCACCCGGCTGCGGTCCTGGACCGGCCTGCCCGAGCGGGTGAACCTCTTCGACTCCATCGTGGTCTTCGAGAACTACCCGCTCGGTGACGACCTCGCCGCCGCCCACGGCCTCGCCCTGCGCGATCTGGACGGCGTGGAGACCACCAACTATCCGCTGTCCCTGGTGGTCTACCCCGGCGCGGAGCTGGCGCTGCGGCTCGGCTACGACCCGGCGCTGTTCGATACGGCCACCGCCCGGCGGCTGGCGGAGTATCTGACGGTGCTGCTGGCGGCCATGGCCGACGGACCGGACCGGGCGCCCGCACGCCTTCCGATGCTCACCTCCATGCGGCGCCACCAGGTGCTCCGGGAGTGGAACGACACCGACGTCCCGCTGCCCGAGTCCACGGTGGCCGGGATGTTCGCCGACCGGGTGCGGAGTGCGCCGGACGCGACGGCCCTGGACGGCGAGGCGGGCCCGGTGAGCTACCGGGAGCTGGACGCCCGCGCCAACCGGCTGGCCCACCGGCTCATCGGCCACGGCGTCGGACCGGAGCGTCCGGTGGCCGTCCTGACGGACCGGTCGGTGGAGCTGGTGGTGGCGCTGCTGGCGATCGTCAAGGCCGGCGGGGTGTACGTACCGCTGGACACCCGGGCCCCCGAGGACCGGCTGCGCAGCGTGCTGGCGGAGGCGGGCGCGGAGCTGCTGCTGACCGACCGCGCCTGGGAGCGCACGGCGGCGGACCTCTCGGGCGCCGGGCGGATCCTGATGGTGGAGTCCGGCGACGACGACGGCCCCTCAGGGCCGCCGAGCGTGGCGCTCTCCCCCGACAACGCCCTGTATCTGATGTTCACTTCGGGCTCCACCGGGCGGCCCAAGGGGGTGGCGGTGCGCCACCGCGATGTGACCTCCCTCGTCGCGGACCGCGCCTTCACGGGCCACGACCGGGTGCTGGTGCACTCCCCCCAGGCGTTCGACGCCTTTACGTACGAGCTGTGGGTGCCGCTGCTGCGCGGCGGCCGGGCCGTGCTGGCGCCTGCCGGGGACGTGGACGCGGACACCGTGCGCCGGGCGATCGGCGAGCACGGGGTCAGCTGCCTGTGGCTGACCGCCGGGCTGTTCCGGCTGCTGGCACAGGAGGCGCCGGAGGCGCTGCGCGGCGCCCGGGAGGTGTGGACCGGCGGTGAGGCGGTGCCCCCCGGGGCGGTGCGCCGAGTGCTCGCGGCCTGCCCGGAGCTGACCGTGGTGGACGGCTACGGACCCACCGAGACCACGACCTTCGCCACCCGGCGCCCCTTCCGCTCCGGGGAGGCGCTGCCGCGCTCGCTGCCCATCGGACGGCCGCTGGACAACACCAGGACGTACGTCCTCGACAGTGCCCTCCAGCCGCAACCGCCCGGCATCCCCGGGGAGTTGTACATCGCGGGCGCCGGGTTGGCCCGCGGCTACCACGGCCGCCCGGGCGCCACCGCCGAGCGGTATGTGGCCGATCCGTTCGGGCCGCCCGGCTCCCGGATGTACCGCACCGGGGACATCGTGGCCTGGACCGACGACGGTGAACTACGCTTCCAGGGCCGCGCCGACGACCAGCTGAAGGTCCGGGGCTTCCGCATCGAGCCGGGCGAGATCGAGGCCACGCTCGCCCGCCACGAGGCCGTGGCGCAGGCGGTCGTCACGCTCGCCCACGTGGGCGACCGCACGCTGTTGACCGGCTATGCGGTGCCGGTGCGCGGGGCCGAGGTGCCGGGCACCGGGGAGCTGCGCGCCTTCCTGGGCGGCCTGCTGCCCGACTACATGGTGCCGTCGGCCTTCGTCGCCCTGGACGCCCTGCCGCTCACCCGCAACGGCAAGGTGGACCGCCGCAAGCTGCCCGCGCCCGACCCGGACGCGGCCGGGACGGCGGGGTATGTGGCACCCCGTACCGACGCCGAGCGGACCCTCGCCCGGATCTGGAGCACACTGCTGGGCCGGGAGCGGGTCGGCGCCGAGGACAACTTCTTCCATCTGGGCGGGGATTCGATCCTCAGCATCCAGGTGGCCTCCCGCGCCCGCCAGGCGGGGCTGGCGCTCACCCCCCGGGAGCTCTTCCGGCACCCCACGATCGCCTCGCTCGCCACCGTCACCACCCCGACCGCGGCGCCCGCCGCCGACACCGGGCCGGTGACCGGTGAGGTGCCGCTCACCCCGATCCAGCACTGGTTCTTCGGCATGCGGACCGCCCGGCCCGGCCACTTCAACCAGTCGGTGGTCGTCGAACTCCAGCGGGATCCGGACCTCCGCGCACTGCGCGCGGCGCTCGACGCGCTGCTGGTCCACCATGACGCGCTGCGGACGCGGTTCGCGACCGGGGCCGACGGAGGCCCCCGGCAGTACTGCCCGCCGCCGGAGCTGACGAGCCCGGCGCTCTTACGGGAGGACGACCTGTCGGGGCTCGGCACGCCGGAGCGGCGGGCCGCCGAGGACGCGGCGATGGCGGAGGCACAGGCCGGATTCGACCTGGCCCGGGGACCGCTGCTGGCCGCGCGGCTGTTCCACCACGGAGACGGGCAGCGGCCGACACTCTTCCTGACCGCCCACCACCTCGTGGTCGACGGTGTCTCCTGGCGGGTGCTGCTGGAGGACCTGAACACCGCCTACCAGCAACTGCTCACGGGCGGGCGGGCCGACCTCGGCCCGCGCACCACCTCCGTGCGGGACTGGTCCCACAAGCTGACCGAGCACACCGTCACCGGCGGCTTCGACGCCGAACTCCCCCACTGGCGAGCGGTGTCCGCGGAGTGTGCCGCCGGGCTGCCCGTGGACGGCGAGGGCGACAACACGGTGGCGTCCATGGCCCAGGTCACCGTCCGGCTGGACCGTGAGCGCACCGACGCGCTGCTGCGGCTGGTCCCCGAGGTCTACCGCACCCGGGTGGACGATGTGCTGCTCGCGGCGCTGGGACGGGTGCTCGGCGACTGGACCGGACGGCGCCGGATCGCCGTGGACCTGGAGGGCCACGGCCGGGAGGAGCACCTGCTGGACGGGGTGGACCTGTCCCGCACCGTCGGCTGGTTCACCAGCCTGTATCCGGTCGCCCTGGACCTTGCCGAGGGCGGCTGGGGCGAGACGCTCAAGTCCGTCAAGGAGCAGCTGCGGGCCGTTCCGGCACGCGGCGTCGGCTACGGCGCGCTGCGCCATCTCGACCCCGCCTCGGAGCTCCGGGGCGCGGCGGAGCCCGGCATCAGCTTCAACTACCTCGGGCAGTTCGACTGGTCGGCCACGGGTGAGGACCCCGGGGACACCGGTCTCGTCCGCACCGTACGGGACGGTCTGGGCGGTGACGCCGCGCCCGACACGGTCCGGGCCCATCTGCTGGACGTCGTGGGCCGGGTGGAGCACCGGTGCCTGGAGATCACCTGGTACTACGGCTCCGGGACGCACACCGAGGAGACCGTGGCCTGCCTGGCGCGGGGGATGCTCCGCGCGCTGGAGGAGATCATCGGCCACTGCGCCGACCCCGCGGCGGGCGGCCGGACCCCGTCCGACTTCCCGCTGGCCCGGCTGGACCAGGCCGCGGTGGACCGGATCGCCGCTGACGGCCGGGCGGTCGAGGACATCTATCCGCTGACCCCGACGCAGGCCGGGATGCTGTTCCACGGGCTGATGGATCCGGCGTCGGACACCTATGTCAACCAGGTCCAGCTGACGCTGACCGGGGCGCGCGACCCGCAGGCGCTGGGCACCGCATGGCGGCACACGGTGGACGCCAATCCGATCCTGCGCACCCACCTGGTGTGGGCGGACACCCCGGAGCCGCTGCAGGTCGTGACGCGCGGGGCGACGCTCCGCATCGTCCACCACGACTGGACACAGCGGCCCGAGGAGTGGCGCGAGGCCGAGCTGCTCCGCATGCTCGCCGAGGACCGCGCCGAGGGGATCGACCTGGCCACGGCGCCGCTGATGCGGCTGGCGCTGATCCGGCTGTCCGCCGATGAGGTCCGGATCGTCTGGACCTTCCACCATGTGCTGCTCGACGGCTGGAGCGCGGCACAGGTCTTCGACGAGGTCTGCGAGCGGTACGCGGCGCTCACCTCGGGCCGGGCGCCCGTGGTGCCCACCCGCCGGCCGTTCCGCGAGTACCTGGGCTGGCTCGGCGAACAGGACACGGCGGAGGCCGAGCGGTACTGGCGTACGGCGCTGGCGGGGTTCGCCTCGCCCACCGAACTACCGCGCGACCGGCCCGCGTCGGAGGCGCACCGCAGCGCCTCGTCGGGCTCGCACCGGGTCACCCTCGGCGCCGAGGAGTCCGCCCTGCTCCGTACGACGGCGCAGCGGGGCGGGCTGACCATGAACACGGTGGTGCAGGGCGCCTGGGCGCTGCTGCTGTCCCGGTACAGCGGGTCCGACGACCTGTGCTTCGGCACCACCGTCTCGGGGCGGCCTGCCGCGCTGCCGGGGGTCGAGTCCATGGTCGGGGTGTTCATCAACACCATCCCCACCCGGGTCCGGGTGGCGGGGCGGAGCAGGCTGCTGGACTGGCTGCGGGAGCTGCAGTCGGCGCAGTCGGAGGCCCGGCTCTTCGAGTCCGTGTCCCTGGCCCAGCTGGGGAGCTGGAGCGAGGTGCCCGGCGGGGTGAGCCTCTTCGACTCCATCGTGGTCTTCGAGAACTACCCGTTCGACAGCGAGGCCATCACGGCTCACGGCCTGGGCATCCGGCAGGAGCGGGATGTGGAGCCCACCAACTTCGCCCTCAGCGTCGTGGTGGCGCCCGAGGAACGGCTGTCGATCTCCCTGGACTACGATCCCGCGGCCTTCGACGCCCCGACGATCGAGCGGCTGGGCGCGTGTCTGCGCACGCTGCTGGAGGAGATGGCGGCCGATCCGGAGCGCCGGCTGGACGACCTGCCGCTGATCAGCGAGGGCGAGACGCGCGGGATCCTGGACCGCTTCAGCGGCCCCATCGCCGCCGCGCCGCACGCGGTGCTGCCCGCGCTCTTCGAGGCTCAGGCGGCCCGTACCCCGGACGCGGTGGCGGTGCTGGGCGACGGCGGACGGCTGGCCTTCCGGGAGCTGAACGAGCGCGCCAACCGGCTCGCCCGGCTGCTGATCGCCTCCGGCGCCGGGCCGGAACGGTTCGTGGCCCTCGCGCTGCCGCGCACCCCGGAGCTGGTGGTGGCCGTGCTGGCGGTACTCAAGAGCGGGGCGGCCTATCTTCCGGTCGACCCGGCGTATCCGGCGGAGCGCATCGCCTTCATGCTCGGCGACATCGCCCCGGACACGGTGGTGACCACCGGAGACGTGGCGGACCGCATCCCCGCCGGGGCGGGCGGCCGGATCCTGCTGGACGACGCGGAGTGCGGCCGTCAGCTGGCCCAGCTGCCCGCGCAGGACATCGGCGACGCCGAGCGGCGCTGCCCGCTGGACCCCGCCCATCCGGCGTACGCCATCCACACCTCGGGGTCGACCGGTACGCCCAAGGGCGTCGTGGTCACCCATGAGAGCGTGGCCGCGCTGGCCGCGTGGGCGCGGGAGGAGTTCGGTGCCCAGGGGCTCTCCCATGTGGTGGCCTCGACCTCCCTCAACTTCGATGTGTCGGTCTTCGAGATCCTCTGCCCGCTGCTGGCCGGCGGCGCCGTCGAGGTCGTCCGCGATCTGCTCACCCTGGCCGAGGGGACCGAAGCCTGGACGGCGAGCCTGATCAGCGCCGTGCCCTCGGCGCTCGGGCAGGTGCTCGGCAAGGGGTCGGTCTCGGTGACGGCCGGCACGGTGGTGCTGGCGGGCGAGGGGCTCGCCGCCCGCACCGTCCAGGAGGTCCGCGCCGCCATTCCCGGCTGCCGGGTGGCGAACATCTACGGACCCACCGAGGCCACCGTCTACGCCACCGCCTGGACCTGTGACCCCGCCGACCCGGACCGCACCCCGCCCATCGGCGCCCCGGTCGCCGCCAC
The DNA here is from genome assembly GCF_042868035.1 of Streptomyces sp. NPDC007875. Lineage (NCBI taxonomy): Bacteria > Bacillati > Actinomycetota > Actinomycetes > Kitasatosporales > Streptomycetaceae > Streptomyces > Streptomyces sp. NPDC007875. The sequence continues at coordinate 229,301 of NZ_JBIADZ010000014.1, read as the reverse complement.
CCGGGCCTATGCGCTGGACGCGCGGCTGCGGCCGGTGCCGGTCGGGGTGCCGGGCGAGCTGTATCTGGCGGGACCGGGCCTGGCCCGGGGGTACTTCGGCCGGCCGGGGCTGACCGCGCAGCGGTTCACGGCCGATCCGTTCGGCCCCGCGGGCGGCCGGATGTACCGCACCGGCGATCTGGTCCGCTGGGACGAGCGGGGGCAGCTGGAGTACCTCGGCAGAACCGACGACCAGGTCAAGGTGCGCGGCTTCCGGATCGAACTGGGCGAGGTCGAGGCCGCGCTGGCGCGCCACCCCGATATCGCCGAGGCGGCCGCGGCCGTCGTCGACACCGGCGGTCACAAGCGCCTGGCCGGCTATGTGGTCCAGGTCCCCGGCGCCCCACCGGCCGACACCGCCGCGATCCGTGCCTTCCTCACCACGAGCCTGCCGGACCATATGGTCCCCTCGGCTCTGGTGGTCCTGGACCGGCTGCCGCTGGGGTCGAGCGGCAAGCTGGACCGGCGGGCCCTGCCCGCGCCCGTGTGGGCGGCCCGCGCCACCGGCCACGTCGAGCCGCGCACGGAGACCGAGAAGGCCCTCGCCGCCATCTGGGCGGAGGTCCTGGGGGTGGAGCGGATCGGCGTGGAGGACAACTACTTCACCCTCGGCGGCGATTCCATCCTCAGCATCCAGATCGTCTCCGCCGCCCGGCGGGCCGGTATCGAGCTGACCCCGCGCCATCTCTTCGTCCACCAGACCGTGGCGGACCTGGCCATGGCCGCGCGGGAGGCCCCGGCCACAGCGACCGCTCACGAGCAGGACCCGGTCGTCGGGGAGGTGCCGCTGACCCCGATCCAGCACTGGCTCTTCGAGCAACTGCCCAGCACGGCGGGGCACTTCACCCAGTCGGTCTCGGCCGAGCTGACCGCGCCGGTGGACGAGAGCGCGCTGCGGGCCGCCCTGTCCACGGTGGTGACCCACCATGACGCCCTGCGGCTGCGCTTCGAGCGGACCGAGGACGGCGCCGTACGCCAGCACAACGCCCCGCCGGAGGACCAGCCGGTGCTGGACCTCCACGACCTGTCCTCCGTGGCGCCGGGGCGGCGGGACGCGGTGATGCGGGAGACGGCCGGGCGGATACGGGCCGGGTTCGACCTGACCCGGGGGCCGCTGCTGCACGCGGCGCTCTTCACCCGGGGCGAGGGGGAGCGGCCCGTGCTGCTGCTGACGGCCCACCACCTGGTGGTCGACGCCGTCTCCTGGCGCATCGTGCTGGAGGACCTGGACACCGCCTACCGGCAGATCGCCGCGGGCCGGACGGTGGAACCGGGCGCCAAGACCACGTCGTTCCGCACCTGGGCACGGCGCCTGAGCGAGCACACCGCCGCCGGGGGCTTCGACGCGGAACGCGACCACTGGGCGGCCACCCACGGCTGCACCGACCTGCCCACGGACAGCGAGGGCCCCAACACCGCGGCCTTCGAGGAGGAGGTGACCGTCCGGCTCGGCGCCGAGGAGACCCGTCTGCTGCTGCAGGAGGTGCCGGGCGCGTACCGGACCCGCGTCAACGACGTCCTGCTCTGCGCCCTGGGGCGGGTGCTGGCCCGCTGGACCGGCCGGGACCGGGTGGCGGTGGCCCTGGAGGGGCACGGCCGGGAAGAGATCTTCGAAGGCGTCGATCTGTCCCGTACGGTCGGCTGGTTCACCAGCATGTACCCCGTCGCGCTGGAGACACCCGCCGACTGGGGGCTGGAGCGGACGCTGAAGGCCGTCAAGGAGCGGCTGCGGACGGTCCCCGGAAACGGCTTGGGCTACGGCGCGCTGCGCCATCTGTCCGGCGCGGCCGCCGCCGGCCTCCCCACCGCCCCGAAGATCAGCTTCAACTACCTCGGGCAGCAGGACTGGGAGCCACCCGCGGCGGATGGTCTGCTGCACGCCCTGACCGGTGGGCTGGAGGGCGATATGAGCCCGGAGGCGGACCGGCCGCATCTCCTCGATGTGATCGGCCGGGTGACCGACCGTCGGCTCGAACTCGGCTGGTCCTACTCCCGGTCGCTGCACCGGCGCGCCACCGTGCGCCGGCTCGCCGAGGAGATGGTGGAGGAGCTGCGGGCGATCGTGCGGCTGTGCACCCGCCCCGACGCGGGCGGGCGGACGCCCTCGGACTTCCCGCTGGCCGCGCTGGACCAGGCGACCGTCGACCGGCTGGCGGGCGACGGCCGGGACGTGGCCGATATCCATCCGCTGACCCCGACCCAGTCCGGGCTGCTCTTCCACGCACTGGCCCAGCGGGACCAAGGGCTCTATGTGGAGCAGGCGACGTTCGTCCTGGACGGGGTCGCCGATTCCGGGGTGCTGGCGGCCGCCTGGCGGCATGTCGTGGACCGCACCCCGGTGCTGCGCGGCGAGGTGGTGGTGCACGATGTGGCCGAGCCGCTGATGGTCGTGCGCCGCACCGCGGTCGTACCGATCGAGGAGCTGGACTGGAGCGGCCTCACGGAGGACGAGCGCACGGCCGCGCTGGAGCGGCTGCTGGACCGGGACCGCGCCCGTGGGATCGATCTCGCCGCGGCCCCGCTGCTCCGCGTCACCCTGGCCCGGCTCTCGCCCGGTGAGGTGCGGGTGCTGTGGACCTTCCACCATGTGCTGCTGGACGGTTGGAGCGTCTTCCAGGTGCTCGGCGATGTCTTCGCCGCCCATGCCGCCCTGGCCGCCGGTGAGCAGCCGAGATTGCAAGCCCGCAGACCGTTCGCGGACTATGTCGCCTGGCTCGGCCGTCAGGACCACACGCGCGCGCAGGCGCACTGGCGGCAGGCCCTGGAGGGATTCACCGCTCCCACTCCCCTCCCCTTTGACCGCAGGCCGACGCCGGAGATCGCGACCCGGTCCTCGCACTGGCTGTCGCAGCGACTCGGTGAGCAGGACACCGCCGCCCTCCAGGACTTCGCCCGGCGGCACCGGCTCACCATGAATACGATCGTGCAGGGCGCTTGGGCGTTGCTCGTATCCCGCTTGAGCGGCGAGTCGGACGTCTGCTTCGGGACGACGGTCTCCGGGCGCCCGGCGGAGCTGCCCGGCGCGGACGACATCACCGGCATCTTCATCAACACCCTGCCGGTGCGGTGCGCGGTGGCGGGCGCCACCGGAACCGCCGCCTGGCTGCGGGAGCTGCAGGCCGAGCAGGCGGACGCGCGCGGCTTCGGCCATGTGCCGCTGTCCGAGCTGCGCGGCTGGAGCGAACTCCCCGCCGGGGTGGACCTCTTCGAGAGCCTGGTGGTGTTCGAGAACTACCCCATCAACAGCGCCGCCGCGGCCGAGCACGGGCTGCGGGTGCGCGATCTGAACGCCCTGGAGTCCACCAACTACGCGCTGACCGTGGTGGTCTCGCCCGGATCCGAACTGTCGGTGGAACTCGGCTACGATCCGCGGCTGTTCGAGGAGGCCACCGCCGAGGCGCTGGCGGACCGGCTCACCCATCTCCTCGGCACGCTGGCCACGGCCCCCGACGAGCTGCCGCTGGACCATATCGACGTCCTCCCGGCCGCCGAGCGCCACCGACTGCTGGTGGACTGGAACGACACCGCCCGGCAGGTGCCCGAGGCGACATGGGCCGAGCTGTTCGAGGCGGCGGCGGACCGCGGCCCGGACGCGGTGGCGGTGGACTCCCTGCGCCTGCGTCTGACCTACGCGGAGCTGGACGGCCGGGCCAACCGCCTCGCCCACCACCTCATCGGGCAGGGCGTGGGCCCCGGGCGGATCGTCGCGCTGGTGCTGCCCCGGTCGGTGGAGTCCGTCGTCGCCCGGCTCGCGGTGGCCAAGACCGGGGGCGCCTATCTGCCCATCGATCCCGACTACCCGGCCGAGCGCATCGAGTTGATGCTCAAGGACTCCGCCCCGCATCTCGTCATCGAACGGGCCGCCGAGGTCCGGGCCCCGGACGGCCCGGCGCACCGCCCCACGGACGAGGACCGCCTCGGCGCCGTCCACCCGGACGACCCCGCCTACGTGATCTACACCTCCGGGTCCACCGGAACCCCCAAGGGAGTGGTTGTCACCCACCGCGGGATCGCCGGGTTTGCCGCCGCCGAGGCCGAGCACTTCCAGGTGCGGCCGGACGACCGCGTCCTGCAGTTCTCCTCGCCCGGCTTCGACGCCTCCGTCCTGGAGCTGTGCATGGCGCTGCCGTCCGGGGCCGCCCTGGTGGTGCCCGAGCCCGGCCCGCTGCTGGGCGGCCATCTCGCGGAGATCCTGCGGCGGCAGCGGATCACGCACACCCTCATCCCGCCCGCCGCGCTCGCGACACTGCCCGCCGGCACCGAGCGTGAGCTGCCCGATCTGCGGACGCTGATCGTGGGAGGCGACGCCTGCGGCGCGGAACTGGCCGCCCGGTGGGCGCCGTACCACCGCATGATCAACGCGTACGGGCCCACCGAGACCACCGTGGTGGCCACCTGGTCCGAGCCGCTCGACTCCAACGCCGCCCCGCCACCGATCGGGCGACCCATCCCCAACACCCGGGTCCAGCTGCTCGACGCACGGCTGCGCCCGGTACCGGTGGGTGTACCCGGCGAGCTGTGGGTCAGCGGTCCGTCGCTCGCCCGCGGCTATCTGGGCCGCGCCGGGCTGACCGCCTCCCGCTTCCTCGCCGACCCCTTCGGGCCGCCCGGCTCGCGGATGTACCGCACCGGCGACCTCGCCCGCTACGACGCCCAGGGCCGCCTCCACCATCTGGGGCGCGTCGACCACCAGCTCAAGCTGCGCGGCCATCGCATCGAGGCCGGTGAGGTGGAGACCGCCCTGTGCGGCCATCCCGCCGTCGCGGAGGCCGTGGTGACGGTGCGGGAGGACGAGCCCGGTGTGCGCCGGCTGGTAGCCCATCTGGTCCTCGCACCCGGGGCCGCCGCCCCGGCCGACACCGAGCTGCGCACCCATCTGGGCCGGACGCTTCCGGGCCCGACGGTCCCGTCGGCGTTCGCCGTGCTGGACCGGCTGCCGCTCACCGAGAACGGCAAGACCGACCGCGCGGCGCTGCCCGCGCCCGGCCCCGCCACCACCGCCGCCGCACCGGCCGGCCATATCGCCCCGCGCACCCCCACCGAGGAGGTCATCGCGGAGATCTGGTCGGAGGTGCTGGGGGTGGCGCCGGTCGGCGCGGAGGACGAGTTCTTCACCTTGGGCGGTGACTCGGTCCGCAGCCTGCTGATCGCCTCCCGGGCCAAGGAGGCGTTCGCCGTCGACCTGACCCCGCGGGACATTCTGACCGCGCGCACCGTCTCCGCCCTCGCCGACCTGGTCGAGGAGCACATCCTGCGCGAACTCGAAGACGCCGCTTCCAGCGGCAGCGACCACGACGACCGGTGAGGAAGGACGACATGACGTCTTCGAGGAGCGATCGCGCCTCCGCGCTGCCCGAGGAGCTGCGGGAGGCCCTTCGCCGCCGCCTCGCGGGCAAGGCAGGGCGCGCCGACGCCATCCCCCGCGCGGACCGCACGCGGCCGCTGCCGCTGTCCTTCGCCCAGGAACGGCTGTGGTTTCTGCACACCCTCCAGCCGGAGGAAGCGGGGTACAACAGCGCGCTGGCGCTGCGGCTGACCGGCGCGCTGGACGTGGCGGCGCTCTCCGGGGCGCTGGACGCCCTGGTGGAGCGCCATGAGGCGCTGCGGACCACGTTCGAGGACATCGACGGCCGGCCCGCTCAGGTGGTGCGCCCGGCCGCGCCCGTCCCCCTGCCGGTGGCCGACCTCACCGGCGCGGACGGGGACACGGGGGCGCTGGACCGGCTGCTGCTGGCCGAGTACGCCCGGCCGTTCGATCTGCGCACCGGCCCGCCGCTGCGGACGCTGCTGATCCGGTCGGCCGAGGACGAGCACGTGCTGCTGCTCACGGCCCATCACATCGCCACCGACGGCTGGTCGATGGGGGTGCTGCAGGACGAGCTGTGCGCGCTGTACGCGGCGGAGCCCGGCGCGGACCCGCTGCCCCCGGTGCCGGTGCAGTATCCCGACTTCGCCCTGTGGCAGCGGGAGCGGCTGTCGGGGGCCGCGCTGGACCGGCAGCTCGCCTACTGGACGGGGCGGCTGGACGGCGTCGTCCCGCTGGAGCTGCCCACCGACCGGCCCCGGCCCCCGGCGCCCACCTCGGCGGGGGCGATCCACGAGTTCACCGTGGACCGCGCCACCGCGGACCGGCTGCGCACGCTTGCCGCGCGGGAGCGGACCACGCTGTTCACGGCGCTGGTCGCCGCCTGCCAGGGGCTGTTCGCCCGCTGGTCGGGGCAGGACGACATCGCCATCGGCACCGTCACCTCCGGCCGTGGCCGCACGGAACTGGAGCGCGCCGTCGGCTTCTTCGTCAACACGGTGGTGCTGCGCTCCGCGGTGGACACGGCCCGTTCCTACCGTGAGCTGCTGGCCGACGCCGGGACCACGGTGCTGGACGCCTTCGCCCATGACGAGACGCCGTACCAGCGGCTGGTGGAGGCCGTGGGGGCACGCCGGGAGGCGGGCCGCAATCCGCTGTTCGACGTGATGGTGCTGCTGCACAGCGCCCCGCGGAGCGCGCCCCGGCTGTCCGGACTGGCGGCGGCGAGCGTGGATGTGCCCCGGCAATCGGCCACCTTCGACCTCAGCGTCGAATTCGTCGAGGACGGGGAGGAACTGCGGGGGCTGCTGGAGTACAGCACCGAGCTGTTCGACACGGCGACCGCCGAGCGGATGGCGGGACATCTGCTGGTGCTGCTCGACGGGGTGGCGGCCGATCCGGACCGGCCGGTGCGGGAGCTGCCTCTGCTCACGGACGGCGAACGGAGGCGGATGACGGCCGCCGGGCGCGGCCCCGCGCTCGCGGTCGAACCGGCCACGTTCCCGGCGGCGTTCGAGGCGCAGGCGGCCCGTACGCCGGAGGCGACGGCGCTGGTGGCCTCCGATGCCACCTACGACTTCGCGGGGCTGAACACGGCCGCCAACCGGCTGGCGCACCATCTGATCGCCCAGGGCATCGGACCGGAGCGCGTCGTCGGGGTGAAGCTGCCGCGGACCGCCGACATGGTCGTGGCGATCCTGGGGGTGCTCAAGGCAGGCGGGGTCTATCTGCCCCTCGACCCGGAACTCCCCACCGAGCGCCTCGCGTTCCTTCTGGCCGACGCCGAACCGGCGCTGGTGCTCGACGAGGCCGCCCTGCGGGCCGTCCCCGCCACGCTGCCGGTGGCCGATCCCACCGACGCGGACCGGACCGCCGCACTGCACCCCGGCAGCGCCGCCTACGTCCTGTACACCTCCGGCTCCACCGGCCGCCCCAAGGGGGTGGCCGTGGAGCACCGGTCGATGGTCAATCTGCTGGTCGGCCACCGGCAGGGCTTTGTGGCGGAGGCGGGTGGCGGGCCGCTGCGCGCGGCGCTGACCGCGTCGTTCTCCTTCGACACCTCGCTGGAGGGGCTGCTCCTCCTGGCGGACGGCCATGAGCTGCATCTCATCGACGAGGCCACCCGGCTCGACCCGGCCGCGCTGGTGGCGCGCATCGCCGAGCACCGCATCGACTTCCTCGACCTCACCCCCTCCTACCTGCGGCAGCTTCTCCCCGCCGGGCTGCTGGACCACCCCCGGCACCGCCCGCGGGTGCTGATGCTGGGTGGCGAAGCCCTCGGCCCGTCGCTGTGGCGGCGGCTGGCGGACACGCCCGGCACGACGGCGTACAACTTCTACGGCCCGACCGAGTGCACCATCGACGCGCTCGCCGCCCGGATCGGCGGCGCCGGGCGTCCGGTGGTGGGTCGGCCGCTGGGCAATCTGCGCGCCTATGTGCTCGACTCCCGGCTCCAGCCGGTGCCGGTGGGGGTGGCGGGTGAGCTGTATCTGGCCGGTGATCAGGTGGCCCGGGGGTACCGGGGCCGTCCGGGGCTGACCGCGTCCCGCTTCGTGGCCGATCCGTACGGGCCCGCCGGGAGCCGGATGTACCGCACCGGGGACCTGGCCCGCTGGACCGCCGAGGGGGAACTGGACTGCCTCGGCCGCGCGGATGACCAGGTGAAGATCCGGGGCCACCGGATCGAACCGGGCGAGATAGAGGCGGCGTTGCTCGATCTGCCGGCCGTCGCCGAGGCAGCCGTCGTCGCGGTGACCGACGACCGCGGCCACACACGGCTGGCCGCCTACTACGTGCCCGCCCCGGGCGGTGAACGACCCGCCTCCCCTGAGCTGCGCGCGGCCCTCGGGCGCACCCTGCCCGGCCATATGGTCCCGGGTGCGTTCGTCGCCCTCGACGCCATGCCGCTCAACGCCAGCGGCAAGCTGGACCGCCGGGCGCTGCCCGCCCCCCGGCTCGACGCGGACCGGCCGGAGCGGACCGCCACGGCCCCGCGCACCGGTACGGAGCGGGAGCTCGCCCGGATCTGGGCCGAGGTGCTGGGCGCCCAGACGGTGGGGGTCAGCGACAACTTCTTCGAGCTGGGCGGCGATTCGATCCTCAGCATCCAGATCGTCTCCCGCGCCCGTCAGGCCGGACTCGCGCTCACCTCGCGGGACGTCTTCCTGCACCAGACCATCGCCGAGCTGGCCGCCGCCGTGACGCCGCGCAGCGCGCCCGGCGCCGCCGAGGAGGAGCGGGCGGACGCGGCGGGTCCGGCGCCGCTCACCCCGATCCAGCACTGGTTCTTCGCCACCCATGGCCCGCTGCGCCACTTCACCATGTCGATGGTCCTCGATCTGCCGCCCGATCTGGACGAGGGCGCGCTGGAGGCCGCGCTGGACGCCGTGGTCGCGCACCACCCGGCCCTGCGCACCCGGTTCGTCCAGGGCGACGACGGTGGGTGGCGCCAGCTCGCGGACGGCGTGGTGGGCGGGCCGCTGCTGCGCCACCATGATCTGGCCGGGCTCGACGGCACCGAGGAGACGGCCTCCGCCGAGGCGGCCGCGGAGGCCGCCCGCGCCGAACTCGACCTGACCACAGGGGCGTTGCTGCGGGGCGCCCTGCTCCGGCGTGGGGCGGGGGCCCGGCCGCGGCTGTTCCTCACCGCACACCATCTCGCCGTGGACAGCGTCTCGTGGCGCATTCTGCTGGGCGATCTGGAGAGCGCCTACCGGCAGGCCGCCGCCGGGGAGCCGGTGCGCCTGGAGCCCGCCTCCACCGCCTTCATCACCTGGGCCCACCGGCTGGGCGAGCAGGTGCGGGAAGGCGGGCTGGACGGCGATCTGGCGTACTGGGAGGGCGTACGGGAGGCGGGCGGCGCGGACCTTCCGGTGGACCACCCGGGCACGGCCACGGCCGGGTCCACCCACACCGTGCGCGTGACGCTCGACCGCGAGGTCACCGACGGGTTGCTGCGACGGGTGCCCGGGGTGTACCGGACGCAGATCAACGATGTGCTCATCAGCGCGCTGGGTCGGGTGCTCGCCGGCTGGACGGGCGAGGACCGGGTGCTGGTGGCCATGGAGGGCCACGGCCGGGAGGAGCTGGACGCGGCCGTCGATCTGTCCCGGACCGTGGGCTGGTTCACCACGCAGTACCCGGTGGCGCTGACGCTGCCCGCAGGCGGCTGGGGCACGGTGCTGAGGTCGGTGAAGGAGCAGCTGCGCGCGCTGCCGCACCGGGGGCTGAGCTATGAGGCGCTGGCGTATCTGAGCGCCCCGGACTCCCCCGCGCGGGCGCTCGCCGACGCGCCGCTGCCGGGCATCTGCTTCAACTACCACGGCCAGTGGGGCTCTGGTGGGGACGGTGGCGCGTTCACGCTCACCGGGGAGAGCCTGGGGCGGGATCTGGCCGCCGACGAGCCCTCGGTCTATCCGCTCGATGTGTCCGCCGTGGTAGCGGACGGTGAGCTGGAGCTGACCTGGCTGTTCTCCGACCGGGTCCATGACGCGGCCACGGTGCGGCGGCTCGCGGACGGCATGCTCACGGCGCTGCGGGAGATCGTGGCGCACTGCGACGGACCGGGCGCGGGCGGCCGGACGCCCTCGGACTTCCCCCTGGCCCGGCTGGACCAGGCCGCCGTCGACCGGCTGGTGGGCGACGGGCGGGAGATCGAGGACGTCTATCCGCTGACGCCGCTTCAGGAGGGCATGCTCTTTCACCGGCTGATCGGCGGCGAGGAGGACGTCTACCTCGACCAGGCCGTGCTGACCCTGGAGGGGGTGCGCGACCCGGAGGCGTTCGCCCGGGCCTGGCAGGAGACGGTGGACCGCACCCCGGTGCTCCGCGGTGGCGTCGTCTGGGAGGGCGTGGAGCGGCCGCTGCAGATCGTCCGCCACCGGGCCGAGGTGCCCGTGACCCATCTGGACTGGCGCGGGCTGTCCGATGAGCGGCGCGAGGCCGAGCTGGAGCGCTTCCGCGCCGAGGACCTGGCCCTGGGCATCGACCTGGCCGCGCCGCCGCTGATGCGGCTGGCCATCGCCCGGCTGACCGACGCCCGGGTGGCGCTGATCTGGACCTCGCACCATCTGGTCCTGGACGGCTGGAGCCTGGCGCAGGTCTTCACCGAGGTGTGCGAGCGGTACACCGCGGCCGCCCGGGGCCATGCCCCGGCGCTCCCCGCCCGCCGGCCGTTCCGCGACTATCTGCAGTGGCTGGACGGGCAGGACGGTCAGGAGGCCGAGCGCCACTGGCGGGACCTGCTCGCGGGCTTCACCGCGCCGACCCCGCTCCCCCGCGACCGCGTGGCCGTGGAGTCCCACCGGGCCCGGTCCTCGGCGACCGTGGCGGTGGCGCTCACCCCCGAGGTGTCGGAGGAGCTGCGCCGTACGGCCCGCGGCGGCGGTCTGACCGTCAACACGATCGTGCAGGGCGCCTGGGCGCTGCTGCTGTCCCGGTACGGCGGTGTGGAGGACGTGGTCTTCGGCACCACCGTCTCGGGCCGTCCGGCGGAGCTGGCCGGGGTCGAGTCGATGGTGGGGATGTTCATCAACACCCTGCCGACCCGGGTCCGGGTGGACGCCGCCCGGAACACCGGTGACTGGCTGCGGGAGCTCCAGATGGCGCAGTCCGCGTCCCGGCGCCATGAATCCGCCTCGCTGGCGCAGGTGTCGGGCTGGAGCGAGCTACCGGCCGGGACCCCGCTCTTCGACTCCATGGTGGCCTTCGAGAACTACCCCTTCGACGACTCCTCGGCGCGCGAGGAGGGGCTGCGGATCGTCGAGGTGCGGTCCGTCGACGCGACCAACTTCGGCCTGAGCCTGCGGGCGCATCTCTCCGACCGGCTGGGCTTCGACCTCGGCTATGACCCGGGGCTGTTCGACGCCCGGACCGCGGCCGCGCTCGCCGACCGGCTGTGCCTGCTGCTCACGGCGATCGCGGCGGACACCGACCGTCCGCTGCGGGCGCTGCCGTGGACCACCGGCGAGGAGCGCCGGCGGATCCTGGTGGAGTGGGGCGGCGGCGCGGCCCCGGCGACACCGGAGCGGACCCTGGTGGAACTGTTCGAGGAGCAGGCCGCCCGCACCCCCGGCGCCATCGCCGTCTCCTGCGCCGGGACATCGCTGTCGTACGCCGAACTCGACACACGGGCCAACCGGTTGGCGCATCGGCTCATCGCCGAGGGCGCCGGGCGGGAGCGGTATGTGGCGCTGGCGCTGCCCCGTTCGCCGGAGATGATCGTGGCGATCGTGGCGGTGCTGAAGACGGGGGCGGCCTATCTGCCGCTCGACCCGGACCAGCCGTCCGGCCGGATCGCCCGGATGCTCGCCGACGCCGAACCGGTCGTCCTGCTGACCACCGCCGTCCTGGTGGCGCGGCTCGGCGAGGACGACGACGCCGTCACCGCCGTGGCCCGGCTGTGCCTGGACGACCCCGCCCTGATCGCCGATCTGGAGCGCCGGCCCGCCGCCGTCCCGGCCGGTCCGGGGCCGCTGCCGGACAGCCCCGCCTACGCCATCTACACCTCCGGGTCCACGGGCGTGCCCAAGGGAGTGGTGATCCCGCACGCCAATGTGGTCCGGCTGTTCTCCCGGACCCACGCGTGGTTCTCGTTCGACGCGAGCGATGTGTGGACGCTGTTCCACAGTTACGCCTTCGACTTCTCCGTCTGGGAGATCTGGGGGCCACTGCTGCACGGCGGCCGGCTCGTGGTCGTCCCGTACGCCGTCTCCCGCTCCCCGGAGGAGTTCCTGCGGCTGCTGGCGGACGAGCGGGTGACGGTGCTCAGCCAGACACCGTCCGCCTTCCAGGGGCTGATGCGCGCGGACGAGGAGAACCCCGGGGCCCGGCTCGCCCTGCGCCGGGTGGTGTTCGGCGGTGAGGCGCTCGACGCGCGGCGGCTGGCGGGCTGGTACGCGCGGCATCCGGACACCGCGCCGGGGCTGGTCAACATGTACGGGATCACCGAGACCACCGTGCATGTCACCTACGCCCCGCTCGACCGCGCCACCGCGTCCGTCACGGCGGCCACCGGAAGCGCCATTGGCACCGGCATCCCCGATCTGCGGGTCTATGTGCTGGACGAGGGTCTTCGGCCGGTGCCGCCAGGGGCGGTCGGCGAGCTGTTTGTGGCGGGGGCCGGGCTCGCCCGGGGCTATCTGCGCCGCCCGGGGCTGACCGCGTCCCGTTTCGTGGCCGATCCGTACGGGCCCGCCGGGAGCCGGATGTACCGCACCGGCGACCGGGCCCGGTGGAGCGCGGACGGCGAGCTGGAGTATCTGGGCCGCGCCGACGACCAGGTGAAGATCCGTGGTTTCCGGATCGAGCCCGGGGAGATCGAGGCCGCCCTGGCCGCCCATCCGCGGGTCGGCGACGCGGTGGTGACCGCGTGGGAGGACCAGCCCGGGATACGGCGGCTGGTGGCCTATGTGGTGGCCGCCGGTGCGGCCGCGCCACCGGACGCCGCCGAGCTGCGGGAGTTTCTCCAGCGGTCGCTGCCCGCACAGATGATTCCGGCGGCGTTCCTGTCGCTGGAGGCGCTGCCGCTGACCGTCAACGGCAAGCTGGACCGGGGCGCGCTGCCCGCGCCCGGCCCGGACGGCTTCGCGGCGAGCGCCGAGCGGATCGCCCCGCGCACCGAGGCCGAGCGTACGGTGGCGCGGGTGTGGGCCGAGGTCCTCCCGGTCGAGGAGGCCGGGGCGACGGACGACTTCTTCGCCCTGGGCGGCGATTCGATCCTGGCCATCCGGGTGGCTTCCCGGCTGCGGACGGCCTTCGGCGCGGACGTCACCCCCCGCGCGCTGTTCACCCACACCACCGTGGCCGAGCTCGCAGCCGCGCTGACCGCGCCCGAGGAGGGCAGGAGTGCGGACACCATCCCGGCCGTGCCACGGGACGGGGAGCTGCCGCTGTCCTTCGCACAGGCGCGCCTGTGGTTCCTGGACTCCTTCGACGGCGGCGGTACGGAGTATGTGACGCCGTTCGCGCTGCGGCTGCGCGGCCGTCTGGACACCGCCGCCCTGCGCACCGCCCTGGACGGTCTGGTGGCCCGGCACGAGCCGCTGCGCACCACCTTCGCCGAGGTGGACGGCCGCGGGGTGCAGCGGGTGCACGACCCGTACCCGGTGGCACTGCCCTCGCACGACCTCACGGACCGTCCCCCGGCCGACCGCGAGCGGGAGCTGGAGCGACTGCTGGAGCTTGAGGGCGCCACCCCCTTCGAGCTGCGCACCGGGCCGCTGCTGCGGGCGTCCCTGATCCGGCTGGACGACGAGGAGCATGTGCTCACCCTGACGATGCACCACATCGTCACGGACGGCTGGTCCACCGCCGTTATCGGCGCCGATCTGAGCGAGCTGTACGGCGCCGCGGTCATGGCACGGCCGCCCGCGCTCGCCCCGCTGCCGCTGGGTTACGCCGACTACGCGGCGTGGCAGCGCGATCCGCTCGGCGGCGCGGCGGCGGTGGAGCCGCAGCTGGAGTACTGGCGGGCGCGGCTGGCCGATCTGGCGCCGCTGGAACTGCCGACCGACCGGCCGCGGCCGGCCGTGCAGACCAAGAACGGGGCCCTGCTGGAGTTCACCCTGCCCGCCGGGCTGGTGGAGCGGCTGCGCGCGGCCGGACGGCGCGGCGATGCCACCCTCTTCATGACGCTCCTCGCCGCCTGCCAGGTGCTGCTCGCCCGCTGGTCGGGCCAGCAGGACATCGCGGTGGGCACCGTGACCTCGGGACGGGAGCGCCCCGAACTGGAGCATCTGGTCGGGATGTTCGTGAACACGCTGGTGCTGCGCACCCGGGTGGACGCCGACCAGCCGTTCGAGGAACTGCTCGGCCGGGTGCGGGACACCGTGCTGGACGCCTTCGCCCACCAGGACGTGCCGTTCGAGCGGATCGTGGACGCGCTCCGGCCGGAGCGGGACACCAGCCGTACCCCGCTCTTCCAGGTCATGGTGGCGCTGCACAATCTGGGCGCGGAGGTGCCGGATCTGCCGGGTCTCGGCGTGGAGGCCGTCCGGGTCCCGGGCCGGACCGCCGGTTTCGATCTGGGCTTCGACTTCGTGGCGCACCTCGGCGCCCTGACCGGTTTCGTGGAGTACAACACCGACCTGTTCGACGCGGCCACCGTGGAGCGGATGACCCGCCGGCTGCGGCTATTGCTGGAAGCGGTGGCCGAGGACCCGGGGCTGCGGGTGGGCGAACTGCCGCTGCTGACCACCGAGGAGCGGCGGACGGTGCTGGAGGAGTGGAACGACACCGCGCTCGCGGTGGCGGACACCACCTTCCCCCGTCTCTTCGAGGAACAGGCCGCCCGCACCCCGGGCGCCACCGCGCTGGTGGCCTCCGACGCCACCTACGACTTCGCGGGGCTGGGCGCCCGCGCCAACCGGCTGGCCCACCATCTGATCCACCTCGGCGTGGGCCCGGAGAAGGTGGTCGCGGTCAGGCTCCCGCGCACCGCCGATCTGATGGTGGCCCTGCTCGCCGTCCTCAAGGCGGGCGGTACGCATCTGTACGTCGATCCCGAACTGCCGCCAGAGCGCGCGCGATTCCTGCTGGAGGACGCCGCGCCCGAGGTCGTCCTCACCCCCGAAGTCCTGCGGGACGCGCCCCTGGACGGGCTGCCGGGCACCGATCCCACCGATGCGGACCGGCTGTCCCCGCTGCTCCCCGGGCACACCGCGTACATCACCTACACCTCGGGGTCCACCGGCCGCCCCAAGGGCGTCGCGGTCGAGCACCGCCAGCTGGTCAACCTCTGCCTCGACCACGCGGCCGAACTCATCGCACCGCACCAGGCCGAGGCGGGCCGCCCGCTGCGCGCGGCGCTGACCGCCGCGTTCTCCTTCGACACCTCCTGGGAGGGCGCGGTGTTCCTGGCCGCGGGCCAGGAGGTGCATCTGGTCGACGACGCGGTACGGCTGGACCCGGCCGCCCTCGTGGCGTTGATCGACTCCCGTGGCGTGGACTTCGTCGACCTCACCCCGTCGTACCTCCATGAGCTGATGGCCACCGGGCTGTTCGCCCAGGGCCGCCACCGCCCCCGGATCGTCATGGTGGGCGGCGAGGCCCTCGGGGCGGCGCTGTGGCGGGAGCTGCGCGCGGTGCCGGGCGTGGCGGCGTACAACTTCTACGGGCCCACCGAATGCACCGTGGACGCGGTCTACGGCGACCTGGCCGGTCTCGGCGAGCGCCCGCTCATCGGACGGCCCGGACGCAATCTGCGGGCGTACGTCCTGGACGGCGCGCTGCGACCGGTGCCGCCCGGCGTCCCCGGTGAGCTCCATCTGGCCGGGGCCCAGGTCGCCCGCGGCTATCTGCGCCGCCCAGGCCTCACCGCGGGGCATTTCGTCGCCGATCCGTACGGCCCTCCCGGCAGCCGGATGTACCGCACCGGCGACCGGGCGCGCTGGACGGCGGACGGGGCGCTGGAGTTCCTCGGCCGCGCCGACGAGCAGCTCAAAATCCGTGGGCTGCGGATCGAGCCCGGGGAGATCGAGGCCGCGCTGCTGGACCATCCGGCGATCCAGGAGGCGGTGGTCGTGGCCCGCGAGGACACCGGCCACCGGCGGCTGGTGGCCTATCTGGTGGCCACCGGTTCCGCCGACTCCCCCGGCCCGGCCGCCGATTCCCCCGATCCGGCCGCCGTCCCCGATCCGGTGGAACTGCGCGCCCGGCTCAAGCGCACCCTGCCCGACTACATGGTCCCGGCCGCCTTCGTGACGCTGGAGCGGATGCCCCGCACCGACAGCGGCAAGGTCGACCGGCGCGCGCTGCCCGCTCCCCCCGACCGGCCGGAGCAGGGGTCGCCGTATGTGGCGCCCCGCACCCATGCCGAGACGGTGCTGACGGGCGTCTGGGCCGAGGTGCTGGGCGTACCCCAGGTGGGTGTGGAGGACAACTTCTTCGCCCTGGGCGGCGATTCGATCCTCAGCATCCAGATCGTCTCCCGCGCCCGCCAGGCCGGGCTGGCCCTCACCGCCAAGGACGTCTTCCGCCACCAGACCGTCGCGGAACTCGGGTTGAGCGTCGAGACCGCCCGGCGGCAGCCGCTTCCGGAGCCCGCCGGGGCGGTGGCCGGACCGGCGCCGCTGACCCCGATCCAGCACTGGTATCTGGACGGTCGACGGCCCGGCGAGCGGCACCACTTCACCATGAGCCACCGGCTGGAGCTCACCGGCGACCTCGACGAGGCCGCCCTGCGGCAGGCGGTGGACGCTCTGGTGGCGCAGCACGCGGCGCTGCGCACCCGCTTCCTGGCCGTCGACGGGAGGTGGCGGCAGGAGGTCCTTCCCGCCGCCCCCGACGGTGTCCTGGAGCGGCACGACCTGTCCGGTCTGGACGACGCGGCACGCGACGCCGCCGTACGGGAGGCCACGGTCGCGGCCCAGACGGGGCTGGACATCGCCGAGGGGGCCGTACTGCGGGTGCTGCTGTTCACCTTCGGTCCCGGGCGGCCGCCCGAGCTGTTGCTCACCGCCCACCATCTGGTGGTGGACGGCGTCTCCTGGCGGGTGCTGCTCGGCGACCTGGAGACCGCCTACCGCCGCGCCGCCGCCGGTGGCCCGGCCACCCTGCCCCCGGCGAGCAGCGCCTTCACGCGGTGGGCCGCCCGGCTGGCGGAACACGTGCGCTCCGGCGGGCTCGACGGCGATCTGGAGTACTGGACGGGCGTGGCGCGCTCCGCGCCCGCCGCGCTCCCCGTCGACCGCGAGGGTCCCAACACCCATGAGACGGCGGCCACGGTGACCACGGTCCTCGACCGTGCCGAGACCGAGGCGCTGCTGCGCCAGGTCCCGGGTGTCTACCGGACGCGGATCAACGATGTGCTGCTGAGCGCGCTCGGCCGGGCGCTCGCGCGCTGGACCGGTGGGGACACGGTGCTGATCGGCGTGGAGGGACACGGCCGCGAGGATCTCTTCGAGGAACTGGATCTCTCCCGTACGGTCGGCTGGTTCACCTCCGAATACCCGCTCGCGCTGGCCGTCGACGCCGAGGCGGGGTGGCGCGACACCCTCCGGTCCGTCAAGGAGCAGCTGCGCGCCGTCCCGCACCACGGGCTCGGCTACGGAGCTCTGCGCCATCTGGCCCTTGCGGGCTCCCCGGCCGGGGAGCTGCGGGGCGGCCCGTCGCCGCAGATCGTCTTCAACTACCACGGCCTGTGGGAGGTGGCGGCGGACGACGACGGCGCGGCCCCCGGCCTCTACCGCGCCGTCCTCCCCGTGACCGGCCAGGACGCCCCGCCCGGGGAGACCCGCGCGTGTCTGCTGGAGGTCACCGGCGCGGTCCAGAACGGCCGTCTGGAGCTGGGCTGGAGCTATCCGGCCCGGATGTACGACGAGGCGACCGTGCGCCGGCTCGCGGACGACTGTCTGGCCGCGCTGAAGGAGATCGTCGCGCACTGCGCGCAGCCCGGCGCGGGCGGGCGCACCCCGTCCGACTTCCCGCTCGCCCGGCTCGACCAGCGCCAGGTGGACCTGATCGCCGGTGACGGCGGCGCGGTGGAGGATGTCTATCCGCTGGCCCCGCTCCAGGCCGGCATGCTCTTCCATGGCCTTGTGGACAGCGGTGCCACCGGTGGCGCCTACTTCGACCAGATCGCCATCCGGATCGGCGGGATCGCCGACCCGGACGCCTTCGCCGCCGCCTGGCAGCGGGTGGTGGACCGTACGCCGGGCTTACGCAGCTCCGTCCGCTGGGAGGCTCTCGCCGAGCCCGTCCAGCTCGTCCACCGCCAGGTCGAGTTGCCCACCGCCCGGCTGGACTGGCGGGGGCTGACGCCGTCCGCGCGGGAGGAGGCGCTGGGGCGGCTGCTGGCCGAGGACCGCGCCGCCGGGATGGAGCTCACCTCGGCCCCGCTGAGCCGGATCGCGGTGGCCCAGCTGCCCGATGACGAGGTCATGCTGGTGTGGACCTCGCACCATCTGATGCTGGACGGCTGGAGTACCGGGCAGATCTTCACCGAGGTGTGCGAGACCTACGCCGTCCTCGTGGCCGGGCGCACACCGCGGCCGACCGCGCGCCGGCCCTTCCGGGACTTCCTGCGCTGGCTGCGCGAGCAGGACCAGGACCGGGCGGAGCGCCACTGGCGCGGGGTGCTGGCGGGGTTCGGCGCCCGCACGCCGCTGCCGTACGACCGCCCGCCCCGGGAGGCACATCGCACCACCTCGACCGCGCTGACCCGGCTGGAGCTGACCGAGGAGGTGTCCGCCCGGCTGCGGGAGACGGCGCGCGGCGGCGGGCTGACGGTCAACACGGTGGTGCAGGGGGCGTGGGCGCTGCTGCTGTCGCGGTACGGCGGTGAGCGCGATGTGGTGTTCGGCACCACCGTCTCGGGCCGTCCGGAGGGGCTGCCGGGCGTGGAGACGATGGTGGGAATGTTCATCAACACGGTCCCCACCCGGGCCGTGGCCGAGGGCGGCCGAGAGGTCGTGGAGTGGCTGCGGGAGCTTCAGGAGCAGCAGAGCGAGTCCCGCCGCTTCGACTTCGTCGCCCTCCCCCGGATCCAGGCCCTCAGCGCGCTCCCGGCCGGTGAGGCGCTCTTCGACAGCATGGTGGTGTTCGAGAACTACCCCTTCGACGAGGCGTCGGCGGCCGGTGCCGGGATCCGGGTCCGGGAGGTGCGGGCCGAGGACTCCACCAGTTTCCCGCTGTGTCTGCGCGCCTACCTCGGCGACCGGCTGGGCTTCGACATCGCCTACGATCCGGCGCTGTTCGACGCGGCCACGGTGGAGCGGGCGGCGGTCCATCTTCGGACGCTGCTGACCGGGATCGCGGATGGCGCCGGGCGGTCGCTGGACGAGCTGCCGCTGCTGACGGCGGCGGAGCGCCTCCGGGCGATGGGCGAGTGGAACGCCACCGCGCGGCCGCTGCCGGAGGGCTCGCTGGCCGAGCTGTTCGCCGAGCGGGTCCGCCGAGCTCCGGACGCCGTCGCCGTCACCGACGGCACCACCTCGCTCAGCTACGCCCAACTCGACGACTTGGCCAGCCGGTTGGCGGGACACCTGGTGCGGTCGGGGGTGAAACCGGAGGACCGGGTGGCGCTGCTCATGGACCGGTCGGTGGAGCTGGTCGTGGCCCAGCTGGCGGTGGTCAGGGCCGGAGGGGTGTACGTACCGGTGGACGTCCGCGCCCCGGGCGATAGGCGGCGGACCCTGCTGGACCAGGCGGGCGCCGCGGTCGTGCTGACGCCGGAGGAGGTGGCCGCCGCACGGGAGGGCGAGCCGATGGCGCACGTGGTGCCGGTGCACCGGGACCAGCTGGCGTATGTGATGTTCACCTCCGGGTCGACCGGTGTGCCCAAGGCCGTGGGGGTGCGCCATCGCGATGTGGCGGCGCTCGCCCTCGACCGCGCCTTCACCGGTGGCGGCCACGAGCGGGTGCCGCTGCACTCGCCGGTGGCGTTCGACGCCGCCACCTACGAGATGTGGGTGCCGCTGCTGGGCGGTGGCCGGGTGGTGGTGACACCGGGCGAGCTGGACGCCGCGGCGGTACGCCAACTGGTGGCCGGGCAGGGGATCACCGGACTCTGGCTGACCGCCGGGCTGTTCCGGCTGCTGGCGCAGGACTCGCCGGACTGCTTCGCGGGGCTGCGCGAGGTGTGGACGGGTGGCGATGTGGTGCCCGCGGCCTCCGTGCGCCGGGTGCTGGAGCACTGCCCCGGGCTGACCGTGGTGGACGGGTACGGACCGACCGAGACGACGACCTTCGCCACGTCCTTCCCGATGTCCCGCGCCGACGAGGTGCCCGAGGTGGTGCCGATCGGCCGGCCGCTGGACAACATGCGGGTCCACGTCCTGGATGCGCGGCTGCGGATCGTGCCGCCGGGGGTCGTCGGGGAGCTCTTCATCGCCGGGGAAGGGGTGGCGCGTGGCTACCTCGGCCGTCCCGGTCCGACCGCCGCGGCGTTCCTCGCCGATCCGTACGGGCCCGCCGGGGAGCGGATGTACCGCACCGGCGATCTGGCGCGCCGGCGGCCGGACGGCACGGTGGAGTTCCTCGGCCGCGCCGATGACCAGGTCAAGGTCCGTGGCTTCCGGATCGAGCCGGGCGAGGTGGAAGGGGTGCTGGCCGGACATCCGGAGGTGGCGGACGTCGCCGTGGTCGCCCAGAGCGGCGGTCCCGGTGGCAAACGGCTGGTGGCCTATGTGGTGGCCGGTGGCGACGGGACGGTGGACGGTGCGCGGCTGCGGGCGTACGCGGCGGAGCGGCTCCCGGACTACATGGTGCCCTCCGCCGTCGTCCCGCTGGACGCACTGCCGCTCGGGCCCACCGGGAAGCTGGACCGCGCGGCGCTGCCCGCCCCGGGCCCGGACATCCGCCGCACGCCCTACCGCGCACCGCGCGAGGGGGCCGAACAGGCCGTGGCGGCGGTGTGGGCCGAGGTGCTGGAAGTGGAACGGGTCGGCGCCGGGGACAACTTCTTCGAGCTCGGCGGCGACTCGATCCTCTCCATCCGCCTCACCTCACGACTGCGGGAGGTGCTCGGAGTGGAGCCCTCGCCCCGCCTGGTGTTCACCCATCCGACCGTCGCCGCCCTGGCCGAGGCGCTCGGTGGCGCGGACGGCCGCGCCGGGGACCGGCCCGCCCCGATCACACCGGTGGCCCGGGACGGCGAGCTGCCGCTGTCGTATCCGCAGCAACGTCTGTGGTTCCTGGACTCCTTCGCGCCGGACAGCGCCGAGTACATCAGCCCGTTGGCGCTGCGGATGCGCGGAGCCCTCGATGTGGACGCGCTCGGCGCGGCGCTGACCGCGCTGGTGGCGCGGCATGAGTCGCTGCGGACCACCTTCGACGCGGTGGACGGCCGCGGGGTGCAGATCGTGCACGGCCCCTGGGAGATCCGGCTCGACCCGTACGATCTGTCCCACCTCCCTGCCGACGGGCGGGAGGCGGAGCTGGTGGAGCTGCTGGCGTACGAACGGGCGCGCCCGTTCGATCTGCGGCGCGGACCGCTGCTGCGGACCGGGCTGATCCGGCTCGGCGCCCAGGAGCATGTGCTGAGCCTGACGCTGCATCACATCATCACCGACGGCTGGTCCACCGGTGTGCTCACCGGTGATCTGCGGGAGCTGTACCGGGCGGCGCTGAGCGGTGAGCCCGCGGCGCTGCCCCCGCTTCCGGTGCACTACGCGGACTTCGCCGCCTGGCAGCGCACCGAGCTCACCGCTCCCCGCGCGGATGAGGAACTGGCGTACTGGACACGCCAGTTGGCCGGGGTCCCGCCGCTGGAGCTGCCCACCGACCGGCCCCGGCCCGCGGTGCGGACGAAGAACGGCGCGACCGTGGAGTTCACGGTGCCCGCCGAGGTGATTCTGCGCCTCAAGGAGTTCGGGCAGGCGCGGGGAACGACTCTGTTCATGACGCTGGTGGCGGCCTCCCAGATCCTGCTGGCCCGGCTCTCCGGCGGACGGGACATCGCCGTGGGCACCGTCACCTCGGGGCGGGAGCGACCCGAGGTGGAGCGGCTGATCGGCTTCTTCGTCAACACGCTGGTGCTGCGCTCCACGGTCGATCCGCACGCCCGTTTCGGCGACTTCCTGGCCGAGGTGCGCGGCACCGTCCTGGACGCCTTCGCCCACCAAGCGGTGCCGTTCGAGCGGGTGGTGGACGAGGTCCGGCCGGTCCGGGACACCAGCCGGACCCCGCTGTTCCAGGCGATGGTGGTGCTGCAGAACGCCCCGGGCCGGGCGCTGGAGCTGCCCGGTCTGGAGCTGGCCGACGTGGAGCTGGAGACCGACACCGCCGCCTTCGACCTGACCTTCGAGTTCGCCGAGGCCGAGGGAGGCGTGCTGCGCGGACTGATCGGTTACAGCACCGATCTGTTCGACGCCTCGACCGTGGAGCGGATGAGCACGGCCCTGCGCGCGCTGCTCGCCGGGATCGCCGAGGATCCACGGCGGCCGGTGGGCGCGCTGCCGCTGACCACCCCGGCCGAGCTGCGGCGCACGCTGGTCGAGTGGAATGACACCCGGCGGGAGGTGGAGCGGGCCACGCTGCGCGAGCTGTTCGAGCGGCAGGCGGCCGTCTCCCCGGATGCCACGGCCGTGCGGTACGGGAAGGGCGATCTCACCTTCGCCGAGCTGGAGACGGCCGCGAACCGGCTGGCGCACCGGCTGATCGGCCAGGGTGTGGGGCCGGAGCGCCTGGTGGCGCTGGTGCTGCCGCGCTCGGTGGAGATGCTGGTGGCACAGCTGGCGGTGGCGAAGGCGGGCGGTGCGTTCCTGCCGGTCGACCCCGGCTATCCCGAGGAGCGGGTGGCGTTCATGCTGCGGGACGCCGCGCCGTCGGTGGTGCTCGACGACGCGGCCTCGGTGTGGGCCGAGGAGGGTCCCGCCGGGCCACCACCCGGCCGTGGCCTGACGCCGGACCATCCGGCGTATGTCATCTACACCTCCGGCTCCACCGGTGTGCCCAAGGCGGTCGTGGTCACCCACGCGGGGCTGGCCGGCTTCTCGGCGGCCGCGGCCGCGCACTACGACGTGCGGGCCGGGGACCGTGTGCTCCAGTTCTCCTCCCCCAGCTTCGACGCCTCCGTCCTGGAGCTGTGCGTCTCGCTGCCCCGTGGCGCGGCGCTGGTGATCGTTGACGGGGGCCCGCTGCTGGGCGAGCGGCTGGCCGAGGTGCTCGGCGGGCAGCGGATCACCCACGCGCTGATCCCCCCGGCCGCGCTGGCCACCGTGCCGGAGGCGGCGTGGCGGGCGGGGCTGCCGGATCTCAAGACCCTGATCGTCGGCGGTGACGCCTGCTCCGCCGAGCTGGTGGACCGCTGGGCGCCGGGCCGGCGCCTGGTCAACTCCTACGGCCCGACGGAGGCCACGGTGGTGAGCACCTGGTCCGGGCCGCTGGCGGCCGGGTCGGGGGCGCCGCCGATCGGCCGGCCGATCCCGAACACCCGGGTCTATGTGCTGGACGAGGCGCTGCGCCCGGTCCCGGTGGGCGTGGCCGGGGAGCTGTATGTGGCGGGCGCGGGTCTGGCGCGCGGCTATCTGGGCCGTCCGGGGCTCACCGCCGCGCGGTTCGTCGCCGATCCGTTCGGCCCGGCGGGTGGCCGGATGTACCGCACCGGCGATGTGGTGCGGTGGACCGGCGACGGCGAGCTGAGGTTCCTGGGCCGGGCCGATGACCAGGTCAAGGTGCGGGGCTTTAGGATCGAACTCGGCGAGGTGGAGAGCGCGCTGCGGCGCAGCCCTCAGGTGCGGGAAGCGGTGGTCGCCGTACGGGAGACCGCCCCGAGCCCGGAGCAGCCCTCCGGTGGGAAGCGCCTGGTGGGCTATGTCGTCCCGGCACCGGGGGCCTCGCCGACCGCCGCCTCGCTGCGCGACGCCCTGGGGCGGACCCTTCCGTCCCATATGGTGCCCTCCGCGTTCGCCACCCTGGACGCCCTTCCGCTCACCGCCCACGGCAAGGTCGACCGCCGGGCCCTGCCCGATCCGGATCCGGCGCCCGTCACCTCCGGTGCGGGCCATGTCGCCCCGCGCACCCCGATGGAGCACCGGATCGCGGACATCTGGGCGGATGTGCTCGGTCTGGAACGGGTGGGCGTGGAGGACAACTTCTTCGACCTCGGCGGGGATTCCATCCTCAGCATCCAGGTGGTCTCCCGCGCCCGCCAGGCCGGGCTCCGGCTGACCACCAAGGATCTGTTCGCCCATCAGTCGGTGGCCGCGCTCGCCACCGTGGCCACGGCCGAGCGGGACGAGGTCCGGGCGGAGCCGGTGACCGGGTCGCTTCCGCTCACCCCGATCCAGCGCTGGTTCTTCGCCACCCACACCGTGAATCCGCGCCACTTCAACCAGTCCACCCTGTTGGAGCTGCACCAGGAGCCGGACGAGAAGGCGCTGGAGGGGGCACTGGCCGCGCTCCTGGTCCACCATGACGCGCTGCGCACCCGGTTCACCGAGGACGGCGGCGAATGGCGAAGCCACGTCCCCGAACCGGACGCCGGGATGGACGTCCTGGACCGCCACGACCTGTCCGGCCTGCCGGCGCGGGAGGCGGACGCGGCGATGGAGAAGGCGGCCGACGCGCTCCACGCGGACTTCGACCTCGGCCGGGGGCCGCTGCTGAAGGCCGCGCTGTTCCGCTTCGGCGCGGACCGGCGGCCGTTCCTCTTCCTGACCGCGCACCATCTGGTCATCGACGGGGTGTCCTGGCGGATCCTGCTGGACGATCTGGACATCGCCTATCAGCAGGGGGCGCGGGGCGAACCGGTGGACCTCGGCTCCAGGACCACCGCCTTCCGCGACTGGGCGAGGGGGCTCGCCGAGCATGTCGCGGGCGGCGCCCTGGACCACGAGGCCGACCACTGGTGCGGGGCGCTCGACACCCGGCCGCTGCCGGTCGACCACCAGGTGGCCGCGCCGGGGGCCGAGATCCGTACGGTGCCGGTCGAGCTCGGCGAACGGGACACCGAGGCGCTGCTGCGCTCGGCGCCCACCGCCTATCGCACCCGGATCAACGATGTGCTGCTCGCCGCCCTCGCGCTGGCGCTGTCCCGCTGGACCGGCCAGGAGCGGGTCTCCGTGGAGCTGGAGGGCCATGGGCGCGAGGACATCCTGGACGGGGTCGATCTCTCCCGTACGGTGGGCTGGTTCACCACCATGTACCCGGTCTCCTTCGAGCTGCCGGACATTCCCGAGGACGGACCGGACGACTGGCGCGGTCTGGTCAAGTCGGTCAGGCGGCGGCTGCGGACCGTCCCCGGCAACGGCTTCGGCTTCGGGGCGCTACGGGCCTTCGGCCCGCCCGCGCTGCGCGAGCGGCTGTCCCGCCAGGGTGCCGGGCCGCAGATCGTGTTCAACTACCTGGGCCAGTGGGACGCCCGGTCGGCGCGGTCCCAGGGCGGTCTGGTGCACGCCGAGCACGGCTCGTTCGGCCAGGACCACGACCCACGCGAAGGCGGTTCCCATCTGCTGGAGGTGGTGGGCGCGGTGCAGGACGGCCGGCTCGGCTTCACCTGGCGCTACCGCCCCGATGTGCACGAGAGGGCGACCGTGGAGGCGGTGGCCGGGGACTTCGCGGAGGCGCTGCGCCGGATCGCCGAGGACTGCCGGGGCGCCGTATGACCGCGGCCCCGCCGGTGTCCCCGCCGGTTCCCCTCTCGCGCAACCGGGACTACCGGCTGCTGTGGGGCAGTCAGGCGCTCTCGGAGTTCGGCTTCCACGCGGCGGTGATCGCGTTTCCGCTGCTGGTACTGGCGCTCACCGGCTCCGGCGCCGCCTCCGGTCTGGTCATGGGCACCATCGCCGCCGCGCAGATGGTGGTGGGGCTCCCGGCGGGCGTCCTGGTGGACCGCTACGACCGCAAGGCCATCATGCTGGGCTGCGAGGCGGCCCAGGCGGTCTCCGCCATCAGCCTGGTGGCCGCCGTGTGGGCCGGTGCGGCCACCGTCTGGCACATGGTGGCCGTGGCGGCGGTGTTCGGGGCGAGCGCGGCGCTCTTCGAACCGGCCGAGAACGCGTCACTGCCGGCCCTGGTGGCGGACGACCATCTGCCCACGGCGGTGGCGATGAACACGGCACGTGCCTCGATGGGCCAGCTGGCGGGCACCGCGACCGGCGGATTCCTCTTCGCCGTGGGGCGGTTCGTCCCCTTCCTGGTGGACGCCGTAACGCATACGCTCTCCTTCGTCGCGCTGCTCTTCGTCAGGCTGCCCCGGCGCGAGCGGCCCCCCGGCGGGGCGGGCCCGCTGGGCCGTGAGGCGCTGGCCGGGCTGCGATGGGTATGGCGGGAGCGCAGGATCCGGGTCACCGTGGCGTGCGCGGTGGTGCTCAACCTGTTCTTCAGCGCCTTCTATCTCGTCGTCATCGTGCTCGCCGAGTCCAGAGGGGTGCCCTCCGGGGAGGTCGGTGTGATGGCGGCCATGCTCGGGGTGGGCGGGGTGGCCGGCGCGCTGGTGGCGCCCGTACTGCACCGGCGACTGGGCCCGTACGGCGCCATCGTCGCGGTGTTCTGGGCCCTGGCCGTGTTCGCCCCGCTCACCGTGCTGGTGGACAGCGGCTATCTCATCGGGGTGCTGTTCGCCCTGATGGCGCTGTTCCCGCCGACGGCGAACACCGCGATCATGACCGATCAGCTGCTGCGCACCCCGGACGAGCTGCGCGGCAGGCTCACCAGCACACTCGTGCTGGCCTGCGGTGCCGCGGGCGCGGCGGGTCCCGCACTGGGCGGATCGCTCGCCCAGGTCGTGCCGGGCGAGCGGGCGATCCTGCTCTGCGCGGCGGGGATGGCCGCCGCGGCCGTCCTGGCCACCGCCAGCCCGACCCTGCGCACGCTGTCCCGGCGCCATGAGGAGGGGCAGCCGACGAAAGCCAACTGAACGTCGCCCGTTACGTCACCGACCATCCCCAACCTGACCGATCACCGACAGGAGAGAACGACCATGGACGACAACGCCCGCTACCAGGTGCTGCGCAACGACGAGGACCAGTACTCGCTGTGGCCCGCCGACCTCGAGGTGCCCGAGGGCTGGCGCCCCGTCGGCAAGGAGGGCACCAAGGACGAGTGCTCCGCGTACGTCGACGAGGTGTGGACCGATATGCGGCCGCGCAGCCTGCGCGAACGCATGGACAACGTGGCCTCCTGACCGGGGCCGCCTCGGGCGGTGCGGCCGGCGCGTAACGGCGTCGGCCGCGACCGGGGCCCCTCAACTTCCCCGTACCGGCGCGCGGTTTACCATCCTGGGAACAGTCGGCCGCGGCGCGAGGGATCGTGCCCGGATACGGAGGAGAACCACGTGACCGCGCAAGGGGTAGCATCCCAGACCGGAAGCGGGCCGGAGCCCCCCAACACCCCTCTCAACCAGGGGCGACCGCACAGCGCCCGGATGTACGACTACTTCCTGGGCGGCAAGGACAACTACGTCGCCGACCGTGAGGCCGCGGCCAAGGTGCTCACCCTCTGGCCGGGTGTCATGATCGCCGCCCGGACCAACCGGGCCTGGATGCACCGCGCGATCCGCTTCCTCGCCGCCGAGCGGGGTATCCGCCAGTTCCTCGACATCGGCACCGGCATTCCCACCCGGCCCAATCTGCACGAGGTCGCCCAGGGAATCGCCCCGGACGCCCGGGTCGTCTACGTGGACAACGACCCCATCGTCCTCGCCCACGCCCAGGCCCTGCTCAAGAGCAGCCCCGAGGGCCGCACCGCCTATGTGCACGGGGACATCACCGAGCCCGGGAACATCCTCGCCTCGCCCGATCTCACCGAGGTGCTGGACCTGTCCCGGCCCGTCGCGCTGAGCCTGGTCTCGCTGCTGCACTTCGTGCCCGACGAGTGGGGCCCGTACGAGATCGTCCAGCAGCTGGTCGACGCGCTCGCCCCCGGCTCCTTTCTGGTGCTGAGCCACATCACCCCGGACTTCGACCCCGAGGCCACCCAGAAGACCGTGCAGGTCTACCGCAGCGGGGGCATCTCGGGGCAAATCCGCACCAGGGACGAGGTGGAACGCTTCTTCACCGGGCTGGAGCTGGCCGAACCGGGCCTGGAGGTGCCGCACCGGTGGCGCACCGACCTGGCCGAAAGCAACTCCCAGGTGGAGACCGGCGATGTGACCGACGAAGAGGTGTCCTTCTGGGCGGGTGTCGCCCAGAAGACCTGACGCGGGGCTTGCGGAGCGGGTTCAGGGACGCGGTCCTACGGTCGTGGTGCCGTCGCGGATGGTGATCGCCAGCGCGGGACAGGAGTCCGCCGCGTCCAGCACCCGCTCCTCCTCCGGGACCTCCTCGTGTCGCGGCCGGGCGTGCTCCTCGTCGAGGACGAACAGATCGGGGGCGATGCCAGCGCACATGCCGGATGCCATGCACCGGCCAGGGTCGATCTCCGCCTTCCAGGTCATCCCGCTCACCACGCGATCGGCATGACACGGGGCCCGCGGACCAGCATCTGGCCCTTCCACTCCACATCCCCGGCCGCCCGCAGGTCCGGGAAGCGGGTGATCAGCGCGCCGAGCGCCTCCTGGAGCTCCAGACGGGCCAGCGGCGCGCCCAGGCAGTGGTGCACACCGTGGCCGAAGCCGAGGTGCTGGGTGGCGGAGCGGGCGACGTTCAGGGTGCCCGGCTCGTCGAAGCGCAGCGCATCGCGGTTGGCCGAGCCCACCGCGACCAGCACGGGCTCCCCGGCGCGCACCAGGGTGCCGCCCACCTCGACGTCCTGCGTGGCGTAGCGGGCCTGGGAGGCCGCCATGCCCAGCGGGACGAAGCGCAGCAGTTCCTCGACGGCACCGTTCAGCAGATCGGGGTTCGCGCGCAGCCGCCGCAGCTCCTCCGGGTGCTCCAGCAGCGTCAGTACGAAGTTGGGGATCTGGGTGGCCGTGGTCTCGTGTCCGGCCACCAGGATGGCCACGCACAGATCGACGAGTTCGAGCTCGGACAGCCGGTCCCCCGCGTCCCTCGCCTCGATCAGCGAGCTCATGATGTCGTCCCGGGGGCTGCTGCGATGGGCCTCGATCAGTCCGGCCATATAGGCGCGCAGCTCCTCGGTGTTGCGGGCGGACTCCTCGGCGCTCAGCGAGCTGGTGGACAGCGCGGCATCGCTCCAGGTCCGGAACCTCGGCCGGTCCTCCTCCGGGACGCCGAGCATGGCGCAGATGACCCCGACCGGAATGGGCAGGGCATAGCGGTCCACGAGATCGGCCGGTGGCCCCGCCGCCTCCAGGTCGTCGAGCAGGTCATGGGTCAACTGCCGGACCCAGGGGCGGAGTTTCTCCACCTGGTGGACGGTGAACGCCTTGGCGACGAGGGTGCGCAGCCGGGTGTGGTCGGGCGGGTCCATGGTCAGGATGCCGCTGTCGCGCCGGCCCTCGGACTGCCGTGGCTCGTCGTGGTGGAGCGCCTCCGCACGGCTGAAGCGCCGGTCACCGAGCACCAGCCGGGCGTCGGCGTACCGCGTGACCAGCCAGGCGGGCTCGCCGTAGGGCAACCGCACCCGGAGTAATCCCGTGCGGTTCCTGGCCTGTTCGTACGCCTCGCTGAGCGCCAGCCCGTCGGAGGAGTTGAAGGGATAGGTGAGGGGTGTCGTCTCCGCTGTGGTCACCGTGGCCTCCCTTGCGTAAGCACGTGCTTACAAACGTAGGAGCCGTCCGCTGGTACGGTCAACGGCCCCTTTGCGCCGTTGATCTGACGGCCCGACGGGTACATCGCCGCAAACTGACGAGAGGGGTGTGTCGTGATGGGGACGACCGTGTCCGAGGGACAGCGGCGGGACGCGCGGAACACACGTCAGCGGCTGCTGGAGGCCGCGGCGGCGCTGTTCGCCGAGCGGGGCTACGAACGGGCGACGGTACGGGACATCGCCGATCGCGCCGGGGTCAACCAGGCGCTGCTGTTCCGCTATTTCGGCTCGAAGAGAGCGCTGTTCGGCGTGGTGATCGCGCACAACGGCGAGGAGCAGCTGCGCACCACCCCACCCCATGAGCTGCCGGAGACCGCCCTGCGCGGGCTGCTGGGCCACGGCGCGAAGGAACCGGGCACCCGCGCACTGGCGACGCTGCTGCGCTCGGTGGACAGCGGTGACGAGATCGGTACGGCGGTGCGCGCCATCAGCGACGACTACGCGCGGGTGCTGGCCTCCCTGTCCAGCGCCGACAACCCCGAGCTGCGGGCGGATCTGGCGCTGTCCTGGTTGCTCGGCATAGGGATGATGCGGGTGCTCGTGGGCAAGGAGCCGCTGGCCGACGCGGACCCGGACGAGGTGTGCGCGCTGGTGACGGCCGCGCTCGGCACCCTCCTGGACGGCCTTCCGGCGGCGGACGGCAGACCATAGGAGAGCGGGCCGCAGGAGGGCAGGGGCCTACTCGCGGAACTCTCCCCGGGGCGTGGTGACGACACGACGGGCCCGGGCCGGGGTGATCACCTCGCGGAACGCCGGATCGGTGAGGAGGACGACCGGGGCGATGCGGTGCGGGGAGTCGGAGTGCCAGTGGGGCAGGGCGGCCTCGATCACGGCCCAGGACTGGTCGATGGCACCGCGGTCGGCCAGTGCCCTGGCCAGGTCCAGCGCCTGCTGGAAGGTGCGGGATTCGGGCAGGGCCGGGGGCACGAAGGCCGCGGCCCTGGCCACCCAGGCGGCGGTGTCGTCGCCCTCGGTGGCGGCACCCCCCGCGGACACACCGCCCGCGCCCACGACCCCGTCCACGCCGTCGGGGAGCCGCGGCAGGATGTCGCCGAGAGCCGAGACATAGCCCCCGGGGGCGCCGGTCCATTCCTCGGCCGCACAGCGCAGATAGAGCGGGGCGGCCTCGGCCCGTATCTGCTCCATGCCGATCACCTCGATGACGTGCGGGTCCCCGAGGACGCGGCTGCGGATCCAGTGGTGAGCGACGCTGATGTCGAGGAACGCCCCGAGGATGATCCCCAGATACGCGCCGGCGCCCGAGCCCTTGACCGCGGCCTGCTCGAAGGTGGCCATCGCCTTGCGCACCTCGCCCCGCAGGGCCTGCGCCCGGCCCTCGGCCACCAGCTCCCCGGCGCTCCCGGGGCGCGCCATGCGGCCCTCCAGGGCCACATGGTCCTCGAAACCGGTGCGCTCCTCGGCGACCAGCTCGGCGAACGAGGCGTGTCGGTCGCCCAGGGCCGGATACCAGCTCGCCCAGATGTACGCGGCCCACTCCCCGTCCTCGGACACATCGGCGGGGTCCAGCAGCCAGTGCTGGGCGTCGCCCTCCTCGGAGACCAGCAGCGCCCGGTCCATGAACGCGGTGTCGTCCCAGTCCTCGCCCGCGCCGCCGCGGATGACGGCCCAGGTCTCGGGGTCGGCCTCGCGCAGCCAGCCGACGGTCTTGGCCGCCCGCATCCGCCACATGAACGGGCTGATGTTCAGCCAGCCGTCGGAGGCGCCCAGGAAGGCCCGGTAGCTCGGCGGGAGCCGGGTGCCGAGCCGCTCCTCCAGGGCGAGGACGCTCTCCTCGTCCGCGCCCTCGAACCCGAGCCAGCCGGCCGCCCGCTGATCGTCGCCGACCTCGCTCAAATCCTCATCGTCGGCCACCCGCAGGATGGCCGCGCTGTACTCCGCCAGATAGGACCGCCACTGTTCGATCGTCCGCGGCAGCGCCTTCGCCGACTCCGGCTCCGGGATGGCCGACAGCGATGTGCCCCGGTATCCGGTCGGCGCCTCGCCCGCGCGCTGGTAGTGGCCGATGAAGCCCCTCGGATGGGGGGCGGAGGTGAAGAACCGGACCTGGGAGAGCTGGACATGGTCCTCCCCCGCGTTCCGGGTGATCTCCAGGCGGTAGTGGCCGTATGCCGTGTGGGCGGGAAAGGTGAACCCCCGGGGCTGATGGCGATGCGCGAAGCTCTCCTCGACGCGGGTGTCGAGGTCCACCCAGTGCTCCCCGTCGTTCGAACCCTTGAGCGTCCAGTCCCTGGGGTCGCGGCCGGGGACATCGTTCGCCGAGGTCAGGACGTAGTGGCCGACGGCGATGGGCCGTCGCAGGGTGAACTCCAGCCAGGCGCGGCCGCCATGGCCCAGCCACTTGTGCCATGAGTCGTGCAGCAGGTTCTCCGCGACCTCGCCCGCATCGGTGAACTCGCTGTGCGCCCGGACCCTGGTGACCAGGTCGGTCACCTCGGCCTCCGGACCGGGCTCGGCGGCCAGCAGCGACACCGTGCCCGAATGTCCCGACGGGTCGCCCCAGATCACCCGCTCGACGGGCGGCCCCCCGTCCTCGATCAGCAGGCGCAGCTCCTGGCGGAGGTGGCGGCCGCCCCCGGCCGCACCGCCCTCCTCCGTACGGAAGCGGTGCATCACCTCTTCCAACCCGCCGTCCCGGAGGGCCGAGCGGCCCTCCAGCGCCCCCCGGTACTCGGTGAGCGTGCCGTCGGCGGCCCGGCGGTGTCCGTAGAACTCCGTCATCGCCGGCTGGAAGCCGATCGACGCCTCCGCGCCGTCCTGCCCGCGCCAGGCGAGCCGGGCGGGGAGCGAGCCCTCGCCCCGGTCGAGATGGACCAGCAGCCGCGGGGCGGGCCGCCATTCCGGGGAGCCCGGGGCGCGCCACTCGGTGCGGTAGACGCACACCGCGGCCTCGGCGGGCTGCTCCTCCGTCATGAGGTGGGTACGGGCGCAGATACGGGAGGGCTCGACGGTGATCCGGTACAGCCAGAGCAGACCGCGCGCCTCGGCGCAGCCGCGCACGCACAGCGTGTTCGTGCCCGCCACCAGCGCGTCACCGGGGACCGCGAAGGCCACCTCCCGGGGGCGGGCGCCGCCGGGCACGGTGAACTGCTTGATCACCGCATGCCCGTTGACGGTGATGTCGATCGGGGCGCATCCTAATGATTCGCCCAGCGGTGAGACCCGCGCGATCAGGGTCAGCGTGAGCTGCTCCGGCAGTTCGCCGTCGTCCAGCGCGAAGTCGAGTTCGACCCGTCCGCCCGCGCCGATCGCGAGTCGGTCACGGTCGGGATGGCATCGCTCGTACCGGGCCGTGCCATTGCCGAATCGAGGCGGATCGATGGTGAAATCCGCAAAAGTCGCTCGCACGCTGTGCTCCTGATGGGGCCGTCTGGACGTCCGTTGACGTCTCGTCGGGGCAGGGGTGCGGGTGGCCGCAACACCCGGATGCTGTCGATGCTAGGACGGTCCACCGGCACCGTCCGGCTGCCGCGACGATCACTAGGGGGATGCGGGTCGGCCGCTCCCTCCTCCGCGCAGCACGGCTCCCAGGACGGCGGGTCGCATCAGCGCGGTGGGGGCGGCGACCAGCGACATCACCTCGTGCAGGGCCTTGCAGACCCGCGGGTCGACGGTGGCACGCCGCATGACCCGGTCCAGGTAGCGGTGCTGAGCCCGCACCGACACTCCGGCGGGGCCGCCCGTGGTGGCGGGGAAGCGCACGTCCTCGCTGGAGGACATCATCCACGCGCTGTTCGTGGCGGCCGCGACGCTCTTACGGGCGGTGTGCGCCGTACGGTGGCCGATGCCGCCGTGGCGCTCGGCCGCGGTCCGCAGGGCGCGGGCGCCGAGCGCGGCCACGGTGATGCCCTGGGCGTAGACCGGGTTGAAGGTGCACCCGGCGTCGCCGATGACGACCAGCCCCCGCGGCGCCCGGCGCTCGTAGTGCCGCCGCACACCGGGGCCGGGCCAGAAGCCGCGGACGGCACCGGCGGGTTCGGCGCCGGCCAGCAGCTCGCGCAGGCTCGGGTCCCGCAGCAGACGCAGCTGCCGGTCGAAACCGGCCGCACCGGGCTCGGCCTGCGCTCCGCGCATACTGCCGACGCTGGCGATCCACCGCCCGTCCTCCACGGGCAGCACCACGCCGAGCCTCGGCGCGTCCGGGGCCTTGGTCTGCAGATAGAGCGCGGGGAAGCCCGGATCCGGCCCGGCGGGGCGGTGGTAGAGCCGGCTGACGTAGGACACGCCCGCGTCGACGCGCTCCTCGGCGGCGGGCGGGCAGCCCAGCCGGGTCAGCCAGGACGGGAGCGAGGAGGTGCGCCCGGAGGCGTCGACCACCAGCTCCGCGCGCACCTCGCGCACCTCGGCGCGGGCGTCGCCCCGCGCCCGGACCTGAGCGCCCGTCACCTCGCCCGGTGCGCCGAGGAGCCCGACGACGTCCGTGTTCTCCAGCCATCGCACCGTGGGCTCGCCGCGCACCCGGCGCAGCACCGTATGGTCGAGCAGCGGTCTGGTGCACGAGAGGAACGCGACCTCGCTCTCGTACTCCGCGAGCCACCCGGCCGCGCCCAGCCAGCGCACGCCCGACATGGGGACGCGCACCGCACCGGCGGCCGTCAACTCCTCGCGCACACCGGGCATCAGCGCCTCCAGCGCCCGATGCCCGGCCTCCAGCAGCAGATGTGCGTGGCGCCCCTGCGGAACACCCGAGCGGAACGCGGGCCGCTCGGGATAGCGGTCGCGCTCGACTATGACAATGCGCTCGGCATATCCCCGCAGCGCCCATGCGGCCAGCATCCCGGCGAGACCTCCGCCGATCACCACCGCGGTCCCTCGCCCCGTACTTTCCCCCTGCACCCCCATACTACGGAGCGTAGTGCACAACCATCCGAGCGTCACCACCTTCGTCAGGATGCAACGCTTCGGAGGCTCAGGCGGGTTCGGAGGGCTCGGCGGCTTCGGCCGCCTCGGCCGCCTCGGCGATGAAGGTGTCGAGCACCCCGTCGGCGATGCGCACCGGCCCCTCGGGGCGGGTCTCGCCCGGGATGGTGCGGATCTCCCCGGCCCGCTTCGCGTCCGCCGCCGCTTCGGCGAACCACCGTGCCGCTTCGGCCTCGTGGCCGTCGAGACGGGCACCCAGCGCGCCCAGGGTGCGCTCGAAGGCACTCCCCCACAGCGACAGCGCGTCCAGCCAGGGCGCGGAGTCCGCCACGAATCCCGGGTCGGCGACACCGGCCCGGATACGCTCGGGGGCCGTGGCGAGCAGCCGGGCGTACGGGCGCAGATCCCGCAGGGCCGTTCGTTCGTGCCCCGCCTCCCAGGCCGTGCGGAATTGGTCGAGCCGGGCGGCGAGTTCGGGGGCCTGCGGCTGCCAGGGTTCGGCGCCGAAGGTGGGCGCGAGATGCTGGGTGTCGAAGAAGGCCAGCAGTGAGCGGACGGTGGAGGCCGTACGGTCCGGACGCGCGCCGGGGCCGTCCCCGGCGAGGTAGCGGGCGGCGGCCTCCCAGGTGCGGGTGGCGTCGTAGCCGGTGTCGTTCCAGGCGAAGTCCGCCCCGCCGAAGAGGGCGACCTTGCTGGCGGCGGCCTGGTTCATCGGGTTGAGGACCAGGCCGGAGAGCTGCCGGTGCAGGCCGGGCTCGCGGGCGTCGTACGGAGCGAGCAGCAGCCGGCCCTCGGCCTGGCCGTAGTCGTTGACCGGGTAGTTGTCCCA
Organism: Streptomyces sp. NPDC007875; assembly: GCF_042868035.1. Classification (NCBI taxonomy): domain Bacteria; kingdom Bacillati; phylum Actinomycetota; class Actinomycetes; order Kitasatosporales; family Streptomycetaceae; genus Streptomyces; species Streptomyces sp. NPDC007875. Next base: position 194,160 of record NZ_JBIADZ010000014.1, on the reverse strand, counting down.
GACGAAGACCTTGCGCCCCCATACGGCCGCGGCCCGCTCCGCGTCGGCGACGGTGATGTGTGGCGGCACCACATCGGTTCCGGTCCACATCACCTCGACCCGCGCGTCCAGCCGCTCGCGCAGGACGCGCTTGTACGGGCTGTCGGTGACATCCCCGTACTCGGTCGGCACCATCTGGAGCGGCCTGGTGTCCGCCCGCTCGTCCAGGAACTCCTTCTGCACCGCGTTGAGCAGGTCGGACTGCGCCTCGGCGGCCGCCTCCGACGAGGGGCCTCCGTAAGCGGCGCGGTCGGCCTCGCAGTTCCAGCGGGTGTAGCTGATGTCGTCCAGCGGCATGGAGAAGCTGCGCACCCCGAGGTCGTAGACCGCGTCCAGCTTGGCCTCCAGCGCGGCGATGTCGGCGGGGTCGCTGTAGCAGATGGAGTTCCCCGGGGAGACGGCGAAGGTGAACCGCACATGGTGGTCGGTGGCCTGCCGGACGAGCTCGCCCAGCTCGGCGAGTTTGACTTCCGGATACGGCTCGCGCCACTTCTCCCGGTGGTAGGGGTCGTCCTTCGGCGCGTAGATGTAGGTGTTCATCTTGACGTCCCCGTAGAACGCCAGCTGGTCCATGCGCTCGGCATGGGTCCAGGGACTGCCGTAGAAGCCCTCGATCACCCCGCGCAGCGGCATCAGCGGATGGTCGGCGACGGAGACGGACGCGATGGTCCGGTGGCCGGATACCAGCTGACGCAGCGTCTGCGCCGCGTAGTAGGTCCCGTCCGAGTCGGCGCCCGCGAGCGCCACCGAGGCGCGGCCCGCGGCGAGTGCGTAGCCCTCGGCGGGAAGCTCGCCGGGCACCCGGCCCCCGGCGGCCCGGAGCGCCCGTGCCACCCGTGCGTCGGCGATCCGGCCGACGGTCACGGTCAGCCTCGGCCCGGGGCCGCCCTGGATCCGCGAGGCTCCCGCGCGGCGCAGCACCGAGGTGACGAGATCACGTGTCGGACGGTCCACACCGTCCGCGACGACGAGACGGACACGGGCGGGGACATGGACGTCCGCTCCGATGCGGGACATCTCCTGCGGGTGCGGGGTGACGACCGGCAGCGGCCCGGGGGCGGTGGCAGTGGCCGCGGTGGCGGCCGCGCCGGTGGGCGGTAGCAGGGCGAGGAGGGTGAACAACACCGTGACACGGGCCAGGGTGCTGGAGCGACTGCGCATGGGACATCTTCTCCGTGGCGTTCGGTGGCCTTCGGGGCGGTGCGGTGCCGTGCGGTGATGCCGGGCGTGTGCGGTGTGCCGTGCGCGGTACGAGCCCCGGCGGGGCTCGGCGTATCCCTACCCAGCGGTGAGCGCGGATGATCGGGCCTGTCGCCGGTCGTCAGTTGCCGCACGGGCGGGCGGTTTGAGAGCCGGGCGCCCGGCGGTAACGGCGCCCCGTCACTCCTCGAGCAGCGCGTCGACCACACGGCCGAAGAGCAGACGGCCGGACCAGGCCGTGGGCGGGTCGAGCAGCCGGGGCAGCCCGCGCAGCCGGGCCTCCTCGCGCCACACCACCTCGGACCCGCCGTCCCGGGGGCGCACCTCGATCTCGGCCCATCCCAGGACCACCGAGCCGCGCTTCTCCAGCCTGCAGATGCCGGGATGGTCGCCGGCGGGAGTGTCAGCGGCGGGCGGGTCCCAGCGCACGACCTCCATGGGGTCGTCGAATCCGGCGCGGCCGACGCCGGTGCGCACCACGACCACGGTGCCCACCCGGGTCGGCCCCGCCGGACGGACGGTGACGCCGCTCAGTGGTACATGGGCGCCGTGGCGCGGCCAGTCGGTGAGCCGTCGCCAGGTCTCGCCGACGGGCAGGGGGGTGCGCCGCTGGATACGGAAGTGGGCCACAGCGGGATCGTAGGGGATCGGCGGCCGGAGGCCATTGACAGCTCGTATCCGCCTGTTACTTTCCACAGAGGAGAGAGGTCCTACCTCTCTTGGGCCCGCACCGAGAAATGTTGCCCCAACAAGGGGATCATCGCAGGTCAAATAGGTCCAGACCTAACAACACATCGGATCTCCACGGCTCCACAGGAGAAGGAGAACGAGAGATGAAGAGACTCGCCGCAGGCGCGGCGCTCGCACTCGCCGCCGTCTTCGGGTTGGCGCAGGTGCCCCAGGCGACCGCCGCCCCCGCACCCGACGACGCCGCCACCGCGGCCCCGGTGTTCAGCGTGATGGACTACGGCGCGAAGGCCGACGGTTCGAGCAATGACTCCGCCGCCATCGAGAAGGCCATCACGGCGGCCAACAACGCCGGAGGCGGGATCGTCCGCTTCCCCTCGGGACAGTACAAGTCCAAGAACACCGTCCACCTCAAGAGCGAGGTGACCCTCCAGCTGGACTCCGGGGCCACGATCCTCGGTTCGAGCGCGGACACCTACGACAAGGCCGAGCCCAACCCGAACGACGACTACCAGGACTACGGCCACAGCCACTTCCACAACGCGATGTTCTACGGCGACAAGCTCACCGACATCGGGTTCACCGGCTCGGGAACCATCGACGGCGCGGGCAACCTCATCACCGGAAACCCCGACTCCGGCGAGGCGGACAAGATCATCTCTCTGACCCGTTGCGACGGGCTGACCATCGACGGGATCACCCTGCGGCGCGGTGGCCACTTCGCGGCCCTCATCAACGGCTGCAAGAACGTGACCTCGGACCATCTCACCATCGACACGGCGAGCGACCGCGACGGCTGGAACATCATCAGCACCACCAATGTCACGGTCACCAACGCCAATATCGCCGCCAATGACGATGCGCTCGCCTTCAAGAGCGATTACGCCCTGGGCGCCAAGCTGCCCAACGGCCATGTGCGGGTGACCGATTCACATCTCTCCGCGAAATGCTGCAACGCCCTGATGTTCGGCTCCGAAACCTGTGGCGACTTCACGGACTACGCCTTCCAGGGCATCACCATCACCGGTGCGGACAAGTCCGGGCTCGGCATGGTCTCGATGGACGGCGCCAACATCTCCGATGTGCACTATCGCAACATCACCATGACCAATGTGCACTCCCCCATCATGCAGAAGATCGGGACGAGAAAACGGTGCGGGGGAAATCCGGGAGTCGGCCACATCAGCGACATCACCTACGACAACATCACCGGCACCGGTAACACCCCCTCCTTCAGCCCGACGCTGTGGGGTGAGTCCGGTGGCAATCACATCAGCGGTGTGACCTTCAACCATGTCAGCCTCACCGTGCCCGGCGGCAACGGCACCATGTCCACCGGTGTTCCCAGCAATGACTCCGACGACTACAACCCGAAGAGCATCGGCACCCGTCCCGCCTTCGGCTGGTATCTGCACAACACGGACCACATCACGTTCAACGACAGCTCGGTCAAGTTCGTCAAGAACGACGGCCGTCCGGCGGTCATCGCCGACTCCGGGACCGCGCTGCGCTTCAACCGCTTCACCGCACAGCGCGGCAGCGACAGCCCGGCGGACGTCATCCTCCAGAACGTGTCCGGCTACTGCCTCGCCGACAGCGCCAACACCTCCGGCGGCGCGCTACGGGTGAGCACCAGCGGCTCCAGCGAGAACTGCTCCTCATAACCGACGGCAGTTGGCCACACCCCCCGTCACCCCCGCCACCAGCGGCGCAGCACCTGCTCGGCGGGTTTGCCATGGGGGGTGTAGGCCAGCCGCGGCGCGGTCTCGCCGCTGTCCGGCCAGTCGTCCCACATCCACCAGCACACACCGGCCCACCACGGCCGGCCGTCGAAGGCGCTCAGCAGCGCTTCATACGCGGCGGACTGCTCATCCGCCGCCGCGCGCTCGCTGACGGTCCAGGAGTACGGCGCGGCGACGGCGCCCCGCTGGCTGACATAGCCGGCCTCGGTGAAAAGGATCTTCTTGTCCCACCGGGCGGAAAACGCGGCGAGTTCGGCGACGATCGGCTTCCAGCCCTTCGCCAGCCGTGCGGGGTCGTCGGTGGCGGAGTCGGCCAGCGGCCAGTAGGCGTCGATGCCGATCAGATCGAGTGAGCCCCAGAAGCGGATCCGGGTGTACTCGTCGTAGTTGGCGGCGTAGGTCAGCGGGCCGTCGTAGGTGTCGCGCACCGCGGCGATCACATCGGTCCAGCGGCGCCGGTCGGTGGAGGTGCCGGCCAGTTCGGTGCCGACGGCGAACTGCTCCACGTCCAGCTCGTCGGCCAGCCGGGCGTAGTGGGTGATGAAGCGCCGGTACGCGCTGAACCAGGCGTCCGGATCGGTGGGCCGGATCTCGGCCCGGTCGCCGCCGTCCACCAGGTCCACATGCGGTTTGAGCATCACCTTCAGCCCGGCGTCATGGGCCAGGCCGACGATCCGCCGCACACTGCGGTCGCTCGTGGTCTCCTCGGTGGTGTGCATCGTGGCGCGCCGGATCCCGTTCTGGTACCAGGTGGGCGTGAAGACCACCCACCCGGCGCCGGTGCCGGCGATCTGCCGCAGATAGCGGCGGGCCTCGGGGCGGTCGTAGTCGTCGGTGTTCCAGGCGGGCAGCGTGATGCCCCGCACCTGGCCATGGGGGGTGGGCGGGTCGTCGTCCCCACCGGCCGAGCATCCGGTCAGGACGGCGACGGCGGCGGTGACCGCCGCGGTCGCCCGCCTCAGCGCTCTCATCGGGGCAGGGCCTTCCTCGGGCACGGGCCCGGGTGGTGCGTGGCCGTTCCCGGCCCGCGCGAGGCGGACCGGGAACGGCCTACGGACGGTATGACGGTGGCTCAGGTGGTTCAGGTCGCGCTCAGATCAGGCTCTCGGGGCTGACGAAGGTGTAGCCGAGGGCCAGGATGCCCTCGACGGTCTCCTTCAGCGGCTCGACCGGCTGGTAGGGGTGGTAGTAGAAGCTGGCGAAGCCGTCCCGCACGGCCAGGTTGGCCTTGGCGTTGTTGATCAGGTCGGCCGCCAGCCGGGGCGGGTTGTTGTTGTGGGCCTCGGGCTCGTAGCTGCCCAGGTTCTCCGGGATCACCTTGGTGCCGTAGACGTCGGTGACCGGGTACGGGAAGAACTGCCCGAGGTAGCGGCTGGAGTCGGTCGGAGCGCCGGAGAGAGTGCCCGAGAAGTACAGCGGACGCTCCATGCGGGCGGCGAAGTTCTGCGCGAACACCTTGTAGTCGGTGGCCGAGGCCGCGTAGTGCGGAGTGGTCCACAGCTTCGGCGTGGGCAGGCCCACCCGGGTGAACTCGGCCAGGGCGGCGGTGACCCGGCCCTGGGCCCACTCGGCGGAGTCCTCGGTCACCGGGCCGTCGTAGACCACCGTGTCGGTGGCGTCCACATGGGCCCGGAAGAACTCGAAGTCGTCGGCGGTCAGCCCGTTGTACGGGTTGTCGACGTTGCCGTACTGATGGGTGTAGCCGTGGTCCATCAGCACCGCGCCGTTGTTGAGCATGTACTTGAGGGTGTTCACCAGCGCCGGGCGCTGGGCGAGGCGCACGGTGCGCGCCACGCCGTTGTTCTGCACGCCCTTGGGGTCGCTGTAGACCGGGATGACATTGATGCCGTAGGCGATGTTCTTCGACTTCAGGTAGTCCGCGACCGCCCGCAGGCTGGTGGTGTCGGAGAGCGGGGTGATGTCCTCCAGACGCACCATGGCCCGGTGCTGTTCGGCGGTCTGGGGAGCCAGTGCGTCGAAGAGCAGGTCCTGGAAGGCGATGATCCGGTCGGCCTCGGAGACATAGGTGAAGGGGATCTCACCGACGTAGGTCAGGTTGCCGGAGCGGATCGCCCACGGGGAGGTCTTCTCCGCGCCACCGGCGGTGTCGACCGCCTGGGCCAGCTCGGTCACCGTCGCGTTGTCCCCACCGGGTGTGATGTGGGGGTGCAGGACACCGGCGTCCTGGCCCGCCGGAATCTTCCGGGTGAGGTCCTGGCCCTTGTAGGTCACCTTGGTGATCTGGCCGACGCTGCCGTCCACGTCGTAGAACGACGAGGTCGGGTCCCAGCCGTACCGGTACGCGAACTCCTGCAGGCTGACGGAGTTCGCCATGTTCCAGATGTTCTCGCCGACCCAGATCACCGGCCGCTCGGAGAGCAGCGTGTCCAGGTAGAAGTCCTCCGGTACGGCGTCGGGGATCTCGTCGCCGTAGTAGGTGGAGCCGATGTAGACGGTGGCGTCGTAGCTCTCCATCAGGCCGGAGGTGTACTCCTGGACCGGCTTGGAGGTCACGCTGCCGAAGTGGCCGCCGAGGTTGGCCACGCCCATCGCGTACAGCTCACCGAGGTGTCCGTACGGGCCCGCCGTGTCGTACAGGACCAGCGTCTTGGCCTGGCCGGGCTCGGGGGCCCGCGGCGCGCGCTTGGCCTGGGGGCCGGTGGCCCGGAGCGACCGCCGGACCTCCTTCGATGTCCGTTTTTCGCCGGTGTGGCTTCCGGCCATCTCGGCGCGGCGCTCACGGTCGGCGGACCGCTGGGCGGCCGCCCAGCCCTTGAGGTCCTTGCCGTTCACACCGGTCGCGGGGCTCTGTGCCGCCGACCTGTCGGCGTCCCCCCGGCCCTCGCGGGCCGCCGCCGCGGAAGGCGCCAAGAAGCCGCCGCCCAGCAGGGCGGTGATGGCGAGGGCGATCAACGCCAGCCAGGCCGGCCGTGCTCTTCTTAAGGGTTCCGTCATTGCTCTTTACCCCCCTCATTCGGGTCCCGCATTGCAGGGAACGAGACAGCCGGAAAACAGCGGATCATGGCCGATTACGGCCTGAGGATCATGGCCGGACACCGCGCATGGATCATGGCCGGTTTCCCACCGAATTCCCACCAGCGGGATCACTGAGCTCAACAATCCGGTGATTGTTCTGACGATTCACGTCGCCTGTCAATGGGGCCGATGGGGCAGAAAATTACGTCTTGAAAGTTCAACTGAAGCTCACCTTCGCCCGTGTTGGGTCTGGTACCTTCCGTAAGCGCGCAGAGTTCGGCCCGTTGGGGAGGCGTCCGGCACTCCTGCGCCAACTAAGGTGGGGGGACCGATGTACGGTAGGTCTGCTGTGGGATCAGTGCTGCCCTTGGTCGGCCTGGCCGCGGCGCCGGAAATGATTCCTGGAATTCCGGTTGCCAGGGCTTTGCAGGCAGCCGCCGGGGCAGGATTCCTGTTGTACTGCCTGATTGTTTTCGGCCTGTTGCTGGCTCGAATACGATTACGTGCCCGTCCCTCCGCGACCGGTTCCAGGGCCCCCGGGGCCGAGGACCTGTCCGCGGTGGACCGGACGTGACCGATGAGCCCCTGATATGGGCCAGCGTCGCCATCATCGTGATGGCCGGAACCTACAACTTCGGTCTGTTCCTGCTGTCCCGCCGCCGGCTGCCGCACCGTTCCGGCTCCGGTGAACAACGCTTCTATGTCTTTCTGCTCGCCTGCCTGAACGAGGAGAAAGTGCTGGCCGAAAGCCTTGCGCGAATCACCGCCCTGCCAGCCGGAAAGTGCGTCGCCCTTGTCATCGACGACGCCTCCGACGACCGGACCGCCGAGATCGCCCGGTCCGCGGACCCCGAGCGGGTGTGGCTCCATCAGCGCAAGCTGCCGGGCGCCCGCCTCGGCAAGGGCGCCGCGCTCAACGACGGTGTGCGACTGCTGCGCGCCTCGGGGCTGCTCGGCGGCCGCGACCCGGACGATGTCATCGTCTGTGTGGTGGACGCGGACGGCCGCCTTGACCCGCATGTCATCCAGGCGGTCGACCCGTTCTTCAACGACCCGCGGACCGGGGCCACCCAGATCGGCGTCCGGATGTACAACCGCCGGGCGGGGCTGCTGGCCCGGATGCAGGACATGGAGTTCGTCGTCTACGGCGACATCTTCCAAAGCGCCCGCCGGTTCATCGGCAGCGTCGGCATGGGCGGCAACGGCCAGTTCATGCGGCTGTCCGCGCTCGACTCGCTGGGCGAGGACCCCTGGAGCGACAGCCTCACCGAGGACCTGGACCTCGGGGTGCGGCTGATCGCCCGGGGCTGGACCAATCAGCACTGCACCACGGCGGCCGTCTCCCAGCAGGCCGTACTGGATCTGCGGCGGCTGGTGCGCCAGCGGTCCCGCTGGTTCCAGGGGCATCTGCAGTCGGCCAACCTGGTCCCGCTGATCCTGCGGGAGGTGCCCGGCCGGGCCGCGATGGACCTCATCTACCACCTGTCCAGCCCGGTGCTGATCCTGCTCACCTCACTGCTGCCGCTGTCCTTCCTGGTGGCGGTCCTCGGCACGATCGCCGGCTCCCTCCAGGCCGGCCGGCCACTGGTCTCCACCATGTGGTTCCTCGGCCCGTATCTGCTCTCGTTCACCGCGGCCTGGATCTACGGCTTCGTCTACCGCCGGCGCGAATCCTCGCTCGGCACGCTCCACGCGGTACTGCTCGGCCACATCTTCGTGATCTACGGCTACATCTGGTTCGCCGCGGGCTGGTGGGGGTTGTGGCGGGCCGTCACCGGAAAGCGCACCTGGCTCAAGACCGCCCGCAGCTGACCCTCACGCACGGCCTCGGCACCTCATGCACCGCTGACGCACCGCACGCACCGCTGACATACCTCATGCACCGCCGGTTTCCCACACCCCCTGCGCCACCCGCTTGTGCAGCTCCTTCCTTTTCGCTCCGCTTCATTTCGCTCCTCTCGTCAAGGAGACCCATGTCCCTCATTGGCAGACCCGTGTCCCTGTCCATGGACGAGCCCTCCGCGCCGCGTCCGCCCCGCACCGTCCGCACCATGCTGGTGCTCGGCACCCGCCCGGAGGCGATCAAACTGGCCCCGGTGGTCCGGGCGATGGCCGCCTCCACGCTGTTCCAGCCGGTGGTGGTGACCACCGGTCAGCACCGCGAGATGCTGCAGCAGATGCTCGGTCTGCTGGGCGTCGGAGTGAAGACCGACCTGGCCGTGATGCGGGACCGGCAGCGGCTGTCGGAGCTGACCGCGCGGCTGGTGGACGGACTGGGCACGGTGATCCGCGCCGAACGGCCGGATCTGGTGGTGGTCCAGGGCGACACCACCACGGCGCTGTGCGGTGCGCTGGCCGCGTTCTACGAACGGATACCGGTGGCTCATGTCGAGGCGGGGCTGCGCACCGGCGTCCTGGACAACCCCTTTCCCGAGGAGCTCAACCGGCGGATGATCGGCCGGGTGGCCCGCTGGCACTTCGCCCCCACCGACCGGTCGGCCGCCCAGCTCAGGGCCGAGGGCGTACCGCCGGAGCAGGTGATCACCACCGGCAACACGGTCATCGACAACCTGCTGTGGGTGCTGAAGGAGGGCGCCGGGCACAGCGCCTTCCGCACCGCGCACCGCAAGGTGCTGCTGACCCTGCACCGCCGGGAGAACCAGGGGGAGCGGATGCGGGCGATGGGCGCGGCGCTGCGCCGGCTGGCCGACCGCGGCGATGTGGAGATCGTGCTGCCGCTGCACCGCAGCCCCGCGGTGCGGGAGGCCCTGCTGCCGGAGCTGGACGGCCATCCGGGGGTGCGGATGATGGATCCGCTGGACTATCTGGACTTCGCCGCCACGCTCGCCGACTGCGATCTGGTGCTGACCGACTCCGGCGGACTGCAGGAGGAGGCCCCGAGCCTCGGCAAGCCCGCGCTGGTACTGCGGACCACCACCGAGCGCCCCGAGGCGGTCGAGGCGGGGGCGGCTCGGCTGGTGGGCACGGACCCGGAGGCGATCCTCACCGCCGCCGGGCGGTTACTGGACGATCCGGAGGAGTACACGCGGATGGCGGGGGCGGGAAATCCCTTCGGCGACGGGCGGGCCGCCGACCGCATCATGGCCCGGCTCACCGAGGACTTCGGACAGCAGGAGGCGGTGAACACCGCACGGCGCGACGCGGCCGGCTCGTATGATCCGGTGGCATGACGTCGTTACGAGGGCGCACCTGGTGGCGGGCCGGGGGGCTGGTGCTGGCCATCGTCCTCGTGGTGGTCGGGGCGCTCGCGCTGTCCGGCGTATGGGACCGTGAACGGCCGCCGGAGAACGTCAGGACCTGGCGGGACGGTTCGGTGCACGGCCCGTGGCGGTCGGTGTTCCACGGCTACGGCGGGAACGTCGGCGGGGTGGACGAGCTGACGCTCACTCCGCGGGCGGCCCGCCGTGAGGACCGTACCCACGCCTGTCTGGTGGTCTCCACCGCCCGCTACGAGCGCCTGGACTTCCGGGCCCGGATGCGCACGGCGAAGCAGCTGCGCACACCCGAGCCCAATCCATGGGAAGTGGCGTGGCTGGTGTGGGCCTACACCGACCCGGAGCACTTCTACTATGTGGCGCTCAAGCCCAATGGCTGGGAGCTGGGCAAACGGGACCCGGCCTATCGGGGCGGGCAGCGGTTCCTGGCCACCGGCACCCGCCCCTTCCGGGTCGGCGACTGGTCGGACGTACGGGTCCGGCAGCAAGGTCCGCGGATGACGGTGTCGGTGGACGACCGTCAGGTGGTGGGCTTCACCGACCGGGAACGCCCGTACGCGGCGGGGAGTGTGGGCGCCTACACCGAGGACGCCCGGGCGGAGTTCCGCGACATCACCGTCCCCGCGGAGCCGTCGGACCCCTCGTGATCGGCCAGGTCGGCCGGCTCGGAGGGGTCCGTCGGCTCGGACGGGTCGATCAGCTCGGACAGGTCCGTCAGGTCGCGCAGCCCCTCCGGCAGTGGCCCGGTGTGCACCACGCCCAGCCGCTGGGTGGCCCGGGTGAGCGCCACATAGAGGTCGCTGGTGCCGAACTCCCCGGGCTCGGCCACGATCACCGTGTCGAACTCCAGCCCCTTGGCCTGCCGGGGGTCGAGCAGCACCACCGCCCTGGTCAGATCCGGGGACCGGCCGGTGGACGCCTCCGGGAGAGCGGCTGACAGCGCGTCAAGGCGGTCCCCCGGGGCGATCACCGCGAGACGGCCCTCGGTGCGGGTCTCCCGCGCCACGGCCGCGGCCACCGCACCGGGCAGATCACCGGTGTGCTCCGCCCAGGGCCGCACCCCCGTGGCGCGGACCGAGCGCGGCGGCTGGAAGGCCGGGTCGACGGTGCGGGCCACCCGCGCCGCGATCTCCATGATCTCGATGGGGGTGCGGTAGTTGACACCGAGCCGGGTGTGCTCCCAGCGGTCGCCCACGTACGGCTCCAGGATCGAGGACCAGGAGCCGCAGCCGCCCGGTTCCGCGGTCTGCGCCGGGTCGCCGACCAGTGTCATCGAACGGGTCGGGCTGCGCCGCATCAGCAGCCGCCACGCCATCACGGACAGCTCCTGGGCCTCGTCCACGATGATGTGGCCGAAGGCCCAGGTGCGGTCGGCGGCGGCGCGTTCGGCGGCGCTGCGGTGGTCGCGCTCCTCGGAGCGGTCCGCCAGCCGTTCGGCGTCGATGAGGTCATGGGCGGCCAGCACCTCCGACTCCTCGTCGTCGCGGTCCTCGAACTCCAGGGTGCGGGAGCCGTAGGAGAGATCGAGCACGCCCTGTGCGTAGTCGATGCGCTCCTGGCGCTCGGCCTCCGCGGCGGCGCGGGCCGCCGAGTCGTCGTGGCCGAGGAGTTCGGCGGCCTCGTCCAGCAGCGGGACGTCGGCGGGGGTCCACTCGCCGTCGGTGCGGCGGATCGCGGCGGCGTCTGCGTCGGAGAGGTGGGCGGGGTCGCTGAGGAAGTCGGCCACGAGCTGCTGCGGGGTGAGGGCCGGCCACAGCTGATCGATGGCGGCGTGCACCTCGGGGTTGACCGCGATCGCCTTGCCGAGTTGGGCCACGTCGTCCGCGCCGAGGAGGTTGGGCCCGCCGTAGGGGTCCGCGCCGATCCGGTCGACGAGCTGATCGGTGAGGTCGTCGATGACACGGAAGGCGAAGTGCGGACGGGCGAGGTTGTGCGGCAGCCCGGTCTCCCGGGCCTTGTGGCCGGCTTCGGACGCGATGTCCCGGTCCAGCACCAGTTCGCCGTCGTCGTGGTCGATCACGATCGCGGGGTCGGGCAGCGTCTGCCGGTCCCGTACGAAGCGGGCCAGGGCATCCCCCATCTCCGCGCGGCCCTTGACCTCGGCGGCCTCGGGGGTGTCGGTGCCGGTGGCCGTCACCCCGGGGAAGAGTTCGCCGAGCGTGGCGAGGAGCACGCCGGTCTCGCCGAGCGAGGGCAGCACCTCCCCGATATAGCCGAGGAACGCCGGGTTGGGCCCGACGATCAGCACCGCGCGACGGGCCAGCAACTCCCGCTGCGCGTAGAGCAGATACGCGGCGCGGTGCAGCGCCACGACGGTCTTCCCGGTGCCGGGGCCGCCCTCGACGACGTGGACGCCGTGGTGCGGGGCGCGGATGATCTGGTCCTGTTCGGCCTGGATGGTCTGCACGATGTCGTGCATCCGGCCGGTGCGCGCGGCATCGAGCGCGGCGAGCAGTACGGCGTCCGCGTCGGACCCCTCATGCCCGGTCCGTATGGTGTCCGCGAGATCCAGGATCTCGTCGTGCAACCCGGTGACCTTGGGGCCCTCGGTGGTGATGTGGCGCCTGCGGCGCAACCCCATGGGGGTGTGCCCGGTGGCGAGATAGAACGGACGTGCCACATCGGCCCGCCAGTCGATGACCAGCGGGGTGCGGTCCTCGTCATCGCGCCGGATGCCGATACGGCCGATGTGGTGGTCACGGCCGTCGCGGAACATCAGCCGGCCGAAACACAGCCCCCGCTCCCCCGCCTCGAACGCGGCGAGCAGACCGGACCGCTCGGCCACCAGCACATCGCGCTCCAGCCGAGCCTGGAAGGTGGTGCCTTCCAAGGACAGCGCTTCGGTCACCGACTCCTCGGCTCGTGCCCTGAGCTCGGCGAGGCGCCCGTTGAGCAGATCAAGGAATTCTTGCTCACGGTCCCATTCCTCGTTTGACAATTCGACTCCCGCCGGGATACGATGACTTCATCAGGTTTCCCTATGCCATAAATTCATTGGCACATGGAAATCCCCAATATACGCTGAGAAACGCCCCGGCCGTCAAGGCAGCCGGGGCGTTTCTCTGTTTTATGGCCTCACACCACCTGGATGACGTGTTTGCCGCGGACACCGCCGGCTTCCATGGCGCGGTGGGCCTCTCCCACACCGGAGAGCGGATGGACGGTGTCGATGACCGGCCGGATGGCCCCCTTCTCCACATACGCGGCAAGGTCCGCGAAGAGCTCATGCGTGGGATTGCCGGAGAAGGCCCGCACCCGCCGTGAGCCGTGCAGGGTGGAGATGAGGATGGAGCCCAGCGAAGACAGCGGACGGTCTGCGTCGAAGGCGATGGACACCATGCGACCGCCGGGCGCCAGCAGCCCGCGATACGCACCGAGACCGGTGCCCACTGTGTCCAGTACGGCGTCGAAGGGGCCGAGGGCGGTCGGCCCGGTGGTCCGGTAGTCATGCGCCTCATCGGCTCCGAGCTCCCGGACGAGGTCGAGCGCCTTCGCTCCGGCGAGCGCGGTGACACGGGCGCCGAGCGCGTGTCCGAGCTGCACGGCGACGCTGCCGACACCGCCGGCCGCCCCGCGCACCAGCAGTCGCTCGCCGCTCCTCAGGCCGATCTTGTCGCGCAGCGCCGTGATGGCCGTGGTGCCGACTCCGGGCAGGGCAGCGGCCCGGACCAGATCGATACCGTCTGGCGCGAAGGAGAGCTGACGTGGCCGGACGGCCACGTACTCGGCGGCCGCCCCGAACGTCCCGCGCGGCGTCGCCCCCCACACCCGGTCGCCCACCGCGAGATGACCCACGGAGGAACCGACCTCGGCGATCTCCCCGGTGATGTCGATGCCGGTGCCCTTGGGGAACTTCCGCCCGGTCACCAGCTTCAGCTTGCCCGCCCGGCCCGAGAGCTCGCCGCCATTCACGCTCGTGGCGTGCACCCGCACCAGCACCTCCCGCGGACCGGCCACCGGCTTGGGCAGCGTGCCCTCGTACAGCACCTCGGGAGGTCCGTACCGGTCGTACCGCGCCGCGCGCATCTCACTCATCGCCCTCATCGTCCCTTTCGCACATCGGGGTGGCCGCCACGCTAATGCGCACAAAGGGTCGAACCGCCGGGTCGGCGTAATGTAAGAAACATGCCTTCCCGCGTCTCTCACATAGCGCCCGCCACCAGGGATCCGGCCGTCCAGAGCTCAGGGCTGCGGTCCGACGCGGAGTCCAACCGCCGACGCATCCTCAAGACGGCCCGGGCGCTGTTCGTCTCGCGCGGGGTCGATGTGCCGATGGCCACCATCGCCCGTCACGCCCGGGTCGGGGTGGCCACGCTCTACCGGCGCTTCCCCACCCGCGAGGCACTGGTCACGGCGGTGTTCTCGGATGAGTTCGCCGCCTGTTCGGCGATCGTCGACGACGCCCTGGCCGACGAGGATGCGTGGCGGGGCTTCCGCCGGACCATCGAGTCGGTGTGTGCCTCGCAGGCGCACGACCGGGAGTTCAACGACGCGCTCCTCTCATCGTTCCCCGACGCGGTCGGCTTCGAGCGGGAGCGCTCGCGTATCGAAGACGGCTTCGCCGAGGTGGTCCGGCGCGCCAAGGCCGCGGGACGGCTGCGCCAGGACTTCGACGTGTCCGATCTGACCCTCGTCTTCATGGCCAACCGAGGTGTCATCGGCGACGCGGCGACCGCACCGGCCGCGTCCCGGCGGCTGGTGGCCCACCTCTTGCGGTCCTTCGAGGCGGGGCGGGCCGAGCCGGCCCGCCCCCTGCCGCCACCGGCGGCGCTGGGACTGGGCCGGCTGTACCCGGCTCGGGAGGGATGAACTACCGGGCGGCGCCGAAGTCCTGCGTCCAGTAGTGGCCGGGCTGCGCCACGCCGACGCCGATCTCCTTGAAGTCGCAGTTCAGGATGTTGGCCTTGTGGCCGGGGCTGGACATCCAGCCCTCCATGACGCTCTTGGGCGACTCGTAGCCGTAGGCCACGTTCTCGCCGTAGGTGCTCCAGGAGTAGCCCGCGCGCTCGATCCGGTCACCCGGGGAGGATCCGTCGGAGCCGGTGTGCGACATATTGCTGTGGGCCGCCATGTCCTCGCTGTGGTCCTGGGCGGCCTTGGTCAGCTTCTCGTTCACGGTCAGCGGCTGACAACCGGCCTTGCTGCGCTCGCTGTTGACGAGATCCACCACTTCCTGCTGGTCGGTGGCGGCCGCGGAGGTGGCGGAGGGGGAGCCCGCGGTGGCGGACTGTGCCATCGCGGCCGAGGGAATGCCCACGGCCGCCACGGCGAGGGTGGCGATGGCTATCTTGCGGCGGTGCGTCGTGCTGTTGCGGTGCTTGCTCATACGTGACCTCACACTCGGTTGAGGCCCGTCATTCTTGGAGTCGTCGCCATATGGGGCAACACACGTGTTCGTACTACAAGGGTTCGTAGCGAGGACGGCGCTTGCGATCTGCGGCGAGACATGCTGAGCCGGTTCCGGGGAGTGCTCAGGTGGCCCGACGCCCCATCAGAAATCGCGGCAACCAGGCGAGTGGACGACGGGCCCGGAGCACCGGGGATCGGGATAGCACGGAACCGGCCATTTCCGACAGAGATGATAAAACCACTATGTCGGCTAGTCGATATGCTCCACTAAACCCCCTTTACGACGGCGCCCGGTGTGAGAGATGTCATGACATGGCAGGGGTGGTCAGCGGCGGTAGAGGGTGATCGAGTGGCCGACCTCGTCGATCGGCTCGCTGCCGTCGATCAGCGCCACCAGCCGGCCGGTGGCCTGGGCGATCGAGGAGTCCGAGACCACCAGCAGCCCGCGCACCTCCGCCGGGCGGGCCCGGCGCGGGTCGGACGCGTGGATGCCGTAGGCGGACGGCACACCGCCGCCCTTGTAGACGAGCCAGATCCGCTCGCCCCGGTATCGCTCCCGGAGGCGGTCGGCCAGTCGCCCCAGGTCCTGCCCCCAGTCGACGTTCGAGTCATGCAGCCGCAGATGAGTCCGGGACGGCCCGCCGAATGCCTCGTTGGAGTACGGCAGATAGTACGGATACGTCCGCAGCGAGCTGACCGCGACGAACAGGACCAGCGCCAGCGTGGCCCCGTACACCCAGCGCCACCGCACGGCCATCAGCCCGGCCGCCGCCACCGCCAGGAACATCGGCAGGAAGATGGCGTACCGCACCCCGAGGTTGCGGGCTCCGTCCAGGGCGGCGAGCAGCAGCACGGCCGCGGGGATCAGCACATACGGCGCGGCGGGCCGCAGCCGGGGCACCACCAGCATCACGGCGGTCCCGGCCGCCCAGAGCGCGAGCATGCCCAGGGGCGTCTTCACCAACAACGCGACGGGCAGGTAGTACCACAGCGACCCGAGGTAGCGGCGACCGAGCAGAAAGCCGTGCCAGGTGTCGTACTCGAAGCCGAACTGGACGCGCATCCCGTCGCGGTACGCCTCCGGGAGCGGCAGCAGCTCGACAGCGAGCCCGCGCACCCCGTGGACGACCGGAACCGGCCCGGTGGGCGTCCAGCGCAGCCGGGGGTCGACCAGGAAGTAGACGGCCCACACCACGGCCACCGCGATCAGCGCCACGGCCACCGCCGCCGCCACCCCGATCCCGAGGGACCGCGCATGGCCGCGCGGTGTGCGGTCGTGCGTACGGTGGGCGTACCAGGCCGAGAGCACGGCCAGGAGCAGCAGCACCGGCACCGCCGCCAGCATGCTCATCTTCGTGGCCAGGGCCGCGCCGAGCGCCACTGCCGCGAGCGGAAGATACCGCCGTGGCCGCCGCCGCGCCCGCCACAGCAGCCAGCCCGAGGTCAGTAGAAAACCGGCCGCCGGTACGTCGAGCGTGGCGAGGGAACCGTGCGCGATGATGTCCGGCGAGAAGGTGTACAGGGCGAGCGCCACCGCCCCGCCCACGGGTCCGGTCAGCTCACGGGCGAACGCGAACACCACCAGCCCGAACAGCAGTGTCAGCGCGATCATCGGCAGCCGTGCGCACAGCATCAGCCGCCAGGGGTCATTGCCCGATTCGTAGAGCACATGCCGCCCGAGCGCCGTCTGGTCACCGGCGAAGGCGGCGTCGAGGTGCGGCCGCGCGAGGGCCGCCCCCGCCGCGATGATGAGCTTTCCCAGCGGTGGATGCTCGGGGTTGTAACGCACCCGGTGGTGGTGCAGGGAGTTCACCGCCGTGCCGACGTACACGGGCTCGTCGATGGTCGGCGTCTGCTCCACCGCCGTGGTGACCATCGCGACCGCCATCTGAGCGAGGAGCGCCACGACGGCGGCCACCACCAGCCAGCGCCGATGCCGCCCCGGCCCCGCCTCCCACCGGCCCTTCGGCCCGCCGACGGCCCTGGTCACGCTGTCGATCACACCCGCCCACCGCATAGCGACAGACGCTAGTGCCGATGCGCCACCGCACAGGGCATCCGCCGGGAAACTTGAGCGAACTCCGCAATCCGAACCGTGCCATCCGGGGGTCATGCTCGCCGTCGGAGTGCATCCGCAGCGTGTGCTCGCGCAGGGCTTCGGGGATTTTTGTCCGGTGTGCTCTTCTGATCGGGGCCCGGCTCTTCCAGGAACTCCGACCCGCTCGGGACCTCTTTCGGGGTCGGCCCGTGAGCACCCCCGCGCCGAGCGCGTTGAGAAGGAAGTGATCAGCCATGTCCGTATCCGACGCACCGCCGTCCGGCAGTCCCGCCCCGCCGGAGACCACCCCGAGAAACGTCCGTCTGGCCCTGCTCGGTGTGCTGCTCGCGATGCTGCTGTCGATGCTCGACTCCACGATCGTCGGCACCGCAATGCCGACGGTCGTCGGCGATCTCGGCGGCCTGGAGCACATCTCCTGGGTGGTGACCGCCTACACCCTGGCGACGGCCGCCTCTACGCCCGTCTGGGGCAAGTTCGGCGATCTGTACGGCCGCAAGCACATGTATCTGATCGCCGTCGTGGTCTTCGTGATCGGTTCGGCGCTGACCGGCGCGGCCCACTCGATGACCCAGCTGATCGCCTTCCGGGCGCTGCAGGGCCTGGGCGCCGGCGGGATCGGTGCCGGTGCCTTCGCCCTGATCGCCTCGTTGGCCCCGCCCCGGGAGCGGGGCCGCTACCAGGGCATGACCGCCTCCATCATGGCCATCGGCACCATCGGCGGCCCGTTGCTCGGCGGCTTCGTCACCGGCCATCTCGGCTGGCGCTGGGCCTTCTTCATCAATCTGCCGCTCGGGATCCTCACCCTGGTCTGGTGTCAGCTGATGCTGCGGCTGCCCGCCACCCGCGCCAAGGCCCGTATCGACTGGCCGGGCATCACCATGATGGCGGCCACCGTCTGCGCCCTCACGCTGGCCGCCACCTGGGCCGGTTCCACCTATTCATGGGCCTCATGGCAGATCCTGGGGCTGTTCGCCCTGGCCGCGGCGGGCCTGGCCGCCTTCGTGGCCCGGCAGCGGCGCGCGGCCGAACCGCTCATGCCCCTGCGCATCTTCACCGGACACCGCAACTTCGCCCTGGCGTCCTCGCTGATCCTGGTGGGCGGGGTGGTCATGTTCGGCTGCTCGCTCTATCTGCCGCTGTACCAGCAGACCGTCCAGGGCGTCTCCGCCTCCCGCTCCGGTCTGCTGCTGCTGCCCCTGATGATCCCCGTGGTGATCATGTCGCAGGTCGGCGGCAAGGTCATGTCCGCCACCGGCCGGTACAAGATCTTCCCCATCGTCGGCACCGTCTGCATGGCCGTCGGCCTGTTCCTGCTGGCCACCATGGACACCACCACCTCCCGCACCGCCACCGGGTGCTTCATGGCCCTGGTGGGCACGGGCATGGGCTGCCAGATGCAGATGGTCACCACGATCGCGCAGAACAGCGTGGAGATGCGCGACATGGGGGCCGCCTCCGCGTCGGTCACCCTGTTCCGCACCATCGGCGGCTCCCTGGGCGTCGCGGTCTTCGGTTCCCTCTTCACCAGCGCCGTCCAGGGCCACGCGCCCGCCGGGACGGAGACGGGCGAGGCCCGGCCCGATCCCGCGGCGCTGGCCCGGCTGCCGCAAGCCGCCAGGGACGGCTATCTCCACGCGGTCGCCACCGGCACCCAGCAGATCTTCCTGACCGCGGCCGTCGTCTGCACCGTGGCCTTCATCGCCGCCCTGTGCGTCCAGGAAGTCCCGCTGCGGGGCAGGCCCGGCCCGGTGACCCAGCCGCACAAGGCCGAGGAGGAGGCCGCCAGCCCGGCTGCCCCATAGCACCGCGGGGCCTGACTAGGTCATCTGACGCCGCACCAGCTCGTGCAGCTTTCCGCCCGGGATGGCCATCAGCTCGGCCGGGGCGCCCTGCTCCACGATCCGGCCGTCCTCCATGACCAGCACGCGGTCGGCGTCCATGACGGTCGACAACCGGTGCGCGATCACCAGCCGGCTGGCGTGGAGACGGCGGGTGCTGTCGATGACGATGCGCTGGGTCTCGTTGTCCAGGGCGCTGGTGGCCTCGTCGAAGAAGAGGACGCGCGGACGGCGGATCAGGGCCTGGGCGATCATCAGTCGCTGCCGCTGGCCGCCGGAGATGGCGCCGCTGCCGGAGATCATGGTCTGGAGCCCCATGGGCATCTGGCGGATGTCCTCGGCCAGACCCGACAGTTCGGCGGCCTCCATGGCCTCCTCGGGGGTGAACGGCTCGGCGCCGCGGATGCAGTCGAGCACCGTGCCGCCCAGGGGCTGGGCGTTCTGGAGGACCACCCCGCACTGGCGGCGCACGGCCGCCTGGTCGAGGGCGGCGAGGTCCTGGCCGTCGTAGAGCACGCTGCCGGACACCGGCCGTTCGAAGCCGATGAGCAATCGCAGCAGGGTCGACTTGCCACAGCCGCTCGGACCGACGACGGCCACGAATTCGCCCGGCCGGATCTCCAGTGACACATCGTCGAGCACCAGCGGCCCGTCGTCGCCGTAGCGGAAGGTGAGGTTTCTGGCACGGAGGTCGCCGGAAAGCATCCCCGGCTGTGCGCTGCCGCCGCGGACCTCGGGCGGCTCGTCCAGGATCGGCTTGACCTGCTCGAACATGGGCAGCACCGCGACCACCGAGACCAGGGCGTTGGTGAGCTGCGTAAGGGAGGTGAGCAGCATGGTCACGGAGGTGTTGAAGGTCAGAAAGGCCCCTGCCGACATGCTGCCCCGCGCCGGACCGGCCAGCAGCATGAACACGGTGAGGGAGACCAGCGGAAGGTAGACCGCGTCCAGCACCTGGGTGAGGTTCTTGATGCGCCCGGTGCGCTGATGCAGATCGCGGGAGTGGGCGAAGCCGCGGGCCCAGGCCGCGTAGGCGAAGTTCTCGGCCGCGGCGACGCGGAGCTTGGGCAGCCCGCGCAGGGTCTGGAACGCCTGGTTGTTGAGCTTGTTCTCGCTCTCCACCAGCCGTCGCTGCCAGCGCACCTGCCACAGCCCCATCCCGAGGAAGACCGCGGAGACCACCAGCAGTACGGCGATCACCGCGAGCGCCATGGACGCGCTGTAGTACAGCAGCAGGGCGAGGTTCATCGCGCCCACGGTGCCGGCCTGGAGGACCGTCGGGGCGATCCCGGACAGCACCCTGCGCATGGTGCTGATGCCCATCGCCGCGCTGGCCAGCTCTCCGGTGGAGCGCTGGGCGAAGAAGGTGGTGGGCAGCCGCAGCAGCCGGTCCCACACCGCGGGCTGGAGGGTGGACTCCAGCCGCCCCTCGAGACGCAGCAGGGTCAGGTTCTGCAGCAGCATGAAGGCGGCGGCGACGACGCTGGAGACGATCAGGGCCAGGGAGATCTGGACGATGGGGCTCTTCTCGGCACGGGGCACGAAGCCGCCCAGCACCTGGCCGGTGGCGAGCGGCACCAGCGCGCCGAGCGCCACCGTCACCAGCCCGGCGATCAGGAGGTTGCGGACGTCCCCGGCGGAGCCGCGCACGCTGAAGCGCATCAGCCGCCACATCGTCATCGGCCGGTCGGGCAGCGGACGGTAGAACATCACGGCCCGCGGCTCGAACTCCTCCGCGTTGCCCCCGCCGACGCGGATCCGCAGGCCCGAGGCGGGGTTGACCGCCTCGTACCGGCCGCGCCGCCACAGCAGCGCCACCGGGGCGCCGGACTTGGCGCGGTAGCCCACCAGCGGCCCGGCGTCCTCCCGCCACCAGCCGCCCTCCAGCCGGACGGCGCGGGTGCGGATCCGGGCATGGGCGGCGATGCGCTCCACCGGGTCCGTGCGGTCCTCGGTGTCGCGGCCCCTCGGCGGCTCGGGCAGGGTGATCCCGGCGGCCTCGGCCACCCGGCGGCACACCGCGTGCACGGCGTCGTCGGTGCTCTCCTCCGACGGCCGCCGCTCCCGCCGCTGCCCTCCGATGGAGGCGATCAGCGCCTGGTCGGCCCGGGTGCGCACGGCCTCACCGGCCCGGATGCCGGCCGCGGTGCGGTCCGCGTGGGCCCGATCCATGGTCTCGATCCAGCGGTCCACGGCGGTGCCGAGGCGGTACTGCTGATTGACCATCCGCTGCCACAGCGAGCCGTCGATCAGCAGGTCACCGGCGGCCTGGGCGCTGTACTCGGCTCCATAGCGGACACTGCCGGGCGGCACCGGCAGCCAGAGCAGGTCCTCGTCGGCCGCCTCCGCCTCGGGCGCTGCTCCGCCGTCCAGCGGGGCCTGGAAGAGGACGCCGAGACTGCGGCTCACCCCGAGCGCCACGGCGTGCTCCAGCGGGGTGGGCGGGGTGTCCTGGAATCCGCCCCCGTAGGTGGCGTACGAGTCGTGGGTCTGGTCCGTACCGTACGCGTCGTACGCCTCCGGGCGGTACAGCTCGCGCAGCGGGATGCGGCGCACCAGGCAGTCCTGCGAGGGCCGGCCCAGCAGGGTGTGGCGTGGCCCCTCGACCGGGCCCGGGAGCGCGGCGCCCGCCTCCAGCCGGCCGAGGAAGTGCCACTGCCCCTCCTCGGCGGCGTCGACCGCGAACAGGTCCAGGGCCCCGCCGACGACGAGCCAGAGCACCTGCGGGCCCTCCAGCGGGAGGCTGCGCAGCCCGGCGCAGTCGACGGGAGTACCGAGGGCGCCCAGCGCCTGGACCACCGCGTCGCCGCCGTCCGCGGCCACCGCCGCGGCCGGGTGAACGGACGCCATGTCAGTGCTCCTTCATCAGCTCGGCGTACGGGCCTCCGGCGGCGGCGAGGTCCTCGTGGCGTCCGCGTTCGACGACCGTGCCGCGGTTCAGGACGAGGATCTCGTCGCTGTCCCGCACGGTGCTGAGCCGGTGGGCGATCACCACACACGCACAGCCGCGGCGGCGCAGGTTGTCCATGACGATCTGCTCGGTCCGCGCGTCCAGGGCGCTGGTGACCTCGTCCAGGACAAGCACGCTGGGGCGGCGCACCAGGGCGCGGGCGATCTCCAGCCGCTGCCGCTGGCCGCCGGAGAAGTTGCGGCCGTCCTGCTCCACCCGGCAGTGGATCCCCTCCGGGCGCCGTGTGATCACATCGTCGTAGAGCGCGGCGTCCCGCAGGGCCTCCACCACCGCCTCGTCCGGGATCGACGGGTCCCACAGCGCCACGTTGTCCCGCACCGTGCCCTCGAACAGGAAGACGTCCTGGTCGACGAAGGAGACCGAGGCGGCCAGCGCACCGCGGGGGATGTCCTCCAAGCGCTGTCCGTCGATGCGGATGACCCCCTCCCAGGGGGCGTAGAGGCCGGAGACGAGCCGGGAGACGGTGGACTTGCCGCTGCCGGAGGCGCCGACCAGCGCCACCTGGCGGCCGGGGCCGACGGACAGCGAGAAGTCGCGCAGCAGCGGTTCGTCCAGCGGGCTGTAGCCGAAGGTGATGTTCTCCAGCGTCACCTGCCCGGTCAGCCGGCGGGTGTCCTCGCGCGGCTCGTCGCGGGTGTAGAGGGAGTCCACCGGGAAGTTCTCCACGTCCTTGAGCCGGGTCACATCGGCGGAGAAGTCCTGGATGCGTCCGGCCACTCCGTTGAGCCGGGTGATGGGCGCGGTGAAGCGGGTCACCAGTGCCTGGAAGGCCACCAGCAGACCGATGGATATATGGCCCTCGACGGCCCGCAGTCCGCCGATCCAGAGGATGAGGGCGCTGTTGAGCGTGGCGAGGGTGGGGGCGACCACGGCCAGTACGGCGCTCGGCACGCCGAGGCGCTGCTGCTCCTCCAGGGTGATGGCGTGCTGTCCGGCCCAGCGGCGGAAGTAGCCGGTCTCCCCGCCCGTGGCCTTCACCGTCTCGATGAGCTGGAGACCGGTGTACGAGGTGGTGGTCAGCCGCGCGGTGTCGGCCCGCAGCTTCTGGGTCCTGGTGGCCCGCAGCCGCACCACCACCCGTATCGCCACCACGTTGAGCAGCGCCAACCCGACGCCGACGAGGGTGAGTTGGGGGTCGTAGGTCCACAGCAGAAAGGCGTAGAGCACCACGACGATCCCGTCGACGGCCGCGGCGGCCAGGTCGCGGGCGAGGGTTTCGGCGACGGTGTCGTTGGAGCGCAGCCGCTGGACCAGGTCGGCCGGGCTGCGCTGGGCGAAGAAGGTGACGGGCAGCCGCAGCAGATGCCGCAGGAACCGCGCGCTGCTGAGGGTGGAGGAGATGATGCGTCCGCGCAGCAGATTCGCCTGCTGGACGCCGGTCAGCACGGCGGTGAGCACCACCGCCACGGCCATGGACGCGAACAGCGGCTCCAGCGTCGAGTCCTGGCCGCCGATCAGGAAGGTGTCGATGAAGGTGCGGCTGAGCGCCGGGACCGCGGCCCCCACCGCCACCAGCAGCAGGCTGGCCAGCAGCGAGGCCAGCAGGGTGCCCGTGGTGCCGCGCATGCGCGGCGGCAGGGCGCCCAGCACCCCGGGACGGCGCCCGCCCCGGCGGAAGGACTCCTCGGGTTCGAGGACCAGGACCACACCGGTGAAGCTGGTGTCGAACTCCTCGACGGGGACGAAACGGCGTCCCTTGTCGGGGTCGTTGATGTGGACGCCGCGCTTGCCGAACCGCCGCCCCATGCCGTCGTAGACGACGTAGTGGTTGAACTCCCAGAACAGGATCGCCGGGGCCCGGACCTCCTCGAGGGCCTCGGGCTCCATCTGCATGCCCTTGGCGCGCAGACCGTAGCTCCGGGCCGCCTTGAGCAGATTGCTGGCGCGCGATCCGTCCCGGGAGACACCGCAGGCGATCCGCAGTTCCTCCAGTGGCACATGGCGCCCGTAGTGGCCGAGCACCATGGCGAGCGACGCCGCACCGCACTCCAGGGCCTCCATCTGGAGCACGGTGGGGGTGCGCACGGTCCGGCGCCGGGTCTTCCTCGGCCCGGCTCCGCCGCGTGGGGCGCGGCGCCGTCCGCGGGTCGGCTGGGGGCGGCGCGCTCCGCTGCTTCCGGCGGGTGCGGGCCGGGGCGGTCCGCCCTGGTTCGTCGCGGTCACGGGAGCAGCCAATCGCTGGGATGTTGGTCGGCCAGGTGGACGGTGCCGCTGGTCAGGGTCATGGAGCCGAGGGCGAACGGCGGGCCCTCGGGGGACGACCAGCGGTAGCCGGAGCGGGTGCCGCGGTTGCGTTCGAGGCGCACCTGGACGGCGACCGGCGGGCCGTGCTTCGAGAACTCCTCGCCGAGTTGCTCGCTGCCGAGGTAGGAGCCGATCTGCTGGCTCGACTGGGCGGTCCGGCCGACGGCCCGCACTTCACCGCGGAGCACACCGTAGGTCTGCGTGGGCGCTGACTGCACACTGAGGTCGACCGGCGCGCCCGGCCGCACCGAGGCCGCCCGGTCCGCGGGGATGTACAGGGTCGCGACCAGGGGATCGTCGGAGTGGCCGACCCGCTCCACGGAGGCGACGTTGGCGCCGGTGTTCAGCACGGAGCCGATCGAGGCGGTGAGAGTGGTGAGCCGGCCGCCCGCGATGGTGCGCACGACCGTGGTGCCACGGGTGGTGCGGACCTTCAGCAGCGGTGCGCCCGCCGGGAGGGTGCTGCCCTCCTGGGCGAGGACGGAGGTCACCTGACCGGCGATCGGGCTCTGCAGCACATAGCTGCCCTGGCCGTGGGTGAGGATCCCGGTGGCATCAAGGGTGTTGGACACGGTGCCGGTGACGGCCCATACGGCGGCACCGGCCATGACCGCCATCGTGACCGCCAGCGCCAGCCATCCCTGGGGGCGGGCGTAGCGCACCGGCAGGTCGATGTCCTCTGCCGACTGCAGCTTGGAGAGGGCCTGCTGGCGGAACTGCACGAGAGTCTTTCCTCAGCCGCGAAGGGAGTGATCAAAGGGGGCCACGGACCGCCGAGTGCCCCGGACCAGGCAGGCCCGGGGCACAGGGGAGCGGTAAATCAGCCTCAGAGGGTGCCGACGACCCCACCGACGATGCCGGTGGTGTTCAGGCCGGTGAGGCCGTCAACCGTGCCGGTCACGGTGCCGAGGGCGCCGGTCACCGGGCCGGTGACGGAGTCGACGGTGCCGAGGACGTCGCCCACGGGGCTGCCGATCCCGCCCGCCACGTTGTCCAACTCGGCGTCGGAGATCTCCTGGGTCGCGACCTTGGGCGCGTTGTTCATTGCTGCGTCTCCCTTGGGTGAACGTCTCGTTGAGCTTGCAACAGCGCACGGGAACCGAGGGGAATCAGCTCCCGCGGCATGAACACGGGATGTCCGGAGGAATCCGGGCTCCGTGAAATGCCTGAGCGCGGAAGGGATGTAACCACGGGGCCCGCCACGCGGCGAATCACCCGCGGTCCGGAACCGGGCATTCCGCCACTTTCAGATCACACGGCGGACACATTTGCGCACCTCATCGGCGCCGTTCCCTCACAGAAAGGCCACCGACCTCACGTGGCATCGCATCCCTCGGGCGATGTGACGCGCGTCATTTCGGGTCGGACCGCCAGGGCCGGGGCCGAGGTGGCGCATGAGTCGGGTGGCACACATGGCGTCTGTGTAACAGGTGTGCCGATCACTTGAAGACCGGGCGAACAAGGCCGCATGTGAGGGCGGGATGGCACGGGAATACGACATGTGCGACTTCAGGCCGCCCGGCCCTCCTCCGGCACCACCTCGCCGTCCGGCACCGGTCCGGGCGCGGTGCCGTCGCCGAACGGGCGTCCGCCCAGCTCCTCACGGTGATGCGGCGTCAGCCAGCCGGAGAGATCGGGGCCGAGCGGAACGACGCCGGTGGGGTTGATGTTGGTGTGCACCCGGTAGTAGTGGCGCTTGATGTGGTCGAAGTCGACGGTGTCCCCGAAACCCGGTGTCTGGAAGAGGTCACGGGCGTAGGCCCACAGCACCGGATCCTCGCTGAGCTTGTTGCGGTTGCACTTGAAGTGGCCGTGGTAGACGGCGTCGAAGCGGACCAGCGTGGTGAACAGCCGGATGTCGGCTTCGGTGATGGTGTCGCCGACCAGATAGCGGCGCGTGGACAGCCGCTCGGACAGCTCGTCGAGGCGGGCGAAGAGACGTCGGTACGCGTCGTCGTAGGTGTCCTGGTGCTCGGCGAAGCCCGCCCGGTACACACCGTTGTTCACATCGCGGTAGACCCCCTCCGCCACGTCGTCGATCTCGTCGCGGTGGGCCTCGGGGTACAGGTCCGGGGCGCCCTCGCGCTGGAGGGCGGTCCATTCGGTGGCGAGGTCCACGGTGATCCGGTGGAAGTCGTTGGTGACCAGCACTCCACTGGGGACGTCCACGACCGCGGGCACGCTCACCCCGCCCGGATATCCGGTCTCGCGGGCGTCGTACGCCTCACTGAGGAAGGCGATGCCCAGCACCGGGTCCCGGTCCCCCGGGTCCAGGGTGAAGCGCCAGCTGCGCTCGTCCTGGATGGGATCGGTGATGGCCAGCGAGAGGGCCGGCTCCAGCCCGAGCAGCCGCCGTGAGATCAGCGCCCGACTCGCCCACGGGCAGGCCCGGCTGGCCACCAGCCGATAGCGCCCGGCCTCCACCGGCCAGCCGTCCCGGCCGTCGGCGGTGATCCGGTCGGCGAAGTGCGGCCCGGATCGGCGGAACTCCTTGCGCTCGCCGGGTGTCTCCTGATCAGCGGTGTTCAACGGAACCACCTACCACCTTCCGAAGCGGGAACCGTCGTGGACGGTCCGTGTCACGGGTGCCCGCCGAGGCTTGTGCGCCACGGGTGACACCTACTCGGTTCCACACCCTGGGAAGGGGTATTCCTCACGGATCGGACAGGGTGGCGCTACGGGGGCGCAGGCGCACCAGCGTTCAAGACCGGAGGCGAGGCCGGGGGCCAGGGTCGGGGCATGCCTGAGAACAAGGGCTGGAAGAGCCCGTATCTCCTGCTCACGATCACCATGCTGCTGTGGGGCAGCGCCTTCTCCAGCTCCAAGTCGGTGGTCGCCCAGATGCCGCACACCGTGGCGGCGCTGCTGCGCTTCGGCGGCGGGGCGGTCGCCCTGCTGGCGGCCGTGGCACTCTTCGGCAGACCGGCCGCCCCGGTTTCCGCGCGTGGCGGCGGGCGGGCCGCGCTCGCGGGCCTGCTGGGGGTGTTCGCCTACAACGGCTTCTTCTTCTGGGGGCTGTCGCTGGCACCCTCGCTCGACGCGGGAATCCTCATCCCCGTTCTGAGTCCGGTGCTCACCAGCGCCTTTCTCCTGGTCACCGGCCGTGACCGGCCCTCCGCTGCGCGGCTGGCGGGGCTCGCGCTCGGGCTCGCCGGAGCGGTGCTGTTCTTCTTCGGCGCGGGCGGCAGCGCGCACGGCGGCGCCACCCGGCTGTCGGGCGATCTGCTCTATCTGCTCAGCGCGGTGTGCTGGGCCGCGTACACGCTCATCGGGCCCCGGGTGCTGGCCGGTGTCGATCCGCTGCGTGCCACGACCTACGCGACCTGTGCGGGGGCGGTGCTGCTGGGGGCACTCGCCGCCCCCGATCTCGGCGATACGCACTGGAGCGGGCTGCCGGCGGGCCTCTGGCTGAACGTGGTGTTCCTCGCCATCGGCCCGGCCGCCGTCGCCAATCTCCTCTACTACCGGGGAGTGGGCGCGGTGGGTCCCGCGTCCGCGTCCTTGATGATGTTCATGGTCCCGGTGATCAACACCGGGTGCGCCATGCTCTTCCTGGGCGAGTCCTTCGGCGGTCTGCAGGCGCTGGGCGCCCTGGTGCTGCTCTCGGGTGCGGTGCTCGCCGTCACCCGGGGACGTGGACCGGCACGCCCCCGAGCGGGCACCGCGCCCACCGCGGGAAAGAAGCCCTCGGAGCTGTGAGCACCGGACGGCGCCGGCCTGCATCACTCCCCTCGTGGTGATACAGACCGGCGTCACGCTGGGAGGCGAGGCTTCGTTCCCGCGCTGCGCGGCAGGAGTGACGGTAGAGCGGATCACCGGAGCGGGCAACGGTGCACGGTGCGCATCGCGGGCCCGCGACATGTGCACGGTGCGCAGTCATTCCGCCGGCTGGAGCCCGGTGATGTGCAGGGCGTGCACCAGGTCGTGGATCCCGGAACCGGTGGTGAGCAGGTCGCGGCTGAGCAGGTGTTCGGCGGCCCGCAGATGGGCCCTGACGGTGTTCCGGCTGAGACCGAGATGGCGGGCGGTCCGCTGGGCGTCGGTGTTCGCGTCGATCCAGGCGCGCAGGGTGGCGTACAGATCGCGGCCACGGGTGCTGTACAGCGGGTGGAGGAATTCCCGCGCCCAGGCGTGTGCGGGCTCGGTGCGGAACAGCTCGTCCAGGGTGGGCTCCGGCCGCCCGCGCTCGGCGCCGAAGCCGCCGTCCGGCTGCCCTCCGGCAAGACAGAAGGCCAGATCGAGGGAGGCCCGGGTGCGCACATCGCCCAGGTCCAGGCCGAGGGTCGTCTCCACCCGGCTGAGGTGGTGGGAAACGGTGTTGCGGCTGATGTCCAGCAGCCGGGCCACGGCGGACCGGGGGAAGGTGACGGCGAGCCGGGTGATGTCGAGGGTAGCCCTCGGGGTGGACCCCAGTGGCCGCAGCAGGGCACGGGCCCAGGTGCCAGCCTCCGTGCGGGGCAGCAGCGGCACCAGTGGAGTCCGGCCGAGGTAGGCGGCCACCCGCTCGGGCGTATGGCGCGC
Source organism: Streptomyces sp. NPDC007875 (assembly GCF_042868035.1). Classification (NCBI taxonomy): domain Bacteria; kingdom Bacillati; phylum Actinomycetota; class Actinomycetes; order Kitasatosporales; family Streptomycetaceae; genus Streptomyces; species Streptomyces sp. NPDC007875. Next base: position 165,298 of record NZ_JBIADZ010000014.1, on the reverse strand, counting down.
CGCGGCCAGGGCGTGCAGGGCCTGCCCGTATGCCTCGGCCGTCGCGCCGAGTGGATACGGGCTGCTGATACCCAGCGCGTAGTGCGGGTTGTCCCGCACCAGGCGGCGCAGCACCGTGCCGTGGCCGTGGGTCACCTCGGGGCCGTCGGCGGAGGCGTCGCGCGAAACGTCGGTGGCCTCACCGTCCGCCTCATCGGTGGCCTTGTCGGCGGACTCGTTGTCGGACCCGTCGGCGACGAGACAGATGAGGTGTTCCTCGAAGGCCGGGCAGTGCACCATCAGGCCCGTGCCGTGATAGCCCGATCCGTCCTGGTAGGTCTGCGCCAGCCGGTCCCGGTCCTCCGGAGGGCAGCGCAGCAGATAGACGCGCAGCCGTTCGGCGTCCAGCAGCGCGGGGACGGCGCCGGTGGTCATCCGGCGGGCCAGAGTGAGGTCTCCCGCCAGCAGGGCGCTGAACACGGCGAACCGCAGCTGCCGCGCCTTGTACTGATAGCCGCGGAAGGTGGTGTCCGCATCCTGCGCCCGGTCCAGGAGCGCGATGAGGCTCCCGGCGTGCGAGACCAGCGACGCCGCTTCGCGGGTGGGCGCCGAGGTGCATGCCACCACCAGGACGGGTCGTGGCGCGCGCGGACCGAGCGCCTCCAGACGCACCTGAAAGGCGCCGCTCTCGGTGACCGCCGCGGCCATCTGACCACCGGCCAGCCGGGACAGCGTCGGCCTGAGCGAGGGCAGGATCTGGCGCGGGAAGCGCGCGGTGGAGGTCTCGACCGCACCCGCGCTCCCGACCAGCGCGACATCGGCGTCGATCTGCCGGCCCAGCCAGTCGAGCACCGCCCGCGGATCCGCCCCGGTCCCCCGGCTCATCTGCCGCCGCACCTCGTACAGCAACTCGTCCAGCCGACCGGTGCGCGCCCGTGCCTCCACAGCAGTGCTCCTCCCACCCCCCGCGGTGCGTCATGCCGCGCGGACCGATCGGCGGTCCGCGCACCCCGCCGTACTTTATGACCGGTTCACGGGGCCTCGTGAAGTGCCGTGGACATCGGGCCGGTTCCGTGGGGCGGGCCTGCCGGATGAGGAAGTGTCCGCGCAGGCCAGGGCGCTGCGTGGGGGTCGTGGCGGGGCTGTTAGGTTGACGTGCCCAATTGAACGGGGAAAAGGAGATCACGTGCGCAAGGCAGTGCACATGGCGGTCACTTCGGTCATCGTCGGTCTTGTCGTCAGCGGCTGCGGAGACAGTGACGACGGGAAGAAGGAATCGAAGCCGAGCGGCGAAGCCACTCAGGCCGCCCAGCAGTCGCCGAGTTCGAGCCCGGCGGGCCGGCGCACGATCATCGAGCGTTCGGCCGGGTCCTGGAAGTCCATCGTGGCGGCGAAGTCCGACGACGCCCTGGAGACCCTCACCATCGCGGACGGCAAGGTCGCGGCGAAGGGCCCGAAGCTCGACTGCACCGGCACGCTGAAGTCCGGTCAGAAGCGCGGCGAGGACGAGCCTTCCCTGACCCTGTCGTGCAAGGGCGGCAGCGACGGCGGCCGGGGCGAGGGCACCGTGGGGATGAAGGGCGACAACGCCCTGGCGATCAACTGGAAGGGTCCCGAGGGCGGCTTCGGCGGTCCGGTCGACAGCTTCCGCCGGTCGGGCTGACCTCAGGCACGCTCAGGCCACCGCGGGCGGGCAACGGCCGCGGTGGACGGCCCACGGCCGCGGTGGCCAAGCGGACGACGACGCGCATGACGTGGCCGCGGACTCAGTCCACCGAGCGGAACAGGCCCTCCAGGGCGCTCGCCACCTGGTCGGCCGACAGGGGGTCGTCGACACCGCCCATCGCGTAGATGCCCCGGTCCAGTTTGATGCCCCGCGTCATCGCGCCGAGCAGCGTGGCCAGTTCGGTGCCTCGCAGGGCGGGCCGGTGGCCGGCCCGATCGAACAGCCCGTCCAGCATGGTGCCGATGCGGCGGCTGAACCGCTTCTCGTGTTCCACCAGCGCGGCCGCGGCATCGCCGTCCCGGAGCGCCATCAGCCGGAATTCGAGGTGGATGAAGACCCACCGGGCGTCCAGGTGCTCGCCGTTGAAGATCTCGGCGAAGGTTCGGGCGAGCTGGGGGGCCAGGTCCCGTCCGGTGTCCATCTCGGCGATCCGCTCCCCGATGTAGTCGGCCGTGCGGTCGCTGTGCCGCCGGAAGACATCGAGGAAGAGCTTCAGCTTGCTGTCGTAGTTGGAGTAGAAGGCCCCGGTGGTCCTGCCCGCGCACTGGCAGATGTATCCGATCGAGGCCCCGTGGAAGCCGCGTTCGGAGAACGCCCGCTCCGCCCCGACGATCAGCGCTTCCACGGTCTTTGACCGCTGCGGCGGCATCGGTGTGCCCCTCTCCCCCAGTTGTTCGGAAACCTGGCCAGATCCGTACGGTAGCCGATCCGTCCCCCTGTTCAGTAGGGAACCCTATCGGTAGCGTTCCCTATCGAAAGCCGCGGCCGACGGCTCCGGGACGTTCGCCCCGGAAAGTTCGAGGAATCACGAAGGAGAGCCATCGTGAACGCTCCGATGCCCACGACCCATGACGACCTACGAGACCTCCACGACCTCCCTTCGTATCCGAACGAGCGGGACGACTACGTCAACCCGGCACGTGCGCTGCTCACCGGGCCGCCGATCAGCCCGCTGAGGTTCGCCGGCGGCAGCGCCGGCTGGCTGGTGACCGGGTATCACGAGGCGCGGGAGGTGCTGCGGGATTCCCGGTTCAGCGCCGAGCGCTGGCGTGGCGACGACACGATGCGACGGGTCCCCGAGTCGGTCCGTCGGGACCGCAGCAGCGGGGCGGGGTCTTTTCTGGCCATGGACGCGCCGGAGCACGGCCGCTACCGGGGACAACTCACGCGGTACTTCACGGTGCGGCGGATGCGCGAGCTGGAAGCGCGCGTCGAAGACATCGTTGCCAACCAGCTGGACGCGTTGGAGGCGGCCGGCAAACCGGCCGATCTGGTGCGGCACTTCGCCCTCCCCATCCCCTCGCTGGTGATCTGCGAGATGCTCGGTGTGCCATACGAGGAGCGGGAGTTCTTCCAGACCGTCGCCGCGCGACTGCTCCGCCAGGACCGCACCGATGAGGAGTTCGTCGCCGGGAAGACCGCGCTCGACGACTTCCTGCGCACACTGGTCGAGGCCAAGCGCAAGGAGCCGCAGGACGATCTGATCTCCCTGCTGACCGCCGTCGACGAGCTCAACGACGTGGAGATCGGCGGGATCGCGGGGCTGCTGCTGATCGCCGGCCACGAGACCACCACCAACATGCTCAGCCTCGGCACCTTCGCCCTGCTGCGCCGGCCCGAGCAGTTCGAGCGGCTGCGGGCCGACGAGTCGCTCCTCCCGACAGCCGTCGAGGAGTTGCTGCGCTACCTCAGCATCGTCAACGCCTTCCCCGTCCGCATCGCACTGGAGGACGTGGTCGTCGGCGGTATCACCATCAAGGCGGGCCAGTCCGTGGCCGTCTCGGTCCCGGCGGCCAACCGGGACCCGGCACTGGTGGACGACCCGGACACGCTCGACGTCGGGCGTCCCCGCAGCAGCCATCTGGCCTTCGGATACGGCATCCATCAGTGTCTCGGACAGCATCTGGCCAGGATCGAGCTGGTGTCGGGCTACCGCGGGCTGCTCCGCAGGTTCCCGGGGCTGCGGCTCGCCGTGCCCCCGGAGGAGGTCCGGATGCGCAGCGACATGATCATCTATGGAGCGCATGAGCTGCCCGTCACCTGGTGACGACGCCGGGCGGGATCCGGCCTCCGCACATGACGCCGGGCCTGCCCCGTCTCCGCACCGCTGAAATCGTCACATGACCTCCACGCACACGGAGTTCATGTGATGATTCGGTGACCCCGGTCCGTCCGGGCCGGGGGTGTGGAGGGGAAATACACGTGAAGTCAACGACCTTCAGATCCGCCGTGGGGGCCGTGCTGACGGCGGCCCTGTCCGCCGTGGTCCTGCCCGCCTCCGCCGCGAGCGCGGCGGAGAGCCCGGCGGCGGCCGGCACCGTGGACACCGCGACCGCACAGTCCTTCGGGCGCCTGGCCGATGCGGTGCTGACCCAGCGCACGGCGGCGCTGCTGGACACCAAGGGGTCGGCGCGGCGTGCGGCCCCGCTCGCCGAGGAGAACGTCCGCCTGTCGGCCGGCCAGGCCCGGGCCGAGGACACCGCGCTGGCCGCGCTGCGCACCCGCAAGGCGCGGCTCGCGACCCTGGGCGAGGCGTACACGTCCGCCGACACCCGGGTGGCGGTGGACCGGGTGCGGGTCGAGGCCGGGCACGCCACCGTCCGGGCCACCGAGACCACGACGCTGGCCTACAAGAAGATACGCGGCGACGAGCCCGCGACGACCGGCTTCCAGGCGCACCACCGGCTGAGCTTCGCCGCCACCGCGGACGGGAAGTGGCAGCTGACCGGCCTCACCTCGACCGACGACGGCCCGCTGGCGGTCAACGAGCCCGCCACGGCGCCGGTGGCGACGGCCAGGACGACGGCCCTGCCCGATGCGACGCCCGCCGCCATCTCGGTGCCGTCCCGGCCGCAGACGAAGCCCGCGGGCAGCTACAACTACGCGGCGATGGCGTCGTACGCCGAGAAGTACTGGCAGAACTACAACCCCGCCTACCGGAAGTTCAACGAGGCCGGTGGCGACTGCACCAACTTCGTCAGCCAGGCCCTGAAGGCGGGCGGCTGGGCCAACAAGTCCGGCGATGCCGAGGACTACCGCAGCTGGTGGTACGACACCTCGTACCAGTCGACGTCCTGGGTGGGCGCCAACGAGTGGTCATGGTTCACGCTGGACGCCAAGCGCGCCACCAACCTGGCGAACGTCTACTACATGGGCGTCGGCGACGTCATGCAGATGGACTTCGACAAGGACGGGTCCAAGGACCACACCATGGTCGTCACCTACCGGAGCTCCAGCGGGGTCCCGTATCTGACCTACCACTCGGTCAACACCTACCGGAAGTCCGTGGCCAGCATCATCGCCTCGTACCCGACCTCGGCCTACTACGCCTACCGCACCTGAGCGGGCCTCCCCGTGACCGTGGACCCCGCCCCTCCAGGGCGGGGTCCACCGCATTTGCCCCCGGCCGGGGGCGGTATGTCACAGTGGGCCGCCCCTCCCCTTCTCCCCACCCTTCCGAAAGTGATGCAGTCCACGACGTTCCCTCCCCGCACCGCGGATCTGTTCACCCAGGGCCTGGAGGACCGCCCGGGCTCCGCCCTGCTGCGTTTCGGTGCGGCGCGCCGACGCCCGCCCGAGCGGCTCAGCTGGTCCGGCCCCGGGGCCGTGGCCTGGCTCGATGGCTCCCGGGGCCATGTGTGGAGCGTCGGGAAGCCGGTGGCCGCCGCCGGACTGGTGCTGGGCGCGGCACAGCGCCTTCCGGACGAAGTGAAGGAGTTCACGGGTCCCCGCGGCACCGACACCCTGGTCGCCCGCCATCTGCCGCTGGCCGATGTGGTCGAGTGGGTCTTCCGCTGGACACCGGACGAGCCGCCCGTCCATCCGGGTGAGGAGCGGGTGGTCGAGCTCGGCGAACGCCACCACGAGGAGCTGCTGGCCTTCCTCCGGGAGCACAGCCCGGCCCATTCGACCGGCCCCGGCTCCTCCGGTATCAGCCTGTGGGCCGGGATCCGGGGCGAGGACGGGGGGCTGGTGGCCTGCGGCGCCCTGAGCAGCCTGCGGGACAGCGGCGCCCCGCTGATGGCGTCCGTGGCGACCGACTCCCGGCAGCGCGGCCAGGGTCTCGGCGCGGCGCTGACCTCGTGGCTGACCCGGTACGCCGTACGCCGGCACGGCTTCTGCACACTGTGGCAGCTCGCCGACAACGCCCCCGCCGAACGGCTCTACACCCGCCTCGGCTACCGCAACGAGGACCTCTGCGTGGCCGCGCGGATCGCCGCGCGCTGAGCCCGACACCTCGATCCCGAAACCCGGCGCACACCGGCGAGCGGCCGACCTCGTGATGTGATGTCCGCACGGTGTTCACCCGACGGACACCGAAGCAACGTCAGCACGCCTGCGTACACACACGTCTTCGAGCCGCGAGAGATGGAGTGACGCCATGCCGGGCGCCCTGTCACGACGTTCCGCCCTGGCCTTCCTCGGAGGGGCGATGGCCGTCGCCGCCACTGGTGGGGGCGGCCGGCCGGCGGCGGCGGCCGATCCCGCTTCCGGCCCCGGATCCGCGCCCGGTCCCGTCTCCCGGGTGGACACGCTGATCGGCCGGATGACGCTCCAGGAGAAGGTCTCGCTGCTGCACGGCGCGAAGGATCCCCAGAGCCTCGGGCAGGCGGGCTACACCCCCGGTGTCCCCCGGCTCGGCGTTCCACCGCTGCGCCTCGCCGACGGGCCCGCCGGTGTACGGGTCGCCCGCCGTGCCACCGCGCTGCCCGCGCCGGTGCTGCTCGCCTCCGCCTTCGACCCGGCCCTGGCGCGGGAGTACGGGCAAACCATCGGGCGCGAGGGCCGCGCGCTGGGCCAGGATGTGCTGCTCTCCCCCATGGTCAATCTCATCCGCACCCCGTACGCCGGGCGCAACTTCGAGACCTTCGGCGAGGACCCCCTGCTCGCCTCCGAACTGGTGGCCGAGGAGGTGCGTGGCATCCAGGGCGAGGGCCTGATCGCCACCGTCAAGCACTTCGCCCTGAACAACCAGGAGTACGAGCGGGAGTCGATCGATGTCGTCGTCGACGAGCGGACGATGCGGGAGACGGAGCTGCCCGGCTTCGAGGCGGCCGTACGGGCGGGTGCGGGGGCGGTCATGGGCGCCTACAACAAGGTCAACGGGGCCTTCGCCTGCGAGAGCGAGCCGCTGCTGACCGGGGTGCTGCGCGAGGACTGGGGCTTCGACGGCTGGGTGATGACCGACTGGCACGCCGCCCACAGCACCGCGGCGGCCCTCGGCGCCGGGCTCGACATGGAGATGCCCGACGGCAGGTATTTCGGCGACGCCCTGCTCAGGGGGGTGGCCGACGGAACCGTACCGGAGGCCGAGGTGGACCGCGCGGCCGGTCGCGTCCTGACCGTCATGGACCGCTTCGGCCTGCTGGACGGCGGCGCCCCGCCGCGACCCGGCCGGGACCCCGGGGCCGGGGCGCGCACCGCGCTGAAGGTCGCGACGGCGGGCGGCATCCTGCTGCGCAATGAGCGCGGCGCACTGCCGCTGAGCGGGCCCGCCGCCCGGTCGATCGCCGTCGTCGGGCCCGCCGGCTCCATCCCCTTCGTCAGTGGCGGCGGCAGCGCCCAGGTGGTCCCCGACCACGCCGCGAGCCCGCTGGAGACGATGCGCGAGCGCGCCGGGAAAGAGGCCCGGGTGGAGTACGCCCTGGGCGAGGACGTGTTCGGCAAGCAGTTCCCCGCCGCCGCGCTCTCCCCGGCCACCGGGCTGGAGGAGCGGAAGGTGGCGGCGGGGAAGAGCTGGAGCTACGACGGCACCCTCACCGTCGCCGAGGCCGATGAGTGGACGTTCGTCCTGCACTTCAGTGGCCCGCCCGCCGGCCGCCCGAAGGTCCTGCTGGACGACGAGGAGTTGTTCCCGTTCCGGCCGGGCTTGGGCGAGTACTTCACCGGTGGCTTCCTCAGCGCCGCCCCGGACGGGCTCGCCGTGCGCCGGGCGGCCGTCGCGCTGACGACGGGAAAGCACCGGCTGAAGGTCACCGCCAAGGGCGGCGGGGAGGGGGTGACCTTCCGGCTGCGCCGCACCACCTCCGCCACTCGCGCCGCCGATGTCGCCGAGGCCGTGCGCGTCGCCCGCGCCGCGCACAGTGTGGTGCTCTTCGCCCACGAGGACGCCACCGAGGGCAGGGACCGCACCACCATCGCCCTCCCCGGCCATCAGAACCCGCTGATCGCCGCCGTCACCGAGGCCAACCCGCGCACCACCGTGGTCCTCAACACCTCCTCGTGCACCTCGATGCCCTGGCTGGACCGCACCGGCGCCGTCCTCCAGATGTACTATCCCGGCCAGGAGGGCGCCGCCGCCACCACCGCCCTGCTCTTCGGCGACGCCAACCCCGGCGGGCGGCTCACCCAGTCCTTCCCCGTCTCCGACGACCGCCATCCGATGGCCGATGACCCCCGGCGCTACCCCGGGGTGAACGGGCGTGAGGAGTACTCCGAGGGCATCCAGGTCGGCTATCGCTGGTACGACGCCAAGGGTGTGCGGCCGCTCTTCCCCTTCGGCCACGGCCTGTCGTACACCACCTTCGCCTATGCGGGGCTTCGGCTGCGAAGACGCGGAAGCGGGCTGGAGGCGGTCTTCACCGTGCGCAACACCGGGCGGCGGGACGGGTCGGAGGTGGCCCAGGTGTATGTGGGGCCCTCCCCCGAGCTGCCGCTCGACCAGGCCGAGCGCGCCCTGGCCGGATTCCGGCGGATTCATCTGAGGCCCGGCGAGGCGCGGCAGGTGACCGTACGGGTGGCGGCGCGGACGCTGTCCTCCTGGGACACCGAACGCCGTGGCTGGGTGCTGGGCACCGGGCGCCGGACCGTGGAAGTGGGCTCCTCCTCCCGCGATCTGAGGCTGCGGGGGCAGATCGAGGTCCGCCACGGGGCCTAGGCCAGTCGTGGCGGATGTCTCGTCGGTCGCGGCCGAAGTCCCGTCGGCCGTGGCCGCCTTCGCATACGACGACTACGCTAGTATGACGCGTGTGCAACTAATGGCGCACGCAAGCATTGAGGCATCGACGAAGGAGCGCCGTGCAGATCGACCTTTCCGGTAGGACCGCCCTGGTCACCGGCTCCACGCAGGGCATCGGATTCGCCATCGCCGCCGGCCTGGCGCGGGCGGGCGCCCGTGTCGCCGTCAACGGGCGCCGGCAGGAGTCCGTCGAGGCCGCCATCCAGAAGCTGGAGGAGGACACGGAGGGCGGCTCGTTCATCCCCGCCCCCGGCGACATCACCTCCGAGGACGGCGCCCGTGAGGTCACCGCCGCCGTGCCGGACGCCGATGTCCTGGTCAACAACCTCGGCATCTTCGGGGCCATTCCGGCGCTGGAGATCAGCGACGATGAGTGGCGGCGCTATTTCGAGGTGAACGTCCTGTCCGCCGTCCGGATGATCCGGAGCCTGCTGCCCGGGATGAAGGACCGCGCATGGGGCCGGATCCTGAACGTCGCCAGTGACTCCGCCGTCGTCATCCCGGCCGAGATGATCCACTACGGGACGTCGAAGACCGCGCTGCTCGCGGTCACCCGAGGCTTCGCCAAGGAGGCCGCCGGTACGGGCGTCACCGTCAACTCGCTGATCGCCGGGCCGACCCACACCGGCGGCGTCGAGGACTTCGTGTACGAACTGGTGGACCCGGAGCTGCCCTGGGAGGAGGCCCAGCGGGAGTTCATGGCCAAATACCGGCCGCAGTCGCTGATCCAGCGGCTGATCGAGCCCGAGGAGATCGCCAACATGGCGGTCTACCTCAGCTCGCCGCTCGCCTCGGCCACCACCGGCGGAGCCGTGCGTGCCGATGGCGGCTACGTCGACTCGATCCTTCCCTGACGCGGGCGTCATCCGCTCCCCCGGGCCCCGAGGCGGGACCCGGGGGACACCTCAGCGGGGGACACCTCAGCGGGGGTCGGGACGGGCCGGGGCATCGCACCGGGCCACCACCCGGTAGGCATTGGACACCTTCCCCCACCCCGCCAGCGGCTTGAGCAGCAGCCGGTCCAGGGTGGTCGCGAGGATCAGCGCGGGGACGGCCGCGAGCAGCAGCGCACAGCGCAGCAGCCAGCGCGCCCGGCCGGGCGGTCGCGGCAGCGAAGGGGCGTCATCGGGCGGGATGACCGCGTTCAGCGACAGCCATACGGCGCCCAGCAGATCGACCGTGTCGGACGGTGCGCGGTGCTCCTCGGCGATGACGGTGAAGCCGAGCGCGTCCAGTTCCTTCCGGAGGTTCGCCACCGGCAGGAAGTGCAGATGCTGAGGCTGGAGCCAGGGCAGCCAGAAGCGGCCGAGGAGCCGGGCGAACCAGCACTCCGGATCGGGCACCTCGATCAGCAGATGGCCACCGGGACGCAGCGCCCGCCGGGCCGCGCGGAGTTCGTCGCGGGGATCGGTGCTGTGCTCCAGATAGTGGAACATGCTCACCACGTCGTAGCCCCCGGCCAGGCGCTCCTCGGCCAGCTCGGGGAAGCTGCCGCGGATGCCCCGGTCTATGCGCCCCGTCCGCTCGGCCAGTTCGACGCCGTCGGTGAAGTCCAGTCCGTCGAAGCGGGTGCCGGGGAAGACGGTGCGGGCCACCGCGGGGAAGTGGCCGTGTCCCGTGCCGACATCGAGCCAGGTCTTCGGGGGTTCGGCGGAGGGCTCCTGGAACATCGCGCGCCGCCGGTACACCTTGTCCCGCCCGGCGAAGAGGTTGCCGAGTTCGATCTCCCCCATCCCGTCGTAGAAGTCGCGGTAGTAGAACTCCAGGCCGTCGCCGTTCAGCCTGGGGTTCTGGAAGACGTGGCCGCAGTCGGCACACGCGTCGAGCACGAAGCGGCCCGGCTTGCTCTGGTAGCGGTCCCTGGTGCGCAGCCGCCGCTTCAGCCGCGTCGAGCCGCACCACGGACAGTCGGTACGACGCGGTTCGAAGAAGCGCCCGGTGCCCCGCGCCAGATCGGCCTGGTAGCGGGGGCGCAGCGCGGCGACGGTCTCGGCGCGCGACGGCTTCGCGGGCGTACGTGGTGCGTCGGACGTGCGGCTCATCGGTCCCCCTCGGGAGTCGGCGTGGCATGGCCACCGGCCTTCGCGGCCAGCGCTTCCAGGTGTCCGGCTGCCGCCACGGCGCCGCCCGCCGCGCGGAACGAGGCCCCGACGCGCTCGGCGGCGACGCGGTACCCCGGCTCGTACAGGACGGTGTCCAGCGCCTCGCCGAGCCCGGCCGCCCTCGCCCGGCCGAACCTGACGCGGACGCCCGCGCCCACGTCCACCACCTGCGCGGCCACCACCGGCTGGTCGTCCCGGATGGGGGCCACGACGAGCGGAACGCCGTGCCACAGGGTTTCGCAGACCGTGTTGTGGCCCGCGTGGCACACCACTGCGCTCACCCGTTCCAGAAGGCGGAGTTGAGGGACGTAGCGGCACACCAGGAGGTCCTTGTCGTCCGGGGTATCGGGGGTGTCCGGGGTGAGTACGCCCTCCGGGTCGACGATGACCGTCTGGAAACGACCGGCCCGGGCCCGTACGGCCTCCCGGCACTCGGTGAGGAAGCGCGCCCCGGCATCGGTGTTCGCGGTGCCCAGCGTGACCAGAACGGCCGGGCGCGCGGGGTCCAGCCACCCCCAGGGGAAGTCCGTCGTGGCCGGCCGCTCGGCGATCGACGGGCCCACGTAACGGACGCGATCACCCGCCCGGGCCGGCCGTCCGGCCAGCTCCTCGGTGGTGAAGGCCAGGACCAGCTCCGGTGAGAACCGGGGATCGGCCGTGCCCTCCGGAGCGCCGATCCGGCCCCGCACCTCGTCCATGAGCCCGTCCAGCCAGGCGTCGATCTTGGGCAGACCGTCCAGCGCGCCCGTGAACTCCGCCGAGGTGGTGGCGGATGTGGCCCAGCGCACCCCCAGCCGTTCGGCCACCAGTCCGCCCGCCACGGTCTGCTGGTCGGCGATCACCACATCGGGGCGGAACTCCTCGATGGCCTTGGCGACACCCGGGGCCATGGCCTCGGCGAGCGGCACCAGGAACCGCTCCCACAGGAACCTCAGCGCCGCCGGGCCGCGTACATCCGGTGGCCGGCCCGCCCCGCCCTCGCCCAGCACCGGCCCGGCGCAGCGGTAGACCGTCGCGCCCTGCCCGGTCAGCCGCCCGACGACCTCGGGCATCCCGGCCCAGGCCACCTGGTGTCCCCGGGCGGTGAGTTCGGCCGCGACGCCGAGGGTGGGGTTGACGTGGCCGACCAGCGGCGGCACGACGAAGAGAAAGCGGCGGGGTATGCGAGGTGGGGCTGCCTGCGATCTGCTGGGTTCGCTCATGAGGCATCGGCTCCCAGGGCCGCATCCGCCGCCGGGGCGCCGGTGTCCGGTTCACACCCGTGGATCCAGGACAGCAGCAGTTCGCGGATGCGCGTGGGCGCCTCGGCGAGGACCGAATGCCCCTGTCCCGGCAGGACGACGGTCCGGGTGCCGGGCAGTACCGACTCCAGCCACCGCTCCTGCCCGGCGAGTTCGGAATCGGCGCCGTAGACGGCCAGTACCGGGCAGCGCACCGCGCCGACCTGCTCCTCGCTCACCACCCGGCTCTCCGGTACGTCCTCGGCGATGGTGGTCGTACGGACCAGGCGGGCGGCCGACTTGGCCAGCCGTGCGGTGTGGGCGCCCCGGTGGGCGCTGACCCAGGCCAGCGACTCGGCCTCATGGACGACCAGTTCGGCGACGACGCGCCGCAGGATTCCGCTGATCTCGGTCAGCCAGCTCTCGGTGGCGGGCTTCGCCTCGATCACCGCGATCCCCGCCACCCGCTCCGGATGGCGCATGGCGTAGGCGAACGCCACCGTTCCGCCGAAGCAGTTGCCCACCAGATGGACCGGTCCAATGATGTCCAGCCGGTCGAGCAGCCGCTCCAGATCGGTGACGAACGTGTCCAGCCGGTAGCCGGAACCGGGGCGCTCGCTGCGGCCGTGCCCCCGCTGGTCGTACATCACCACCTCCAGCCCGGCGGCGGCGAGGTCCGGGGCCACCGTGAAGTACCAGCTGGCGAGGGAGTCGGTGAGCAGACCGTGGATGAGTACGGCGGTGGCGGTGGGCGGACGGTCATCGGGCGGGGACAGCCGCTGGACATGCAGTCGGACGCCGTCCGGCCCGGTATCCGGACCGTCGTGGTCCGTGGCGTGGTCCCCGTCGTCGCCCGTACCGCTGCCCGTGCCGGCGCAGGTGTCGCGGCCGGTGTCGATCATCGCCATGGGTCAGCTCTCCCCGGCCGCCCGGAGGCACCGCACGACGTACTCGACGAGCTGCCCCACGGCGAGATCGATGATCTCGTCGAGCTCCAGGCCCGCCACGAACTCGGCGAAGTTGACCTGTCTGCCGTACCGGGCCTCCAGGCTGCCGGCCAGCGCCACCAGATCGATGCTCTCCAACTCCAGATCCTCGGTGAAGCGGGTCTCCATGGTGACCTCGATATCGTCGAGGCCGTATTCGTCGAGCATCGTCCGGAGCATCCCGGATATCTCCGCGAGCACGGCCGGTGCGTCGGCGGCGGGTACCGAGACGGTCTGATTGGCGGTGGTCACTGGTCGCTCTCCTCGTCCTGTTCCTGGTGGTCCGGGCCGGTCGTCCAGGCCACGGCGTAGTCCCTGTCCGGCAGTCCGGGCGGGTTGGCGATGGTGATGCAGTGGACCTGGTAGCGGCGCGGGCGCTGCTCGGGGGCGGTGGCCGCCACCTCGACGATGAGCCGGGCCGGTGCCGCGTCGGGGTGATCGGCTCCCGGCCGTACCTCGGAAATGGTGAGGTCATGTGGCCGGTCGTGCAGGGCGGTGCCCTCCGTCGTGGTGACCGCCTCCTTCGCGGCCCGGAAGGCGGTGGCCCAGCGGGCGCGCGATCCACCGCCCCCGGCCGTCGCGGCCGCGAGGAGTTCCCGCTCGGCCCGGCCGAAGGCGGCCGCGAGGGCGTGGTCGTCGCGGTCGGCGACCTCTTCGAGCGCGATACCGGGGCCCGGGGCCCCGTGTGCGCGCGGCACCACCAGGGCGGCCCCGGCCTCGGCCCGGTGTGCCAGCGAGAGGGCCAGTTCGGGCAGGGTCCGGCCATGGACGCCGATGGCGTACGGGCGCCCCTGGGCGTCGTAGCGTATCCCGATCTCGGCGGGGAAGACCGGACCTTCGCCGTGGTCCCAGAGCCATCGCCGTACGGCGTCCTTGGCCGCGATCCTGCCCAGCAGCCACTGTCTACGGCCGCGTGGCGGCTGGTGTTCATATTCCGTGCGCTCGTCGCTGGCCAGGTGGTTACGCATGATCAGGTCGCGGGAGGCCAGATCGGGCCAGCGCTCATGGAGCAGTACCCAGCCGCCCGGCTGGGGCCGGGACAGCGTGTTGCGCTGCGGGAAGCGCTCCACGGGGCGGGTGTCGGGGTGGTTGTCGAACCGGCGGTCCTGCCATCCGGACAGCTCCGCCCACACCTCGCCGCCGATCAACAGCTGTGCGTCGGCCTCCAGCGCGGTAGCGGTCAGCGAGGTGATCCTGATCAGGCACTCCACCGGTGTGCCGGGACCCGGATGCGGGCCGAAGAAGCGCATCAGACGCATGCCGACCGGGAAGACCACGGTCCGTTCGGTACGAGTCGCCATGATCCAGTAGCCGAGGAGCTGTCCGACGTTGTCCAGCAGCGCTCCGGGCGCGGGGGGTGTGGTGAGCGTGCCGCGTATGTGCGACTCGCCGATCGCGGTGAGCGCGGTGAGTCCCTGGAAGGCCGGGCCGTGGAACATCCAGCGTTCGGCGTAGACGAGCTGTGCGGTGTGGTCGGGGGTGCGCTCGGTGGCGGGGTCGGTGGGCCAGGGGGCGGGGCGGGTCGCGGGGTGGCGGGGGGCGACTTCCACGGTGGCGCGGGCGCTGCGGCCGAAGGTGACGGTGTAGTGGCCCGCCGAGGCGGGGGTCGCGGTGACGGGGACGGTGCTGGGGGGTGCCGCCGTCACCCACTGGTCGAAGCGGGCGCCGTGGACGGCGACGGCCACAGCGCCTCCGGCCGTCTGCTCCGCCGCTGTGTGTTCCGCCGCGTCCATGAGGTGCTGGACGATCGTGGTGGCCGGGACCACGGGCCAGCGGTCCGACTCATCGGGCCAGCCGGGGCGTTGGGGGAAGAAGCAGTGGTCATGGAGGTAGGGCATGGTCTCGGTGGAGACCTGCAGATCGTGGGTGCGCGGGGTCGGAGGGCGGCTTGCCGCGATGACCGCTGTCGCGGTGGTGGCGGTCTCGTCGAGCAGCGCGTTGAGTTCGGCTTCCCACAACGGTGGTGGGCAATCGTTCCGCGGGTCGGAACGGGCGGGCACCATCCGGCCCGCACCCGGCGACGGCGACGGCGACCAAGCACCACGGCGCGGCCCCGCTCCCCAGGGCACCGCTCGCGATAGCTCATCGCGCAATGCGCTCAGCCTCGGTTCGCTGAGCGAAACCAGTGAACCGTTCAGGTCCAGCCGCACCGGAGGAAGCACTGGTTTCGCCCGCTCAGCCTCGCCGCGCAGTGCCGGATCCACCTCCGCCCCCTCCGTCCACAGGGCCGTGGCCACGCGGCGGAGCTGGGAGACGCCGTCGCGGTGGGGGGAGTTGGCGGCCACCACCAGATGGTCGCGGCCGTGCAGCGTGTCGCCGATGAGCGACCCCAGCTGGCCCGTGCCGACTTGGACGAACGCGCGGAAGCCCGCCTCGTACAGGGCCTCGGTCAGCAGCCGGAAGCGCACCGGCTC
The DNA here is from genome assembly GCF_042868035.1 of Streptomyces sp. NPDC007875. Taxonomy (NCBI): domain Bacteria; kingdom Bacillati; phylum Actinomycetota; class Actinomycetes; order Kitasatosporales; family Streptomycetaceae; genus Streptomyces; species Streptomyces sp. NPDC007875. The sequence goes on along the minus strand of NZ_JBIADZ010000014.1, from coordinate 149,913 downwards.
CAGCAGGTGGCGGATGAACAGCTCGCGCACCTCCGCCTCGGCCGCCGGATACGGTGCGGCGGTCGTCCCGGACCAGACGGGGATCCTGGGCGGCAGGAGCAGCTCGAAGCGTTCCGTCACGGCTCGGATGGGGTCGAGGTAGGGCGCCAGCATCGGCGTGTGGAAACCGGACTGGAAGGGCAGGAGCTGCGCGATCACGCCCTCGGCGCGCATGGCCCGGACGAACTCCTCGACATCGTCGCGCGGCCCGCACACCATCGACTGGCTGGGCGCGTTGTCGTGCGAGAGCACGATCCGGCCGTCCGACCGTGCCGCCAGCTCCGTGAGCACTCGCGGAGCACCGGCGCCGAGGACGGCGAAGGCCAGGCCGGGCACTCGCAGCGCGTCGGGGTCGAAGGAGTCGAGGAAGGCGTCGACCTCCTCGCCCGCGTAGAGGCCGCCCACGGCCAGCGCGGTCCACTCCCCCACACTGTGCCCGGCCACCGCGTCCGGTACGACCCCCATCCGCCGCAACGCCGCGTCCAGCAGCCGGCCGACGCCGAAGACACCGACGCCATGGCGCCCGATGTCGCCCACGCGGGTCGCCTCGCCGAAGCGGTCCCCGGCGGGGCGGGAGAGCCCGAAGTACTCGGCGACGCCGTCCACGCGGGGGACGAACTCGGCTTCGAGGCCGGGGAAGACGAAGGCGAGCTGTCCCGTGGCCGCCTTCCCCGTGGCCGCCGGGCCCGCGCCGAGCAGCGGCGCGGGGGTGAACCAGATGTCGTTGCGGCCACGCCAGGGGCGGCCTTTGGCCACCATGCGCCGGGCGAGCGCGAGTCGTTTGGCGGTGGGGTCGACGATGCCCAGCCGGGTACGGGCGTCCCGCCCCGTCACCGTCGTCCGTACGGTCGCGTCGTCCGCCGCCAGCAGCTCGGCCAGCCGCTCCGGGGTGTCCGCGGCCAGCGCCAGCACCCGCTCGGGTTCGATGACGACGGTCGTGGCGCGCGGCGCCACCGGCACCGGCGCCTGCTCCAGCACCACATGGGCGTTGATCCCGCCGAATCCGAAGGCGTTGACGGCGGCGCGCCGTACGGGCGCCTCCCAGGGCTCGGCCGCGCCGAGCACCGAGAAGCGGGTGGCCGCCAGCGCCGGATGGGGGTCGTCGCAGTGCAGCGTGGGCAGCAGCCGGCCGTGGTGGACCGCGAGGGCGGCCTTCACCAGACCGGCGACACCGGCGGCGGGCATGGTGTGGCCGATCATCGACTTCACCGAACCGATGACGGCCGTCTCATCCGGCGTGCCACCGGGGCCGAACACCTCGGCCAGCGTGGCCAGTTCGGCGGTGTCCCCGGCGGGCGTCGCGGTGCCGTGCGCCTCCAGCAGCCCGATGGCGCCCGGCTCGCGCGGATCGAGGCCCGCGGCCCGCCACGCCTGTCGTACGGCCCGGGTCTGACCGCCCGGGTCCGGGTTGACCAGACCGGTGGCGCGGCCGTCGGAGGCCACACCGGTGCCACGGATCACCGCGTAGACGCGGTCGCCGTCGCGGAGTGCGTCGGCGAGCCGCTTGAGGACGACCACACCGGTGCCCTCGCCGATCAGCAGGCCGTCGGCCGCGCGGTGGAAGGGCCGGATCCGCTGGCTCGGCGAGAGCGCGCGCAGCTGCGAGAACACGCTCCACAGGGTGATGTCGTGGCAGTGGTGGACCCCGCCCGCGAGCATCACATCGCACCGGCCCGAGGCCAGCTCCCCCACCGCCTGGTCGACGGCGACGAGTGAGGAGGCGCAGGCGGCGTCCACGGTGTACGCGGGGCCGCGCAGATCGAGCCGGTTGGCGATGCGCGAGGCGGCGAGGTTGGGCACCAGGCCGATGGCCGCCTCGGGCCGGTGCGGGCCGAGCCGCTCGGTGAACGCGGCCCGTACGAGGTCGAGTTGGTCGGGGCCGAGGTCGGGCAGCAGCTCGCCGAGGGTCCGTACGAGCTGGTGGGCGGTGCGCACCCGCTGGTCGAGCCGGACCAGCCCGGGGGTGAGATAGCCGCCCCGGCCCAGCACCACGCCCACCCGCTGCCGGTCGGGGAGCCGGTCCTCACCACCCGCGTCGGCGATCGCCGCCGCCGCGACACCCAGGGCGATCAGCTGGTCGGGTTCGGTGCCGGACACCGAGTTCGGCATGATCCCGAACCGCGCCGCCTCGATCCGGGCGAACTCGTCCACGAACCCGCCCCGTCGGCAGTACACCCGGTCGGGTGCCGCAGGCGTGTCGCCACCGCCGTCCGGGGCGTAGAAACCGGCGTCCCACCGCCCGGCCGGGACCTCGCTGATGGCGTCCACGCCGCCGACCAGGTTGCGCCAGTAGGTGTCCAGGTCCGGTGAGCCGGGCAGCAGCACGGACATGCCGACGATGGCCACCGGCGGCTGCCGGTGCGCCTGCTGGTCCGTCACGCTCACCAGCCCGAGGCGGTGTAGACGACGGATCCGGTGGACTCCTCGCCCCAGGCCAGCTCGCGCAGCAGCGCCAGCGTGCCCTCCTCCGGGTCGATGAGCGAAATGCCACGCCGGGCGTACTCGCGGCCCAGCTCCGGAGTGACCATCCCGCCATGGGCGCCCGTCGGTGCCCATGGACCCCAGTGCACGGTCAGCGCCCGGCGGCCGGTGCGGTCCCGCCAGCGCGCGCCGAGGGTCTCCAGCACGTCGTTGGCCGCCGCGTAATCCACCTGGCCGCGGTTGCCGAGGGCGGCGGCGATGCTGCCGAACAACACGGCGAACGCCGGGGGTTCGGGCAGCTCCGCCAGCGCGTCCAGCAGCGTCCGGGCCCCCTCCACCTTGGTGCCGTACACCCGCTGGAAGGACTCGGCGGACTTCTCCGAGATCAGCCGGTCCTCGATCACACCGGCCCCGTAGACGACACCGTCCAGCCGTCCGTGGTCGGCGTGGATCTGCTTCACCGCTTGGAGCACCGCTTCGGCGTCGCGGAAGTCCACCGAGCGATAGCGGACCCGGCCGCCCAGGGCAGTCAGCTCCTCGATGGTCGCGGCGACCTCGCGCCGCGCCAGGATCCGGGCGGCCTCCCGCTGAATCTCGGCGGGACCCAGCCCACCCCGGGCGGCGAGCGCCGCGCGCAGGGCCGTCTCGTCGCGGGCCCCGGCGGTGGCCGGGTCCTCGGGGCCGACGGGCTCCGGCGTACGGCCGAGCAACTCGATCCGGCAGCGGGCGGCGGACGCGAGGGTGGCGGCGCACCGCGCGGTGATGCCCCGCGCCCCGCCGACCAGGACCACCACCGCGTCCCGGTCCAGGCCGAGCGCGGCGGCCTCCGCCGCACCGTCCCCGGCGGGCCCGGCGCCCGAACCGGCGAGCGCGCCCAGCGGGGTCTCCACGAGGTCCAGCCGGTGACGCCGCCCTTCCGCGGTGCGCAGCACGACGGGCGTACGGTCCGGGGCGAGCAGCTCGTCGAGCACCCCGTCGGCCACGGCGTCGGCGAACCTGGGCGCTTCGGTGGACGCGGCCGCTTCGGTGGATCGGGGCGCGTCGGCGGAACCGGCCACGTCGGCGGGCCCGGCCACGTCGGCGGGGAACTCCACCAGCCTGGTGACGATGTCCGGGTACTCCCTGGCCACCGTACGGAAGACCCCGCGCAGCCCGGCCGTGCGCGCGGCGAGCGGGTCGGCGCGGCGGAGCGCCAGCAGCCAGTGCGGGGCGCGCCGCAGGGCCGACTGGAGGGCCGTGAACGCCTCTGGCAACACCGGCGCGCCGGGGGTGGCCAGCGGGTCGAGCAGCAGCACACCGTCCACCCGGCCGTCCTCCTCGGTGAGCGGATGCCCGGCGGCGAGGCGGACGGCCTCGGCACCGCGCTCGCCCAGGCGGGCGGCCACCGCCTCGGCCACCCCGTCGACCTCCCCGCCGAGCAGGGCGAAGCGCCGGCCGGTCAGATCGGGCGGCGCGGTGGCACCGTCCTCGGGTGCGCCGAGGGGCACGGGCACCAGCCGCAGACGTTTGGGCGCCACACCGGACACGGCCACCGGCTCGGGCTCGGCCGCCGCGTCCTCGGCCACCGCCACCGGCTCGTCGGTCGGTGTTGCGGAGGCCGCCGGGGCGGGCGGCGCAAGGCGCGCGGTGAGCCAGTCGGTGACGGCGGCGGTGGTACGGGCCTTGGCCAGCTCCTCCAGCTCCTCGTCGCCCAGGGCGGCGGTGTCCGCGCCCGCGACACCAAGGCGCCGGGCCAACTCGCCCGCGATCTCGGCGCGTTTGATGGAGTCAATGCTGAGATCGGCTTCGAGATCGAGGTCGGGTTCGATCATGTCGACCGGATAGCCGGTGCGTTCGCTGATGATCTCGGAGACCGCGCGCAGCACATCGGGCCCGGTGGCGGGTGCGGGCGGGGCGGATGCGGGAGACACGGTGGCGACCGGCACGGCGGCCCCTGAAGCGGCGACCACCGCAGCAGTGGCCACCGGGCCGATCTCAGCGGGCAACGGGGTGGCCGCGGCGACCGGAGCCGGTGGCGAGGCGTGCCGTTCGCCCGGCGCGCCGCCGAAGTAGGTGAGAAGCACGTCGCGCTGGGCGGCGATCATCTCCCGGCTGGTCCTGAGGAACTCCGAGATCAGGGCGTCCCTGCCCCCGTACTCGCCGCCACCCGTCCGATCGGTCTGGCTCACGGTCGCCTCCATGACACGTCGGGCCGGTGCCAGCGCACCGGGAAGGAGCTCACCGTCCGCGGTGCGGACCAGGTGTCCGTCGACCGTCCAGCCGGGCCGTTTCGGTGGCGGGGCGGATCCCGCCGCCACCGCGTCCCGGCCGTGGAACAGCCAGGCCGTACGCACCGGAACACCGGCGACGGCCAGCCGGGCGAGGGTGTCGAGGAACCCTCGCGGTCCGGCGGAGCCGGTACGCCGTCCCTCGCAGGCGAGGGCGAGGTGCGGACGGCCGTCGAGGATTTCCCCCACGAGCCGGGTGAGCACCGTCCCCGGACCGGCCTCCACGAAGATCCGCGCGCCCGCCTCGTACATGGCCTCGATCTGCGCCACGAAGCGGACGGGCGCGCCGATCTGGGCGACGAGTTCGGCGCGGATGGCGTCCGGCTCAGCGCCGTGCGGGGCGGCGGTGCGGTTCGCCCAGACGGGGAACTCGGCCGCCCGCACCGGATGACGGGCCAGCGCCTCGGCGAACCGCGCACCAGCCCCGGCCACCAGCGGGCTGTGGAAGGCGCAGGCCACCGGGATCCGTTTGACCGAGTGCCCGGCCGCCCGCAGCAGCCGCACCGCCTCCTGGATGTCCCGCTCGGGCCCGGAGATCACGGTCTGCCGTGGCGCGTTGTGGTTGGCGGTCACCACGCGCTCGGCGAGCCCGGCCGCCCGCAGCACCGGCTCGACCTCGCCGGGGGCCGCGGTCACGGCCGCCATGGTGCCGGGCTCCTCCCCGGCGGCCTCGGCGGCGCCGAGGATGGCCGCCGCCCGCTCGGCGCTCAGCCGCGGCAGCGTACGGGGGTCGAGGGTGCCCGCGGCGCACAGTGCGACCAGTTCGCCGTAGCTGTGTCCGGCCGCCATGTCGGGCCGGACCCCGGCGGAGGTCAGGAGGGTGTGCGCGGCGAGCCCGACCATGCCCAGTGCGGGCTGGGCCACCCGGGTGTCGGTGATGGCGGTGCGCTGTGCCGCCTGCCCCGCATCGTCGAAGGCGGCCGGGGGATACAGCGCGTCGGCGTAGGCGCGTCCGTGGCGCAACTGGCGCTGGAGTGCGGGGAAGGTGACGAAGGCGTCGGCGAACATTCCGGGCCGCTGGCTGCCCTGCCCGGGAAAGAGGAAGGCGACCTTGCCGCGCTCCGGCTCGTCCCCGGCCTCTTCGGCCGCCTCCGGGGCGATGTGCAGCCCGTCCGTTCCGCGTGGCCCCGGGCCCGGCGGATCGCCCGCGAGCACCTGGCGTAATCGTGCGGCCAGGTCGTCCAGGTCCGCGGCCACCACCGCCACCCGGACCGGTTCGTGCCCGGCGTCGGCGCGCCGGGAGGCGGTCAGCGCGAGGTCGCGCAGCCGCCATGGCCGTCCGGCCGTGTCATTGGCCATGAGCTGGTCGAGTGTCTCCTGGACCACCCGCAGTGCCGCCGCCCGGTCGGCCCCGCGGAAGAGGAACAGCTCGGCGGGCCAGGCGTCCAGGCCCTGTGCGGGGGGTGCTCCCCGGCCGTGTGCCGCGAGCACCACATGGAAGTTGGTCCCGCCGAAGCCGAACGCGCTGACCCCGGCCACCCGTTCGGCGGGCGCGGCGGCCCACGGGCGGGCCCGGGTATGGAAGGCGAAGGGGCTGCGGCCCGCGTCCCATGCCGCGTTGGGCCGGGTCAGATGCAGGGTCGGCGGTGTGATGCCCGTGTACAGCGCCATCGCGGCCTTCACCAGCCCGGCGAGCCCCGCGGCGCACTTGGTGTGCCCGATCTGGGACTTCACCGAGCCCAGCGCGCACGCGCCCGGTGCGGCCCCGGCGTCGGTGAACACCTCGCCCAGGACGGTGAGTTCGGTGCGGTCGCCGACGACCGTGCCGGTGCCGTGTGCCTCGATCAGGCCGACGTCGGCGGGCGAGAGGTGGGCATTGGCGTACGCACGCTCCAGGGCGGCCCGCTGTCCCTCGGGGCGCGGGGCGGTCAGCCCCAGCGAGCGGCCGTCGCTGGAGGAGCCCACGCCCTTGATGACGCCGTAGACGCGGTCGCCGTCCCGTTCGGCGTCGGCCAGTCGTTTGAGGACGACGCAGGCGACGCCCTCGCCGAGCGCGATTCCGTCGGCCGAGCTGTCGAAGGTGCGGGAGCGGCCCGTCGGGGAGAGGGCGTGCACCGAGGAGAAGAGCACATAGTCGTTGATGCCGTTGTGCAGATCGGCGCCGCCGCACAGTACGAGGTCGCTGGTGCCGGCGGTCAGCTCCTTGCAGGCCACATCCACGGCGGCCAGCGATGACGCGCATGCCGCGTCCACGGTGTAGTTGGCGCCGCCGAGGTCGAGCCGGTTGGCGATCCGCCCGGAGATGACGTTGGCGAGCATGCCGGGGAAGGAGTCCTCGGTGAGCCGCGGCAGCTGGTCCGCCAGGTCCCGCGGCACCTCGCGGACGTAACGCGGCAGGACGGCGCGCAGCGTCTGGGCGTTGGACAGATCGCTGCCCGCCTCGGCGCCGAACACCACGGAGGTGCGGGAGCGGTCGAAGGTCCGGCCGGGGTCGCCGTATCCGGCGTCCTCCAGGGCCCGGCGGGCGGCCTCCAGGGCCAGCAGCTGAACGGGTTCGATGCTGCCGAGCGAGGCCGGGGGGATGCCGTAGCGCAGCGGGTCGAAGGGGATGGGTGGCAGGAAGCCGCCCCATTTTGAGGCGGAGGCGCCGTCCTTGTCGCCCGTGTAATGGACGGCCGGGTCCCAGCGCTCGGCGGGCACTTCGGTGACGGCGTCCACACCGCCCACCACATTGGCCCAGAACGAGGCGAGGTCGGGCGCCTGCGGAAACATGCACGCCATGCCGACCACCGCCACGTCCAGCGGCGCGGGCGCTTCGGTCTCCGCCGGGGCCGAGGCCACGCCCAGGCGCTCGCACACCGCCTCGGCGCGTGCGGTGAGGAAGTCGGCGGCGCCTGGGCCCACCGCATGGTGCAGGGCCCCGATCGTGGTGGTGGCCGAGCGCATCACGGCGACCTGTCCGGCCATGAACATCCCGCCGCTGAGCTGGTCTTCCTCGTCCACCGAAGTCAATGCGCCATCGGGCCCGCGGTCCATGCCCTTGCTGGCGATCCTCAGCCGTCCCACATTCAGCCGCTCCAGCCGCTCCCAGACGTCCCGGTCCGGCAGGCCCTCGTTCCGCAGCCGCTCCTTGATGGTGTCGAAGCTCTCGGTAAAGGGGCTGGGCACACAGCGTGTGGCGTGGCCGGGGGCGGTCTCCAACAGCACGGTGTGCTCGGCGGCCACCACTTGGCGCTGGAAGAGCGGTTGTACGGCGCCGTGTGCCACCGCCTCCTCGGTGAAGAGATACGCGGTGCCCATCAGCGAGCCGACGGCGACGCCGCGCCGGGTGAGCGGGGCGGCGAGCGCGGCCACCATCGCGGCGGAGCGTTCGTCGTGCACTCCCCCGGCGAAGAAGATCTCGATACCCGCGCCGTCGGTCCCGTCGGTCCTGTCGGTCCTGTCGGTGCTGTCGGTGCTGTGGGTGTTCGCCCTGTGACGTGGGTCGTGCGCGATGTTGTCGAGGAAGTCCTCGACGACGGCGATCTGGGCCTCCCATAACGGAAAGCTGTTGCGCGGCCCCACGTGGCCGCCGCATTCGGAACCCTCGAAGACGAACCGCCGGGCCCCGGCCTGGAGGAACTGGCGCAGCAGCCCCGGCGAGGGCACATGCAGATAGGTGGCGATGCCGTCCCGTTCCAGCGCCTTCGCCTGGGACGGCCGTCCGCCCGCGATGACGGCGTGGCTGGGGCGGATCTCCCGTACGGCCTCGATCTGGGCGTTCCTGATCTCCTCGGGTGCGAAGCCGAGGACACCGACGCCCCAGGGGCGTCCGTCCAGCGCGACCGCGGCCTCCTCCAGCATGGTGCGTGCCTGTTCGCGTCCGGCCAGGGCGAGCGCGATGAACGGCAGCGCTCCCCCGGCGGCGACGGCGGAGGCGAACGCGCCCTGGTCGCTGACCCTGGTCATCGGGCCCTGTGCGAGGGGCAGCCGGGTGCCGAGGCGGGTGCTCAGCGGGGCGCCGGGGCGCAGCGCCGAGACGGCGGAGCCGTTCCGTACGGCCTCGTGTGCGGCCTCCCGGATGGCCTCGGTGATGCCCCGGACGGTGCGGCCCACATCCCGCCACCGCTGGGCGAACTGAGCTGCCAGGAAGCCGTCCTGACCCACCGTCAGATTTGGCTCGATGTGCTGCGTGGCGCGCCCCCGGCGCCGCAGGACGCGGTGCCCCTCGACGACGGTGGTCTCGGAGCCGTCCATGGAGCGGATGGCGGCGGCCCGGTCCTCCGGGAGCCCCGATTCGGCGAGCAGGGCCAGTTGGGTGTCGAGCACGACCCCGGCCGCGCCGCCGAGTACGGACGCCGCGGCGGCGTGTGGGCCGATGCCGCCGCAGGCCCACACCGGTAAGGACACCCGGGGGTCGGCGAGGAGCCGCTGCAGCAGGACGAAGGTGCCCAACGCCCCGATCCGCCCGCCGCTCTCACTGCCCCGGGCGATCAGCCCGTGCGCTCCGGCGCGGACGGCCTCGAGCGCCTCGTCCAGGTCGGTGACCTCGGCCAGCACTCGGCAGCGGTCGAATACGGCCTCCACCGGCCAGGGCGAGTCCACTCCGAGCACCACCGTATGCGGACCGGGCGCGCCACCCTCTGGGCTGCCGGCGGCCGGGGCGTCCGGCAGGTCCGCGGGGGTGAGGCGGCAGCCCGCCGCGACCCGCACGCCGTACCGCCCGTCGGCCACCCACTCGCCGATGTCCTCCCACGCCCGGAGGGCCTCACGGCCCGTTGTTCCCAGGTCGAGAACGCCGAGACCGCCCGCGCGGCTGACCGCTGCGGCGAGTCTGGCGTCCGGTTCCCCGAAGGGAGTGATGCCGATGACAAGATCGCCGGCGTCCACGGCGGATGACATGTTTTCTCCGAAAATCGCTAGCGCAGCAGGAAAGGGAGATAATTCGGGCAACGCATGTCGAACGTATGGCACGGGAATCTCGCGAAACGGCGCGGGGCTGAAATTAGCCACTTCATTACTGAAGAGTCAACAAGCAGTCGCAAGCCCGCGCCGCGACGGGCTGATTCTCGCCAGACGCGCAGACATCGGTGGCGTTGCCACCTCCTCCCCCCTCTGTTAAATGTTCATATATCTCAGGTGAAAGAGATCGCTGCCGAAGGTATGCCGGGGCGCATGAGTCAACCTTGAATGCGCCTTAACCTGCGCGGACTCCAGATCCTGATTTCGCTGCCGCGAATTTCGTGTACAGGCAGGAGAGGCGGGGCGGCCGGGCAGGTGGCCACGCCTGTCGGGGTGGTGCCCGGGCGGGTGGCCACGCGGGCCGCCCGCCCGGGCCGGTCTCAGTCGCTCCCCTGCGTCGCGGATGACTCCTCGAGCAGATCCCGGACCTCGTCGGCGCCGGTCTCCCGCAGCTCCTCGCCGACCAGCAACCACCGGGTGATGCCGATGGATTCCAGGAACGGCAGATCGTGGCTGGAGACCACGAGCGCGCCCTCGTAGGAGTCCAGCGCGCTCGTCAGCTGCCGCGCACTGGCCATGTCGAGGTTGTTGGTCGGCTCGTCGAGCAGCAGCAGCTGCGGGGCCGGTGCGGCGAGCATGGTGGCCGCGAGGGCGGCCCGGAAACGCTCGCCACCCGAGAGGGTGCCGGCCGGCTGTTCCGCCCGCGCCCCCTTGAACAGGAAGCGCGCGAGCTGGGAGCGGATCTGGTTGTCGGTGATCCCGGGCGCCCGGGACGCCACGTTCGCCGCCACGCTCAGCTCGTCGTCCAGCACATCCAGCCGCTGGGGGAGGAACCGCAGCGGCACGAACGTCCTCGCCTCCCCGGACAGCGGGGCGAGCTGGCCGGTGAGGGTGCGCAGCAGTGTGGTCTTGCCCGCTCCGTTGCGTCCCACCAGCGCGATGCGCTCGGGCCCCTGCACATGGAGGGTGGCCTCGCGCAGCGCGCCGTACCGGGGGCGCAGTTCACTCAGGCTGAGCACGGTGCGGCCCGCGGGCACGGCGGTGTGCGGCAGGCTCACCCGGATCTCGGCGTCGTCGCGGACCGCCTCGGCGGCATCCTCACGCCGCTCACGCGCCTCGTGGAGGCGGTCTTCCTGCAGGTCGCGGAGCTTTCCGGCCGACTCCTGCGCGGACCGCTTGCGGGCACCGGCGACGATTCTCGGGGCCCGCCGCTCGACGTCCATCTTCTTGCTGTTGCGCTGACGGCGTGCCAGTTTGATGTGGGTCTCCTCCAGTTCGCGTTTTTGCCGACGCACATCCGCCTCGGCGACCCGCAGCATTCGCGCGGCCGCCTCCTGCTGGGTGGCCAGCGCCTCCCGGTAGGCGGACCAGCCGCCGCCGTACCAGGTCACCGACCCGGACCGCAGTTCGGCGATGCGGTCCACCCGCTCCAGCAGCTCCCGGTCGTGGCTGACCACGACCAGCACACCGGAGCGCCAGGAGTCGACGGCGTCGTAGAGCCGCCGCCGCGCGAACAGGTCGAGGTTGTTGGTGGGTTCGTCGAGCAGCAGGACGCCGGGGCGCTCCAGGAGCAGGGCGGCCAGGCGCAGCAGTACGGTCTCCCCGCCGGAGAGATGGCCGACCGTGCGGTCCAGTTCGACATCGCCGAGCCCGAGTGAGCCCAGTGTCGCCAGGGCCCGCTCCTCGACGTCCCAGTCGTCGCCGATCGTCTCGAAGTGGGCCTCGTCGACGTCTCCGGCCTCGATGGCGCTCAGGGCGGCGCGCCGCTCGGCGATGCCCAGGGCCTGGTCGACGCGGAGGGTGGTGTCGAGGGTGATGTTCTGCGGAAGGTAGGCGAGGCTGCCGCCGACGGTCACCGACCCCTGCGCGGGGCGCAGCCGGCCCGCGATCAGCCGAAGCAGGGTGGACTTGCCGCTGCCGTTGGTGCCGACGAGGCCGGTGCGGCCCCGTCCGATGCCGAGCGAGAGCCCGTCGAAGACGCTCGTGCCGTCCGGCCACTGGAAGGACACGCCCGAGCAGGTCACGGAGGCGCTGGGGGTGGGGGATGTAGCCATGGTGTTCTCGCATTCGCAAGCGCTGTGAAAAGGGGCTACGTATGCGAGCACCACGCGGCGACCAAGCCGGGAAATCGGGTGCGGCCCTCCGAAGGGTGAGGGACGGCTGATGCACCGAGGTCGCATTCACGCGGGTCACGGGCGGCGAGAAGGCCGGCTACGACGTGACGGGCTACGGCTTGTGCCGTACCGCGCGATGATCGCGAACCTCAGATACGCAACGTCCACCTCTATCGGAGACAACAGGACCCCGGAAGTGTAGCGCAGCCGTGGTGGGTGATGTCGTGTGCGCGGCCGGGCGGGGCCGCGGTGCCACCTTCCTGCCAACCTTTCCCGCGCCCCCCGCTTCCGCGGAAGACCGCCGTTACGATCACCCGCGTGACCTGGCGGCGCACCGGTACCGAGGCGCGCCGCCCGTTTCGGATCGCATCGGATCAAAGGGCGTGAGAAGTGAATAGCCGGTTGAGCATCGCGGCCGTGTCGGCCGTCTCCCTGGTGGCGTTCCTGGGTGGTACGACGGTGGCGACGGCCCAGGAGTCCGACCCGGCGCCGAAGTCCTGTGACGGTGTCCGGCTGACCGGCGAGCTTCCCGTCCCGGCGCCCGGACAGGCCGTCTCGGGCCAGATCACCATAGGCGCCGACTGCAAGCCGGAACCGGTCTCCGTCCAGCACGGCCCGGCATCGGCGCGCTCGGCCCGCACCGCCACCGCTGCCACTGCCGGGCATCAGCTGCGTGGCTGGAACGAGATGTACGACTGCTGCAACATCCGGATGACGGGCCTGTACACCGCCTCCTCGTGGGACACGGCGAACGGCCGCGTCACCACGGCCGGCACCACGGCCACCCAGGAGTGGAACCGCGAGCCGTGGGACGCCGGTTGGTCGCTCACCTCGCAGACCGCGAAGGACGACTGTGTCACCGACTGCGCCGAGGTCAACTCCGAGGCGCACGCCGACTTCGCGTACCAGGGTGTCTTCGATCCGACCGGCGACTGGTACAACAACACCCACCACTCCTACGTCCAGTTGAAGGCCGACGGGACGGCGAGCTGCCGCTTCGATGTGGAGCTGCGGCACACCTTCGTAGGGTGGAACTGGCGGTACGGCTGCGAGTGACCGCACCGGCGCCGCGGTAGCACACGACGTGGCCGCCTCGCACGAGGCGGGTGACCGGGTCCCGGGCGAACACCGCCCGGGACCCGGTCAGTGCCCAGTCACGATGCCCCGGCACACCGGAGCAGTATCCGGGCCAGCTCGCGCGGCTGGGAGAACATCGGCCAATGGCCGGTGTCCATCTCGACCAGCCGCCAGTGCTCGCTCTTCAGCAGCTCGGCCACGTCATCCGTCGGCTCGGCACCGTCAAGCAGACACTTGATGTACGTGGCCGGCAACCCGCCGAGCGGGCGCGCCAGGACGGCCGGCTCGGACAGCGTGGCGCCCGGATGCGGCGTGGCACCCACGATCCGCGTGATCTGCTCCTCGGTGAGCCCCTGGCCGTGGTAATCGGCCTCCGCCAGGGGCGCCCAGAAACCGCCGTTCGCCGCCATCGACGCCTCCACCCTGGCCCGCCCAGCGGGCCAGGCCGACAGGAACGACTCACCGTCCGCCGGAACGTTGGAGTCCACGAACACCACATGGGCCAGCCGGTCGCCGATGCGCTCGGCGGCCTGACCGACCGGGATGCCCGCATAGCTGTGCCCCACCAGGATCACATCGCGCAGATCGAGGCGCTCGATCTCGCCGACGATGTCCTGGACATGGGTCTGCTGCCCGGCCTGTACACCCTGCTTCTCGGCGAGTCCGGACAGCGTGAGGGCATGGACGCCGTGTCCGGCAGCACGCAGCTCCGGCACCACCCCGTCCCATGCCCACGACCCCAGCCACGCACCGGCCACCAGTACGAATTCCGTCATGGCGGCAAGGTAGCGCGGGGGTCCGACAATGGACCGCCGGATCACTCTCCTCCCGGCGGTGTGCCCGGCCTCAGCCACCGGGACTGGCAGGCGCACAGGACGAGCCGGCCGCGAAGAGCCATCCGCCGATGACATCGCTGAACCAGTGCACACCGAGGTGGACGCGGGTCAGGCCCACTGCCGCGCCCCGGCATCCGATCAGGGCGGCCACCGCTCGTCTGGCACGCGGAGCGCACAGCAGTGCCGCGCCGGTGAGCAGGCCCGCGGCGATCGCGGAGGGGGTGGCGTGGCCGCAGGGGAAGGACCTGCCGGACGCGTGCTCACCCAGTCGCCCGTCCCGGAGCAGATCGACCCCCGCCCCGCCACTGACCGGAACAAGCGATTTCGAGCGGTTTCATCCGGCCTGAGAGGGAAACCCGCTCATGTCGGGCCGCCCCGTCAGGTCGCCCGACAAGGTACGGAGCGCATATGAAGTTGTCGTTTCTCGACCCGCTCTACGCGCGGCCCGGCCCATGGGCCGCCGTCTACCTGGACACCTCCCGCGACATCGAGGATCCGGAGAAGGCGATCGAGCTGCGCTGGCGGCACCTGCGCGACGCGCTGTCCGGCCAGGGCGTGGACAACGCCACCCTCTCCGCCCTGCACACCGCTGTGGGCAGCGACCGGGAGGTGTCCGGACGGCACGGACAGGCCCTGTTCGCCGCCCATGGACGGCTCGGACTGGCCGAGGAGCTCCCCGAGCCGCCGGCGGCCGATTCGGCCCGCTTCACCTCGATCCCCGATGTACTGCCCCTGGCGCTGCAACACGCCCCGGACATCCCCTATGTGGCCGTGGCCCTCTCCCGGGCCTTCGCGGAGACCGACCTGGAAGAGGATGTGGTGGTGCACTACCAAGCCGGGCGGTGGCCCATGAGCCGGGTGGCACCGGAGCCCCGCTACAACCACATCGGCGCGGCCCGGGACTGGCCGGCGAACGCATTCGCGGTCGCCCACGAGCTGGAGAATCTGCGCCGCTGGACCGATGCCGAGACGATCGTGTTGCGGTGCGCGGCGGAGGACGTGTGGTTGCGCGGCGTGCTGGTCAACCATTTGCCCGAGTCCACCCAACAGCACGTCGTCACCGTGCCCGACAGCGGACGACCGGTGGCCGGACCCGGCCGGGCCCTGTTGGAGGCGGAGCTGAACGACACGCTGCGTGCCACGGTGAACGAACAGGACCGGACCTTGACGCACCGCTACATGGCGCAGCGCGCCCGGCACCCGGACACCTCCGAAGGGCTGTCCGCCGCCATCACCGCCCTACAGCGTGGCCAGGCCCACTGCCTGCTGCTCACCCGCCCTGTGAACCTTCCGGAGTCGCTGTGGGCGGGACCCGAGCCCACCCACATCACGCTGATGGAGCCGGACCTCCACAGCTTCGGCGTGCACACCGGACGGCAGGAGCCCGCCGGGGCCGTGGTGGTACGGGCCCTGGTGGGCACCGGCGCCGAGCTGATCACGGTCCCTCGTGAGGAGCTGTCGCTGGAGGACGGGGTCGGGGTGCTGCTGCGCTACCACGACCCGTATACGTGAGGTCCGCCGCGGCCGCATCACGGCCCAGGCACGTAAACCCCGCGTACGTAAAGCCGGTGCGCCCAACGCCTCCGAGGATCTCGGGCTCAAAGTACCTCGAGGGGCACGGGCCCCGTGGGCGGAGGGAAGGCGCGGTCCAGCGCCTCCAGGTCCTCCCGGGTGAGCTCGAGTTCCAGCGCGGCGTGGTTCTCCTCGACATGGTCGACCCGCCCGGCCTTGGGGATCGCCGCCACCCCCTGCCTGAGCACCCACGCCAGCGCCACCTGCGCGGGCGTCGCGCCATGGGCCCGTGCGACCTCCCGCAGCGCACCGGAGCGCAGCAGGCGTCCCTGCTCGATGGGCGAATAGGCCATCAGGGGGATGTCGCGCCGGTGACACCAGGGCATGAGGTCGTACTCGACACCGCGCCTGGTGAGGTTGTAGAGCACCTGGTCGACGGCGACACCGTCGCCACCGGAGGTGGAGACGAGGTCTGTCATATCGGAGACGTCGAAGTTGCTCACACCCCAGTGGCGGATCTTGCCGCTGCCGGTCAGTTCGGCGAAGGCTTCGAGAGTCTCCTCCAGCGGGATCCGCCCCCGCCAGTGCAGCAGGTACAGATCCAGCCGGTCCGTGCCAAGCCGCCGCAGGCTGTCCTCACAGGCCGCGATGGTGCCACTGCGGTCGGCGTGGCCGGGGAGCACCTTGCTGACCAGGAAGACCTCGTCACGGCGGTCGGCGATCGCCTCTCCGACGAGTTCCTCGGAAGCGCCGCTGCCGTACATCTCGGCCGTGTCCACGAGCGTCATCCCGAGGTCGAGTCCATGCCGCAGCGCCGCGACCTCGTCGGCGCGGCGCCGGGGGGCGTCACCGATGTGCCAGGTGCCCTGGCCGAGCAGCGGGATCCGCTCCCCCGAGGGCAGCGGGAGGGTGTCCGGTGTGGTGCTCATCGTGCCCGCCTCTCTGGCTCTCCGGCCGCCTCCAACGGTAGGCGACGGTCACGCCATCCGACATCCGCACCGGGTGGCCCGGCGGTCGCGGCACCACCCGGAAGGCGGAGCCCACCGCGAGCCGGAGCGGCATCGAGTCCATGCTGGGAACAGCCGTCGACCGACAGTCCCGAACGGGCTCGGTGCGTTGACTCCGGGCGGCCTTCGACCTGCGATGAGGCGTTGTATGACTGCGATCAGAGCGACTGAGGACCCCGGTATAGCCATTCAGTTCCTGCACGACGAGATACAGGAGGTCAGGGAATCCGATGACGCCGCGGCCACCATCCACGACCTGATCTTGCCGACCGCGCTCAACGTCCCACTCGCCGGCCCCATGATGACCGAGTCCGCCGAGGCGATCGCGGAAGCCATCGCCGACCGGAAGGCGGACCTCGTGGAGACCGACGAGGGGGACGGCGTCGAGGTCGTGTTCCCCCCGTCCGCGCTGTCCGACGGCCTCTGGGAGGTCGAGGACGTCAGGCCCCTTCCCAGCACGGTGCGGTCCGCCTCCATGGCGGAGACGTTCTCCATGCGCAGCCCGACCGCTCCGACGGGGGCGGCCGTCGGGGACGACCTCTATGTGTTCGCCAGGGACGACGACGGCCGTATCCTGTACAACCGGAGCGGCGCCGACGAGGGGTTCTCGGGCTGGGAAGAGGTGCCCGGTGAGCTCGTGAGCGGCACTCAGCCCTCAGCGGTCAGCAGCGGAGACGAGGTGCTGGTGTTCGCCACCGACACCGAAGGACGCGTGCACTCCAACCGGATCGGCGCGAACGGGGCGTTCACCGGGTGGGAGACGGTGCCGGGCGACATCACGACCGACGGCGCCGTGGGGGTGGGTTCCCAGGCCGATTCGGTGTTCGTGTTCGCACGGCTCGACGACAACCGCATCGCGTTCAACCGGCTGCTGCCGGACGGCACCTACACGGGATGGCTGGACAAGAGCATCGCGTGGCGCGGTGCGTGAGAGCGGCGCTGAGGGGCGGATCGCGGCATCGGTACCAGCGTGCTCCCCCCGCCGGACCACTTCGACCCCGAGCTGCGCCTGACCGCCGGCCGACCGACCGCGGAGGTGCGCTTTCATCGATGCCTCCCCCCTGGGCCCCAGCGGGGGTACTCGAGCGTGAACTCGCCAGCCGCTTCACCACTGACCGTAATTAATTGTCCTCTGGGGGAAGTTCCTGCCGGATACCTTTACCCGCGCCCGCGCGCTCCACCACTATGGGCACTCGTCTCACTGCCGGTGACGCGAGGAGTCGCGAGGGTGACCGACCAGCACGGAACCGAGCCCGATGCCACCTCCGGGCAGCGGCCGTACGCCCGACTGTCGGACGCGGAGCTCACCGAGCGCATCCGCTCCGGGGCGCCCACCGCCCTACCCGCCACCGAGCAGTTGCGGGAGCGCCACCTGCCCGCGGTGCTGTCCTACGCCCGGCTCTGCACCAGGACCCGGACCGACGCCGACCAGCTCGCCCACCTGTCCTTCGGCCTCGCCGCACAGGAGACGTGTCGCGGCATCGACCCCTGGGGACCGTGGCGGCACCATCTGCTGCTGCTCGTCCAGCGGGTGGCCGCCACCTGGGCGGAGGGCAACCGGGCGGAGAGGCTCGATCCCCCGTTCGCGGAGTGGCTCGGCCGCTCCGGTATCACCGCGGACGGCGAGGCCGGGCGTCAGAGGCCGCGGGAGCGTTCGGCCATGCTCGGTGGCTTCCTCACTCTCTCGGCGCGTACCCGTGATGTCCTGTGGTACAGCGTGGTGGACGAGGATCCCGACACAGTGGTGGCCACCTTCGCGGGGCTGGCGCCGCATACCGTCCCCACGCTCCGGGAGACGGCACGGGGCGCCCTGCGCGAGGCGTGGCTGCGGACCCATCTGGAGCGTGGCGGCGAGCAGACCTGTCAGGGCTTCCGGGGCCTTATCGAGGCGGCGGTACGGCCGGACAACCCCCGGCGCTGCGACGACCTGGACCGCCATCTGTCCACCTGCCCGTCGTGCGCCGGGGTGTACGGCGACCTGATACGGATGGACGAGGATCCCCGGACCGTGATCGCCGACGGGCTCCTGGGCTGGGGCGGAGCGGCGTATGTCACAGCTGGACCGGTCGGCGGTCTGCCCTCGGTGGGATCGGCGACACCGTCGCATGCGGAGCCGCGGCAGCCGGATCCGCCCCTGGTCGCCGCTCCCCCGCCGCCCTATCCCCCCGTCGAGACCGCGGAGGGCGCGATGGCCGCGGGGGTCGCCGGGAGGGCTGCCATCGCGCCGGACGTGCCGGACGCACCGATGGACGGTGGATCCGCGGGCCGGTGGCGCCGACCGACCTGGACGGGCTCCCGGCGACCCGCGACCACCGCGCTCATCGCGGTGGCGGCCGCGGCGGCGGTGGCCGCCACGGTCGCCGTCCTGGTGTCCGGCGGGGACGACATGACCCCGGCCGGTGGCACGAACACACCTCCGCCCGTGTCCGCCACCGCCACCCCTTCGGCTCCTTCGGCTCGGCCGACGACGGATCCGCCGGCTCCGACGAAGCGACCACAGCGTCCGCCGAACCCCGGTGGCATGACCGAACCGCCCACGACCGCCCCCGCCACGCCTCCCCCGAGCACCGCACCGCCGTCCGGCGCCCCGATTCCGGGTGACACCTACACGGCGGTGATCAACGCCGATTCCGGGCTCTGTCTGGACATCCGCGACCAGCGGCTGGAGAAGCGCACGGACGCCGTCCTGGCCCCGTGCGCAGGGACCGACACCCAGCGGTGGCGACTGGACTCCGAGGGGCTGCTGCACACCGAGGCCGATCCCGACTTCTGCCTGGACTCACGTGGGGACACCGACCGGGGTGTCGGCATCTGGCCGTGCTCCTCCGCCGAGGGCGACAACGGCGAGAACCTGCGGTTCGCGGTCGACCGCCAGGGGTTGATACGCCCTCATATCGCACCGGACTTCGCCATCACCCCGGACGACGACGCCGACAGCCAGGTCGAGCTGCGCTCGGCCGACGACCGGAACGACCAGCGGTGGACCGCCGGCTACGCCGACGCCTCGGCCGAAGTGTCCGTGTCGGGGCCCGCCCCGACACGGTGACCGCCGACGGACCCCGCATGACGATCCGACCAAGGAGCCCGACCGCCCCTCAGGCCACGGTGTTCCCGGCCTCCGTGGCGCGACGGAAGAGGGCTGCCCACAGGAACGGCTCTCCGAAGAGCGGGGAGTCGGACGGTTCGTCGTGCATGCGGCGCAGCTCGATCTCGGTCAGCTCGGAGAAGATCCAACGCAGGGACTCGGGTGTGTAGGCGAGGCCACCGTGGAGCGCGGACTGACGGTAGAAGGACGCATCGGGGAGTTCGGAGCCCATCGCGCCCGCCGCGAAGCAGCTGAGGGCGAGATGGCCATCGGGGGCCAGGACACGCTCGATGAGGGCGAGGTAGCTGACCCGGCGATGCGGTGGCAGATGGTGGAAACAGCCCGAGTCGCAGATCAGGTCGTACGGCCCGGCAAGCTCACCCGCGGTGAGCGCGAAGGCGTCGCCGCAGTGGAACCGGATCCCGGCTCCGGCCTCACGGGCGCGTTCCGTGGCCCAGGCGATGGCCGTGGGCGAGAGGTCGACGGCGTCCACCGTGAAGCCCCGGGAGGCGAGGTGGAGGGCGTTACGGCCGGGGCCGCACCCCAGGTCGAGCGCCCGGCCCGGGGTGGCCATGCCGCGGTCGAGATAGGACACCAGATGCTCGTCGGGCTTCGCCACGAAGAACGGCACGGGCTTGGAGCGGTCCGCGTAGAAACCGTCCCACCACGAAGCACCGTCGGCCGTCCAGCGGTCGGCCTCCGGTGCGAAGAGGCCGTCCAGGAGTCTCATGACGTCGTCCACCGTGCGGATGTTCCGGTCCACGCGCTCCCCTTCCCGAGGGGGAAAACATAGGCGCGGACCCGGCATAGCACCAGCTCAGGCTCCACACGGCAAGGGCGCTGGCGGCCGCCGGAGGGATGGCGGACGGGAGGACGATGTTGTTCTCCCGGGCCGTGGGCACCGGCCGTCCACGCACCCGCCGAAGGCCGCCAAGGGGCCGGTTTCGCCGGCCCCTTGGCACCTTTCTCATCGTCGTCTCGGCCGGTCAGCAGGTCAGCCGGCGTCCAGGCCGAAGAAGGTGATGGCCCGCGCCGCCATACCGGCGGCCGGGAGGGAGTGTCCCGTGCCCTGAACGCTGATCGCCTCGACAGGAGCCTGGTTGCCCGTGGCGCCGTAGCGGGTGCGGGTCCAGGTGGGCTGCGGACGATCCGTGAGGACGGGGGTCTGGCTCACCCCGAGCACGTTGGTCCACTGCTTGATCTCCTCGCCGAAGTTCGGATAGCGCAGGGTGCCGTCATCGGTGCCGTGCCACAGCTGCATCCTCGGCCGGGCGCCCTGGTAGCCGGGGTAAGCCCCACGTGCGAGATCGCCCCACGCCTGCGGTGTCTTGATGATGGTGCCGTTGGCGCAGGCGCTGTTCCAGCCGGATCCGTCGGTGGTGGCGAAGCAGCCGAAGGGCACGCCCGCGAACGCCGCGCCCGCCTTGAACACATCCGGGTAGTCGCCCAGCAGGACGTTGGTCATCATGGCGCCCGATGAGGCGCCGGTGACATAGACCCGGTTGGGGTCGGCGTTGTGGCGCTGCTGGGCGTAGCGGACCATCGACACGATGCCCACCGGGTCGCTGCCGCCGTCGTGGCGCAGTGCCTGCGGGGAGGAGACGTCGAAGCAGGCGCCGCTTCTGGTGGCGGAGGGGTAGATGACGATGAAGCCGTAACGGTCCGCCAGGGAGGCGAACTCGGTGCCGGAATAGAACGCGGGCCCCGAGCCCGTGCAGTAGTGCACCGCCACGAGGACGGCGGGCCGTGCGGCGACGTTGTTCGGCACGTACTCGTACATGCGGAGGTTGCTGGGGTTGTTGCCGAAGCCGGTGACCTCGGTGAGCGAGGCCGCGGCGGCGGGGGTCGGGGCCAGCAGGAACAGTGAGGCGAGCAGCGGCAGTACGCCGCCGAGTAACGCCGCGGCCATCGATCTCGGTGTCCTCCGGCACCGTCCGGGTATGCGCGTGGTTCCCGCGGACGCGGGGGTGTGGTTCATGCGGCTGTCCTTCCTGGACTGTGACGGTGAAAGGGGTGGCTCATGCGACTCATGCCGCCCGTGCGGCCGACCCGTTGCCATACGCCGTGGAACCGGCTGTGGTGGACTCAGCGGTGGTGGACGAGGGGGTGCCGATACTGCCCGGCACCGACAGCAGCGCCCTCCACCAGACATCGGCCATCTTGTCGTAGCCACCGGCGTTCGGATGCACCCCGTCGGCCAGATCCGCGGGCGTCAATGCCTTGTACATGTCAACCAGATGGACGTGCTTACCCGCGTTGACCTTGCTCTGCACGATGCCCGGGATCGCCGCGTTGTAGGCCCGCACGGTCGAGTCCAGGAAGCCCAGCGGGGTGATGGTGGCGACGAAGAGCTCCGCGTCCGGCGCCTGGGCGGTGACGTGGTCGATCAGGGTGGAGAGGCGGGCGGGCGCCCCGGCGGGGTCGCTGCCGTAGATGTCGTTGGTGCCGATGTGCATCAGGACGGTGTGCGGGTTCTGGGCGCGCAGCCAGTTGACGACGTTGTCGTCGATCTGCTGGATCGTCCAGCCCGAGTGCCCCTCATGGTCGTGATCGCCAAGACCCGCCGGGCCGTTGAAGAGCGAGCCGACGAAATCGACCTTGTAACGGCCCGCCGTGAACTTCTGCCACAGGCCGACGCGGTAGCCGCCCGGAACGTTGAACCCGTCGGTGATCGAGTCGCCCAGCGGCATGACCTTCACCCCGCCGTTGGACTCGGCGCGCGCCGTACCGGCGCCGAGCGGGACGAGGACGGCGAAGACGGCGAGGAACACCAGTAAGGGGATCAGGGCGGCGAGCGGACGTCTGGTGCGTGTCATGGGCTTTCCTTTCGGCGGTCCATGAGGTTCGGTCCATGAGTCATGGGAGCCAGCGGAGTTATGGGAGCGCTCCCATATCGGTGTAGGGCACCACTCCCCCACCGTCAACCCCTCGCGTCCGCCCAGCCCTCGCGTCCGCTACGGCTGAACGGCGATCCGCCGGTGGAAGCAGACCCGGTGCTGCCCGGGGCCGTCGTAGTCGCTGTGCACGGGAACGCCGCCGATCTCCTGATCGCCCGGTTCGACGGTGAACCCCATGGCTCGGTGGAAGGCCACGGATCCGGCGTTCGCGGGCGAGGTGATGGCGCGCACCTCCCGGCGGCCCGCCTCGGCGGCGCGCTGGAAGAAGGCCGTGTAGAGCCTGCCGCCCACGCCCTGCCCGCGCAGTTGGGGGTCGACCCCGACGAAGTGGATGTACGCCTCGTCGTCGTTGTCCGCGGCGTGGAAGCCCACGAGGAACGCCTTGATCCCGTCCCCGTCCTCCAGCACCAGGCTGGTGCCGGAGAAGAACTGCAGAAACAGCCTGGGCACCAGCAGCGACAGCTCGCGCGCCTGCTCGGGGGTGCGGGAGTCGCCCCACCAGCTCCGCACGCACTCGACGATGGTCCCGTGGTCGCAGACATGGGCCCGGCGCAGTGTCATCTCGCTCATGTCGCACCAGGCTAGTCGGGCCGGCCCCGAGCCGGCTGAACAAGGCTTCCGCGACGGCTCGTGCACAGGCGGGTGGTCGGCGCGAGTGGCCACCTTCCCCTCATCACCGCGCCGGATCGGTACGCCGCGGTGATGAGGGCCGGAAGAGCGGCGGACGTCAGAGGGCCGTCATGACGTGCTTGACGCGGGTGTAGTCCTCGAACCCGTAGGCGGAGAGGTCCTTGCCGTAGCCGGACTTCTTGTAGCCGCCGTGCGGCATCTCGGCGGCGAGGATCATATGGGTGTTGATCCATACGCAGCCGAAGTCCAGGGCCTTGGACATCCGCATCGCTCGGGCGTGGTCCTTGGTCCACACCGACGAGGCGAGGGCGTACTCCACGCCGTTGGCGTACGCGACGGCCTGAGCCTCGTCGCGGAAGGGCTGGACGGTGATGACCGGGGCGAAGACCTCGTTCTGGATGATCTCGTCGTCCTGCCTGAGCCCGGAGACCACGGTGGGCGCGTAGAAGAAGCCCTTGTCGCCGACCCGGTGGCCGCCCGTCTCGACCGTGGCGTGTGCGGGGAGCCGCTCGATGAAGCCGGAGACCTGGGCGAGTTGGCCCGCGTTGTTCAACGGCCCGTACAGCACCTCCTCGTCGTCGATGCCACCGCCCGTCCTGGTCGCCGCGGCGGCCTTGGCGAGCGCGCTCACGAACGCGTCGTGGACCGACTCGTGGACCAGCACCCGGGTGGCCGCGGTGCAGTCCTGTCCGGCGTTGAAGAATCCGGCGAGGGAGATGCCCTCCACGGCCTCCGCGATATCGGCGTCCTCGAAGACCACCGCCGGGGCCTTGCCGCCCAGTTCCAGATGGACCCGCTTGATGTCCTTGGAGGCCGACGCGGCGACCTGCATGCCCGCGCGCACCGAGCCGGTGATGGCCGCCATCGCCGGGGTGGGGTGCTCGACCATCAGCCGGCCGGTCTCGCGGTCGCCGCACACCACGTTGAAGATGCCGGCCGGAAGGCCCATCTCCTTCAGGATGTCGCCGATGATGCCCGCGAGCAGCACGGTGGAGGCGGGGGTGGTGTCCGACGGCTTGAGGACGACGGTGTTGCCCGCGGCGAGGGCCGGGGCGAACTTCCACACGCCCATCATCAGGGGGTAGTTCCACGGCGCGACCTGCGCACACACCCCGATCGGCTCGCGCCGGATGATCGAGGTCAGGCCCTCCATGTACTCGCCCGCCGACCGGCCCTCCAGCAGCCGTGCGGCACCGGCGAAGAACCGGATCTGGTCGACGATCGGGCCGATCTCCTCGGTGAGGGTGAGGGCACGCGGCTTTCCGGTGTTGCGGCACTCCGCGTCCGCGATCTCCTCCGCCCGGGCCTCGACCGCGTCCGCGATCCTCAGCAGCAGCTTCTGCCGGGTGGACGGGGTGGCGTCGCGCCAGACGGGGAAGGCCGCCGCGGCGGCGGCCATCGCGGCGTCGACGTCGGCGGCGCCCGACAGGGGCGAGGACGCGTACACCTCGCCCGTGACGGGGTCGGTGACCTCCAGGCGGCCGCCGTCGGCCGCGTCGGTGTAGGCGCCGTCGATGTGGTTGCGCAGGACGAGAAGCTCGCTCATCGTTCCGTCTCCATGATCGTGCCGGGTGCTGCGGAGAGATGTTCGTGTACGGCCAGCCAGTGGCCGTGGGTCTGACGGCGGAAGACGATGGTCTCGCGCTCGTGGGTGGTCTCCTCACCGGCCCTGGTGCTCACCGTGGTCTTCACCAGATGGGTGAACACCGCGGTGTCGCCGAGGAGTTGGACCAGCCGGTCGGTGGAGGCGCAGGCCAGGACGCGGAAGCCGTCCTCGGCGACCCAGCGGTCCCACAGCGCCCGGTACTCCGCGGTCGAGTTGAGCCGGTCGGAGGTGGTGTGGAAGACGAACGTGGCGTCGGGCGCGAACGCCGCGAAGTAGTCGTCGAGGCGGCCTTCGCCGAACGCCGCCACCACGGCGTCGGCGGCCTGCAGAACCTCGTCGTTCATGGGGTGGTGCTCCTTGCGTGGGTGGTTCAGCCGACGCGGGCCACGGCCCGCACGGGGGCGCCGTCGGCCGCGGGGAGCCGCAGCGGCAGCAGGGAGACCTCGATGGGCTCTCCCGCCGTCTGCGCGTCGAGCAGGGGGTCGAGACCGGTGAGGTTCTCGGCGATGACGGCGTGAGCGCCGCACAGGATCCGGTGGGCGGGAAGGTCGTCGGCGGGGGTGGCATCGACGCTCAGCGCGTCGATGCCGACCGTGCGGATCCCGGCGGCCACCAGGAGTTCGGCGGCCTCCCGGGTCAGATACGGATGGGCGAGGTAGTCCTCACCGCCCCAGTGCCGCGACCAGCCGGTGGCCACGAGCACGATGTCTCCGGTCCGCGGCCGGCCCTCGGACAAGCACCCCTCGAACAGGGACGGTCCGAGCGGGGTCCGGGGCTCCGCGCCACGGGCGTCCACCACCACGGCCCGGCCCCAGAAGCGCTCCAGCGGCAGCTGGTCCAGGGTGGGCAGCGCGTCGTCGATGTGGAACGGGGCGTCCACATGGGTGCCGGACTGCGACCCCATGTCCAGGTGCAGCACGTTCACCCCGTCGTCGGCGGCGCTCAGCGCCGGGGCGATGGCCACCCGCGGATCGCCGGGGTAGACCGGCATTCCCGTGGCTACGGGTACGGAGAGGTCGATCAGGCGCACGGCGGCCTCACGCCCCTTCCACCACCGCGGTCCCCGGCGCGCCGGTCTCCGTGGTGATCGGCGGCACGGGCGCGTCCGAGGCGCGGACCAGCCGCGGCCCCTCGGGCCCGTACACCTCGCGCGGTTCGGGGAAGATCCACAGCATGGTCAGGTAGAGGAGCGCGGCGGTGGCGAGACCGACCGGCAGCGAGATGTCCGCGCCGTCGGCCAGATCGCCGAGCGGGCCGACGTACTGCCCGGGGACGTTGACGAACAGCAGGGCGAGCACCGCCGCGGTCAGCCAGGCGCCCATGCCACGCCAGTTCCAGCCGTGGTGGAACCAGTAGCGCCCGCCGCGCTGGCGCCGGTTGAACACCTGGAGCGAATCGGGGTCGTACCAGCCGCGCCGGGTCACATAGCCGAGCACCATGATGATCATCCACGGTGCGGTGCAGGTGATGATCAGCGTGGCGAAGGTGGAGATGGACTGGGACAGATTGGCGGCGAACCGGCCGAGGAAGATGAACCCGATCGAGAGCACTCCGACGAACAGCGTGGCCTGCACCCGGCTGAACCGGGTGAACACGCTGGAGAAGTCCAGGCCGGTGCCATAGAGCGAGGTGGTGCCGGTGGACAGGCCGCCGATGAGCGCGAGCAGGCACACCGGCAGGAAGTACCAGCCGGGCGAGACGGCCAACAGTCCGCCGACGTAGTTCGGCGCGCCCGGGTCCATGTACGGCGCGGCCTTCCTGGCGATGATCGAGGCGGTGGCCAGGCCGAAGAAGAAGGGCAGGATGGTGGCGATCTGCGAGGCGAACGCCGCCGTGACGACCTTCCGGCGCGGGGTGTCGGCGGGGATGTAGCGCGCCCAGTCGCCGAGGAAGGCGCCGAAGGACACGGGGTTGGACAGCACGATCAGCGCCGAGCCGATGAACGCGGGCCAGAATCCGGCCGTGGACGCCGAGGGGAAGGACCCCTGGTAACCGGGGTCGAAGTCCCCCACGAAGGCGAAGAAGCCGAGGATGAACAGCGTCGAGGCCGCCACCACCGCGATCTTGTTGACGAAGAGCATGAACCGGAAGCCGTACACGCACACCGTCAGCACCAGCAGCCCGAAGATGCCGTACGCGAGGGCGAACACGCCGTCGTTCTGCTCCACGCCCATCAGCCGGTGGGCGCCGCCGACCAGCGCGTCGCCGGAGGACCACACCGAGATGGAGAAGAACGCGATGGCGGTGAGCAGCGACAGGAAGGAGCCGACGATCCGCCCGTGCACCCCCAGGTGTGCCGAGGAGGAGACCGCGTTGTTGGTGCCATTGCAGGGGCCGAACACCGCGAGCGGGGCGAGGATCAGGGAGCCCCCCACCACGCCGAGCACGGTCGCCGCCAGGCCCTGCCAGAAGGAGAGCCCGAAGAGGATCGGAAAGGCGCCGAGCACACAGGTGGCGAAGGTGTTGGCGCCGCCGAACGCGACGCGGAACAGGTCGAAGGGGGTCGCGCTGCGGTCCGCGTCGGGGATGCGCTCGACTCCGTAGCTCTCGACCTCGGTCAGTGCCGGGGAATCACTCATCCGTCGTCTCCCGCTTCCCCTGCAGCGCGAGCAGGCTGATCAGGTCGTAGGCCACGTGGGAGGCCGCGACCGAGGTGATCTCGGCGTGGTCGTAGGCGGGCGCCACCTCCACCACATCGGCGCCCACCAGTCGGCAGCCGGCCAGTCCGCGCAGGATCTCCAGGAGCTCGCGCGAGGTCAGGCCGCCCGCCTCGGGGGTGCCGGTGCCGGGGGCGTGGGCCGGGTCGAGGCAGTCGATGTCGATGGAGATGTACAGCGGCCGGTCGCCGATGCGCTGGCGCAGCTGGTCGGCCACCTCGTCGGCGCCGCGCCGGTAGACATCGGCGGAGGTGACGATGCCGAAGCCCAGCTTCTCGTCCTCGGTGAGGTCCTGCTTGCCGTACAGCGGGCCGCGGGTTCCGACGTGCGAGAGGGCGGAGGTGTCGACGACGCCCTCCTCCACGGCCCGGCGGAACGGGGTGCCGTGGGTGTGCTCGGCGCCGAAGTAGGTGTCCCAGGTGTCCAGGTGCGCGTCGAAGTGGAGCACCGCGACCGGGCCGTGCCGCTGTGCGGCGGCGCGCAGCAGCGGGAGCGCGATGGTGTGGTCGCCGCCGATGGTGACCAGGCGGGTGCCGTCGGCCTGCAGGCCGTTCGCGGCGTCCTGGATGGTCTCGATGGCCTCGCCGATGTCGAAGGGGTTGACGGCGATGTCACCGGCGTCGGCCACCTGCTGGGTGGCGAACGGCGACACATCGAGACCCGGGTGGTAGGGGCGCAGCAGCCGGCTGGCCTCGCGCACCGCGGCGGGCCCGAAGCGGGCGCCGGGGCGGTAGGAGACACCGCCGTCGAACGGGACACCCACCACGGCCACGTCGGCGCCGGACACCTCGTCGAGGCGGGGCAGCCTGGCGAAGGTGGCCGGTCCGGCGAAGCGCGGGACCCGGGAGGAGTCGACGGGTCCTCGGGGTTCGGTCATGGTTCTCGCAGTCCCTTCTTCACGTGCGCCGGTGGGGTCCGGTCGGGCGAGTCTGCACAGCGGAGGAACCGCGCGACAATCGTTGCTGAGACAAAGAGTTAGGCTCAATTTGTGGTGAACAACAAAGAGCAGGGTGTGACGGTCGACGAGCTGCTGTCGTATCCGGCCCTCCAGCTACGTCTGATCGCGGGTGGCGCCGGGCTGCACCGCTCGGTGTCGTGGGCCCATGTGAGCGAGCTGGACGACCCCACGCCGTGGCTGCTCGGCTCCGAAATGATCATGACGACGGGGATAGCGATGCCCCGCTCGGCGGCCGGACAGCGCGGCTATCTGGAGCGGCTCGACGACGCCGGGGTGGCCGCCCTGGCCGTCTCCGCCCAGCTGCGCATGCCCCCGCTGCGCCGGGCGTTCTTCGACGCCGCAGAGGAGCGGGGCATGCCGGTCCTGGAAATCCCGCTGGCCGTGCCGTTCATGGCGGTGGCGCAGGAAGTGGCCGCCGCCGTCCAGGAGGACGCCCGCCACCGGCTGGGCGCCCAGCTCCAGGTGTTCGGCGCGCTGCGCTGGCTGACCTCGGAGAATCTGGACACCGCGACGCTCTTCAGCCGGCTGGAGAAGCTCTCCGGTTACGACATCTACCTGTGCACCCCCCAGGGCCGGCCGCTGCTGCCCGGGGTGCCCGCTCCCGACACATCGGTGATCCCCGGCTCGGCGGACGCCCCGCCGACCATCCCCGGCGGCTTCGCCCTCCCCGTCCCCTCCCCCGGTGGTCCGGCGGGCTTCCTCATCGCCTTCGAACGGGAGGGCGCCCGCCCGGCGGGGCTCGCGGTGGTGCAGCACATCGCCACGGTGGCCGCCCTCCAGGTGGCCATGGTCCGCACCGAACGGGAGACGCTGCGCCGCGAGGGCGCGGAGATCCTCGCCGAGCTGCTGCAGGGCGCGCTCGAACCCGCGGTGGCGCGGCGCCATCTGCTGCGCCACTCCATCGAGGGCGAGACCGTGCTGGCGGTGGTCCGGGGCGTCACCGAGGACGCCGTACTGCGGGCGCTGGAGGATCAGCCGTGTCTGCTGCTCAAGCGCGGCGAGGACCGCTATCTGCTCGGCTCGCCCGGCCTGGGTGACGCGGTCGAGTCACTGCCCGGCGTGGCCGCCGGGATGAGCCGCCCGTTCAGCCCGGGCACCCCGCTGCGGATCGCCCAGCGCGAGGCACTGTGGGCGGCCTCCCACGCCGTCGCGTCCGGCCGGGCCCTCGTGCGGTACGGCGACGATGTCACCGGCCGCTGGCTCCCCGACGACCCGGCAGCCCTCACCGACCTGGTCGAGCATGTGCTGGGCGAGGCGCAGCGCTACGACGCGGGGCATGGCTCACGGCTGCTGCCGTCGGTGCGCACCTGGATGGAGCGCGACCGCCGTACGGACGAGGCGGCCGCGGCGCTCCATGTGCACCCCAATACCCTCGCCTACCGGCTGCGCCGCTTCAGCGAGCTGACCGGCCGCGACCTCTCCAGCACCGGCGCGTTCGCCGAGGTCTGGCTGGCGATCCGGGCCGCGGGACAGCTCGGTCTGCTCGACTGAGCACCCCGGCCCTGCCACCCGCTCAGTGGGGGCGCCGCCCCCAGCAGGTGATGAGCGGGGCGGTGGTGACGTCCATCCCCTCGCCGCGCAGATGGTCCAGATGGCGCTCGATCTCCTCCTCGGTGGCCAGATCGCCCGCCACCAGCCGCCCGCGCAACTGACGCACGGTGGCCGCCTCCAGCTCCCGGCACGCCGGGGAGGTCAGCGGGAAGCAGCCCTCGGCACGTACGTCGTGCAGCCCGGCGCCACGCAGCAGGGCGGGCAGGGTGCGGCCGAAGGCGAGGTCCACACCACGCTCGGCGAGCAGCGCGCGGAACCCGCGGCGGATCCGGTTGGCCAGCTCCTCGGCCGGGCCGCGCTCGTCGGGGCAGGCGAGGGGCTGGAGCGCCGGGTCGGCGTCCTCCACCACCAGCCACCCACCCGGCCGCACCGCCTGGGCCATCCGCCGCAGCGCCTCGGCCCGGTCGGGCAGATGCACCAGCACCAGCCTGGCGTGGACGAGGTCGAAGCCGCCGCCCGGTGGCTCATCGCGGGCCACGTCATGGCGCCGCACCTCGATCGGGGCGGCGGCCGGGCCGGACAGCTCCGTCAGCCAGGAGGTGTCGATGTCGGTCACCAGCACCTGCCCGCTGGGCCCGGTCCGCTCCGCGAGGGCGGTGGGCACCGAGGGGCCGCCCGCTCCCACCTCCCAGCAGCGCCAACCGGCGGCCAGGCCGAGCCGGTCGAGGTGGTCGAGGGTCCACGGGTCGAAGAGCTCGGCCAGCGCGTCGAAGCGCCGCCCGGCCTCGCGTTGCCGGTTGTCCAGCAGATAGCCGGTCTCGGATGTCATGCCTCCCATCCTCCCGCGCCGGCCGCCGTCAGCGTGTCCAGGGCGGTGACGGCGACATGGAGCTGGGTGCGCTGCACACCGGACTCCAGGTCGCGGCCGAGCAGCCGTTCGATGGTGTGCAGCCGCTGGTAGAACGCCTGGCGGGAGAGGCCGATCTGCTTGGCGGCGATGGACTTGTTGCCCGCGGCGAGGTAGTGGCGCAGCGTGCTCAGCAGATCGCCCGCATGCCGCTCGTCGTACTCGATCAGCCTGCCCAGCTGGTGCTCAACGTACTTCTGCACGCGGATGTCGTCGCGGAGCGCGTGCAGCAGCTCGGGCAGTCCGATGTCGGAGGGCACATGGAACGGTCGGTGCGGGGTGCCGGGGCCGATGGCGTCCACGACCTCCTCGGCCTCCCGGAACGCCCGTGCCACCTGGTCGATCTCCGTCACTCCCGGTCCGACCGCCACCACCCCCGGCTCGCCGAGTGTCTCCCCGGCGAGCCGGCTGATCCGCTCCACCACCGGCTGCCAGGCACTGGCCCGGGCCAGTGCGAGCAGCACCCCGGTCCGGTCCGGGGAGAGCCGCCCCACCAGGGCCCGGATGCCCGAGTCCCGCAGCGTGTCGGCCAGGCGGTCGTCCAGGCCCGTCTTGTCGGCGGTGGCGCCGTGGTGGCCGATGGCGAGGGCGATGAGGCGGTGGCCGACGACGGGTATGCCGAGGGCCTCGATGCGGATGCGCGCCTCGGTGCGGCCGCGGTAGCTCCAGCGCAGCAGTTCCAGCAGCGCGCAGGTGTGGGCCTGGCGGTCCCATTGGGTGTGGCCGGTCAGCCGGGCCAGGGTGAGGGCGGTGGCGGCGCGCCTGAGAATCATGGTGTGTTCCGGGTCGGCGGCGGGGGCGGCCGCGTCCGGCAGTGCCACCAGCCGCCCCCAGCGCCGGCCGTTGTGCTCGACGGGGGCCACCAGCCAGTCCTCGGGTCCGCTGGCCCCCGCGGTGTCGGGGGTCGGCGTGGCACGGGAGCGGCGCGGCCACGCCTCCAGGACTTTTCCGGCCGTGCCACCGGCCGTACAGGAGACCACCGCGTGGTGCAGCAGGTTCTCCAGGACCACCGGGCGGCCCATCAGATCGGCGGCGGCGCGGACCAGCTCCTTCGGCGCCGCGTTGCGCAGCGTCAGCCCGGTGAAGATCTCATGGACCTGCTGGGAGCGGCGCAGCAGCTCGCCCTGCGCGTCCAGGATCAGCGCGTGGACGGTCTGGGTCACCTCGATGAAGCGGATGCCGCGGGACAGGACGATCAGCGGTAGGTCCCGTGCGCGGCAGGCGGCCACCAGGTCCGGTGGCACCTGCTGGTAGCGGCGGCCGAGCTCCACCACGAGCCCCGCGGCGCCGATGTCGGCCAGCTGGTCCACATAGCCGCGCAGCCGGCTGGGGTCGTTGGGCTGGGGCATGCCGGTGGTCAGTACGAGCTCTCCGCCCTCGAGGAACGAGGCGGGATCGAGCAGCTCGGTGACATGCACCCAGCGGACCGCACGGGCCAGCTGCCCCTCGCCGGCCATGACACGGGGAAGTCCCGCGACGATGACGGGAAGGCGCAGGACGTCGGCAACCGTGAGCAACGGCATCTGGACGGACTCCCTCCGGATACCGCTCATCATCGCAGAGCCGGGCCACCGCGCCCAGGGCCGTCGAACGGGGCCCGGACGCGGCGGCGGGCGGCCTCACGGACGGCGTGCGATGAGGTCGGCGATGGTGGCGATGGGTGAGGTACGGACACGTCCGCCCGCCTCATGGCGGTCGGCGAGGCGGTAGGCGACATACAGACCGCGCACCCCCAGCCAGCGGAACGGCTCGGGCTCCCAGGTGCCCGGGGCGTGGCCGGTCCACGGCAGCCGAGTGAGCCGGGTGTCGCGCTCCAGGACCAGATCGGTGAGGGTGCGGGCGGCCAGGTTGGTGGAGGTGACTCCGTGGCCGACGTATCCGCCGGCCCAGCCGAGCCCGGTGGCCCGGTCCAGGCCGACCGTGGCGGACCAGTCACGGGGCACGGCCAGCACCCCGCACCAGGCGTGGTCCACCCGGACCCCGGCCGTCTGCGGCAGCATCCGCTCCAGGGTCCGGACGAGCTCGCCGATCGTGCGCTCGCCGACCCGCCCCTGGTGGTCGGTGCGCGAGCCGAAGCGGTAGGGCACCCCGCGGCCGCCGATCGCGATCCGGTCGTCCGCGGTGCGCTGGGCGTACATATGGCCGTGGGCGGTGTCCCCGAGGGTCTCCCGGCCCTCCCAGCCGATCTCCCGCCAGATCCGGGCGGGCAGCGGCTCGGTGACGATCATGGAACTGTTCATGGGCAGCCAGGCCCGCCGCAGCCCCTTGAGGGACGCGGTGTACCCCTCGGTGGCCCGGAGCACGACGGGGGCCCGGACGGTGCCGTGCGCGGTGATCGCACGGCCCGGTTCGACGGCGGTGACCGGGGACTTCTCATGGATGGTGACACCGAGCCGTTCGACGGTGTCGGCGAGGCCGCGGACCAGGGCGGCCGGCTGCAGCCGGGCGCAGTGGGGGGTGAAGGCGGCGGCGGTGACCCCGTCGACGCGGATGCGCCTCGCGGATTCGGCGGGGGTGAGCAGTACCGAGTCGGCCACCCCCCACTCATGGTCCTGTGCGACCTTGTGGCGCAGCCGGGTGGCCTGGGCGGGGGTGCGGGCGACGCGCAGGGTGCCGCCCTTGACGATGCCGGCGTCGATGCCCTCGCGGGCGGCGGCGTCGATCACCTCGTCCACCGCCTCATTCATGGCCCGCTGCCAGTCCAGGACCGCGGGCCTGCCATACGCCCTGGCCATCCGGTCGCGGGCGCCGGGGATCAGCCCGGAGGCCCAGCCGCCGTTGCGGCCGGAGGCACCGAATCCGGCGAACTCGGCCTCCAGGACGGTGATCCGGAGACCGGGGTCGGCGTGTTTGAGGTAGTACGCGGTCCACAGTCCGGTCAGTCCGGCGCCGACGACACACACATCCGCGTCGTGGTCGCCGGGCAACGCCGGGCGCGGGGTGGGGAGTTCGGCGAACCAGTGGGCGACGCGGCCGTTGACCGGCGCCGGACGGCCGGCCGTGGTGGCGGTCATGGATTCCCTTCGCGGGGTGGGCGGTGGCGGGAGTGGCCGGGGCGGGGGTCAGACCCCGAGCAGTCCGGGCAGCTCGGACAGGTCCTTGATCTCCTCGTACGGCTGGAAGGCGGGCGAGCCGGGGAAGCCGTAGCGGTTCACCCAGATCCGCCGCATGCCCGCGTAGCGCTTGGTCGGCATGATGTCGTACTCCCAGCCCTGGGCGGTGTGGATGATGTCCCCGGGGCCACGGCCGGTGGCCTTCATGAGGTACTCGAACGCCTGCGGCAGCGGCTTGTAGGCGCCGGCCTGCTCGGCGGTGAGCACATGGTCGAAGTCCACGCCGAGCGCCTCGACGGCGTAGCCGATCAGGTCGTCCTCGCTGTTGGAGAGGATCGCGATGTCGTATTCGCTCTTGAGGCGGCGCAGCGCGTCGGGGACCTCGCGGAAGGGGGTGAACTTCTTGATGGCCTCGATCAGCGCCTCGCCGTCCTCGTCCCGGTACTCCAGGCCGTGCAGTGTCATGACATTGCGCAGGGTGCGGCGGACGATCTCCCGGTAGGGCAGGTATTCGTCCAGGACGCCCTGGAAGCGCATCACATACGCGTCGTGGTGGAACTGCTCTGGGTCGACGCCGAGTTCGGCGAGCCGGTCCTTGACGATCTCGTGGGTGGCGGTGCGGGTGTCGAAGTTGATGAGCGTGCGGTAGCAGTCGAAGGAGACCAGCTTGCGCATGGGCGCGTCCTTTCCGAGGCGACGACAATGGTTTTTGACGGTGTGTCACGCATGAATTTGATGGGACGTCAGGCGCGACTGCTGGCTTCGGCCAGGCCGAGGTCCTTGGTCTCGGGGGCGAGGAGGACGGAGACCACCAGGCCGATGAGTGTGATCGCCACCCCGATGGCGAGGGTGCCGCGTACCCCGAGGTCGGCGGTGGCCATGGGGAGCAGGAAGGTGCTGGAGGCGGAGCCCACCCGGCTCATGGCGGTGGCGACGCCGACGCCGGTGGCCCGCAGATCGGTGGGGAACAGCTCGCTGGGATAGACGAACTGCAGTCCGCTGCCCGCGGCCTCGAAGAACTGGAAGGCGGCGAAGAGGGCCACCACCAGGGCCGCGTAGTGCAGCGGCAGCACGGTGAGCGCGATCAGGGAGACATTGATGCACAGGAAGCTGCCGATGAGCAGCGGACGCCGGCCGATGCGGTTGACCACGAGCAGTCCGAGGCCCGTTCCGGCGACCGCGATCGTGGTGATCAGCGCGCTGGCGCCGAAGGTGCCGGTCACCCCGAAGGACTCCAGCATCTGCGGCTGGAAGGACCGCACCGCGAAGGCCGGCGCCACCTGGCAGATCCAGAACAGCGAGCAGAACAGCGCGGGAATCCCGTAGCCGCGGCGGAACATCTCGGCGAGATTGCCCAGGCCGGAGCCGCCCCGCCGGTCGGGGCGGGACTCGACGAGCAGTTCCTCGGCGCTGACCTCCTGACCGAGGTGGCGGCGTACGACCTCCCTGGCCTCCTCCACCCGTCCCCGTGACGCCAGCCAGCGCGGCGACTCGGGAACGCCCGCCCGCAGGAGGAGGAAGAACACGGCGGGGACCGCGCCGGAGGCGAGCATCCAGCGCCATGCGTCGTCGCCGGTGCCCAGCAGCAGCCACCCGGCCCAGTAGCTGACCCCGTAGCCGACCCACCAGGCCAGGACCAGCCCGGACAGGGCGGGGCCGCGCATCCGGCGCGGCACCAGCTCGGTGGTGAGGGCCGAGGCGATGGGGTAGTCGGCGCCGATGGCGATGCCGATGAACAGCCGCAGCACCAGCAGCTGCCACGCCTCGGTGACGAAGAACTGCAGCGCGGAGCCGATCACGAACGCGGCCAGGTTGAGCACATACATCAGATGGCGGCCCGCCCGGTCGGTGATCGGGCCGAACACCGCGCCACCGAGGAAGACGCCCACGAGGACGGACGCCGCCACGAGCCCGGTCCACAGCGTGTCCAGGGCCAGGGCCGGGGTGATCAGGCTGAGCGCGACCCCCATGATGCCGAGCAGATAGCCGTCGCAGAACGGACCGCCCATGGCGACGAGGACCATCCTGCGGTGGAAGGCGGTGACGGGGGCGTTGTCCAGGGTGGGCGAGGAGTTCTGGAGGGGCTCTCGGGAGGTTCCGGGTAGGGACATGCTTGCTTCTCCTGGGGACGAGGAGGGGCGCTGCGGCGCGGGCCGATGCCGGGGTGCCGGGGCGGTGGCGGGCATCGTGTGTCAAGCATTCGGTGGGCACGCACGGCGATGTACGCGGTCGGGACGCATGCGGCGGGGGAACCGCGCGGTGGGCGGGGTGTGGCCCGGGGGACGGGGATGGGCTCCGGAGCGGCCGGTGACGCGTTCCGGCTGGCCATCACCCTGGTTCAGCCGACGGCCACCGTCAACGTCCACCGTGTTCCGTCCCTCGTCATCGGGTGGACACTCTGTCCGTTGTCCACCGGCGTGGCGGCGGTCACGCTTGAGGCGTCCGCCCGTACCCGTCACGCCCGTGGGAGACCCGTCATGACCGATGCCACCGCCGCGGTAGGTGTTCCAGACGGGCATGTGCGGTGTCACGCCGGCCGGCCCGTGGGAGCCGGACGTGGCTGACCGGCTGGTCGTCCTGTACCGGGACCATCTGCCGCCCAACCGGGCGCGGATCGAGTCCCTCGCCGAGACGGTGTACGCCACCGAGGAGGAGCTGCCGCTGTTCCTCCCCGGGGCGGACGCCCTGCTCGCGTGGTGGCCGCTGTCCGCCGCGGTGGCCGCGGCCTGGCCGGGCGATCCGGCGAAGGCGCCGCGCTGGGTGCATGTGGCCGCGGCGGGAGTGGACCCGTTTCTCTTCCCCGCACTGACCGGCAATCCCGAGGTGGTGCTCACCAACGCGCGGGGCGTCTACGACCGGCCCATCGCCGAATACGTCCTGGGGCTGATCCTCTCCCTCGCCAAGGACTTCCCCGGCACCTGGGAGCATCAGCGCCGCCGGGAGTGGCGGCCCTCGGACAGCGAGCGCATCGGCGACCGTACGGTCCTGGTCTGGGGCACCGGCTCCATCGGGCGCGCGGTCGCCCGTCTGCTGCGCGCGGTCGGCATGCGGGTCAGCGGCGCCGGCCGCACACCGCTGACCGGCGACCCGGACTTCGGCGTGGTGCACGGCCCGGCGGCCCTGCCCGAGGCGTTGGGCGAGGCGGACTATGTGGTCCTCGCCGCCCCGCTCACCCCCGCCACCCGTGGCATGGTCGACGCGCCCGTACTGGCGGCGATGAAGCGGGGTGCGCGGCTGGTCAACGTCGGGCGTGGCCCGCTGGTCGACGAGCAGGCCCTCGTCGCCGCCCTGGCCCAGGGCAGGCTGGCCGGGGCGGCGCTGGATGTCTTCACCCACGAGCCGCTGCCCGTGGAATCGCCCCTGTGGGAGATGCCGGGCGTCATCGTCTCCCCGCACACCGCGGGCGAGGTGACGGACTGGCGCGGTGACCTGGGCGAGCTGTTCCTCGACAATCTGATCCGGCGGAGCGAGGGCCGTCCGCTGCGCAATGTGGTCGACAAGGCCCTCGGCTATGTGGTGGACGATCCGGCCCGGCCACGGTAGGAGGCCCGCCGTGGCAGGGCTCCCGACCGCGGCCGGGTGTCCGCCCGGTGCCGGGCGGAGGTGTGCACCGGCGACTGGCCCGCCCCCCGCGCGCGCCAGTCACCGGCTCACCGCTCGGTGCGGACCACCGGGAGGTCCAGCACCGAGGCCCCGTGCACGGTGATGCGCACGGGCGTGAGGGTGGTCGCGTCGAGCGCCGGCTCGCCGCTTCCGGTGTTGCGGGCGGAACGGGGGTGGGCGCCGCCGCTGATCTGCAGGCGGACCCGGTGGCCGGGGAGGAAGCGGTGGGCGGTGGAGCTCATCGGCACGGTGATCTCCAGGGGCTGCCCCGGCCCGGTCGGCAACCGCACCAGCCCGTCGCACACATTGACCGAACGGCCCTTTTCGTCGACGTCGCACAGGCGGGCGAAGACATCGGCGTACCCGGTGTCGGTGGAGATCCGCAGCCGCGCGGCGACCGGGCCGAGGACGTCCATGGGCTCGTCCATCGGCTCGCCGGTGAACGTCAGCACATCGGGGCGCTTCTCGAGATCGCCGTTGTCACGGTTCCCGGAGGTGGGCGAGAGCAGCGGTCCGCCGATGGACGGGGTGGGGTCGGCCGGGTCGTAGCGGAAGGAGGCCAGTGAGGCGGACGCCTCGGGCGACTGCCGGGTGAGCCGCCCGCCCTCCGCGGGGTACCACGGGGCGGTGTCCGGGGACGGCGGCCAGTCGTCGAGGTCCCGCCAGTGCCCCTGGCCGCCGATGTGCACCCGCACCCGGGCCGGGCGCAGCCCCGAGGGGTCATCGCACAGATACGCGCGCAGCCAGGCGAGACTGTCGGCGAAGACCTCCGGCCAGCCCCGCTGGAGCGCGGAGGTGTGCGTCCACGGTCCGACGAGCAGAGAGGTGTCGCAGTCGGACCGGCGCAGCCTGCCGTACTGCTCGAAGGTCTGGTCCACCAGCGCGTCCTGCCAGCCGCTGATCAGGCAGGTGGGGACGTGCAGGCCATCGGCGGCGCCACCGGCGGACGCGCCTTTCCAGAACGGGTCGTCGGCGTCCGGCTGGGACATGGCGGAGTCCAGCCAGGGCAGTTCACCCCCGAAGCCACGCACATACGATCCGCGCAGCGGCAGCGCCCGCGTGATGTGCTCCAGATGGCGTTTGAGGCGCAGCGTGGCCCGTACGAAGGGGCCGAACCCCCGGTGCTGGGAGGTCATGCCGGAGCCGACGAGCAGGGCGTTCTCCAGCTGGAGCGCGCCGCCGCGGTGGAACAGGGCGTGCGGGTCGTGCAGCCCGACCTGCACCACCATCGCCCGCAGCTCCGGCGGCGGGTCCAGGGCGAGCGCCCACTGCACATAGCCGAGATAGCTCGGGCCGATGGTGCCCAGCGCGCCGTTGAACCAGGGCTGGTCCCGCAGCCAGGCCACGGCGGCCTGGCCATCGGCCGCCTCATTGCGCCACAGGTCGAACTCGCCGCCCGAGCCACCGGTGCCCCGGCAGCTCTGCAGGACGACGTGGAAGCCCTGTTCGGCGAAGAGCATCCCGTACATGGGCGACCAGGGCACTCCCCTGCCGTAGGGCGAGCGCACCAGCAGAGTGGGGAAGTCGCCCTCGGCGCGGGGGAAGTAGTGGTCCGCGCGGAGGGTGCTGCCGTCGGCGGCCGGCATCTCGAGGTCCGGCTCCCGTCCGGCCTCGTAGCGCCTGGCCGGAAGGCCGCGCCAGGTCGCCCTCATCATCCGCGCCGCCAGCGGCGGCCTGCCCGAAGGCGCGACCCAGGCGGCCGCGGCCACTCCGTCGGTGGCCCCGGACCCAGCATCACGTGTAGGTGACGTCATCCCGCATTCCCCTCCCCGCATTCCCGTACCACGTACGAGAATAGTAGATGCTTGGATGGATTCCGCAAGTCGCCATGGCGGGAAGGAGCGATCAGGTCGTGGTTCGCGGTGATGGGTCCGGCGCCGGAGGCGTCGACCCCCAGCAGCTGTGGCAGAGCCCCCAGCAGCCCCGCAAGGGGCGTAAACCCGCCTTCAGCCGTGAGGCGATCACCGCCGCAGCCGTCGCCCTGGCGGACTCCGAGGGAATCGACGCGGTCACCATGCGGCGGGTGGCGTCGCAGGTCGGCGCCGGGGTCATGTCGCTGTACAGCTACGCTCCCGACAAGGAGACACTGCTGCTGCTGATGGTCGACCACGTCAACGGTGAGCTGTCACCACCAGCCCCCCTGACCGGCGACTGGCGCGCCGATCTGAAGGCCATCGCCCATGCCCAGCGCGCCCTGATGCTGCGCCACCCCTGGCTTCCCGCCGCGCTGTTCAACCGCCGCTGGTCCCTCGGG
The DNA here is from genome assembly GCF_042868035.1 of Streptomyces sp. NPDC007875. NCBI lineage: Bacteria > Bacillati > Actinomycetota > Actinomycetes > Kitasatosporales > Streptomycetaceae > Streptomyces > Streptomyces sp. NPDC007875. The sequence continues at coordinate 110,618 of NZ_JBIADZ010000014.1, read as the reverse complement.
CCCAACACCCTGGCCTTCGTGGAATACGCGCTCGCCGCCCTGCGGCCCACCGCGCTGGACGGCGGTGCGAAGCTGGAGGTGTTCAGCCTGATCACGGGTTTCGTCGCCGGACTCGTCGCCGATGAGATCGCTCAGGCCGCGCTCGCCGACTCACCCGACCGGGCCGCCGCCGATGCCCGGTACCTCGCCGTGGTGGCCGCCGACGGACACCACCCGGAACTCGCCGAGGCGCTCTCCGCCCCCATCCGCCCGCTCACCCCGGACGCCACGTTCGCCCGTCTGCTCGACCGCATGGTCGACGGCCTGGACGCCGGGTCGTCCCGCGGCGGAGGAGGCCGCTAGGGATTGGTCCATGCCTCGGGGTCCTCGGCGAGGCCCAGGACATCGCCGGGCAGCCGGGCCGCGGCCACCTCCGCGAGGGTCACCTCGCCGAGGATCTTGCGCACATTGGCCCGCACCGCGATCCACAGCGGCAACAGCGACTCCGCCGGTCCGCAGTACGACAGCTCGGGCGGGCGCACTCCGCGCACCGACACCAGGGGCCCGTCGACCACCCGGATCACCTCGGCGATGCTGATGGTGTCCGCCGGGCGGGCCAGCCGGTAGCCGCCATTGCCCCCGCGCTGGCTCGCCACCAGTCCGCCCCGCCGCAGATCGCCCAGAATCCCTTCGAGGAACTTGTGCGGTATGCCCTGCGCACCGGCGATCACCTCGGCCTTGACGGAGGTGTCCTCCCCCGCCGCGGCCAGTTCCAACGCCGCCCGCACCGCATAGTCCGCCTTCGCCGAGATCCGCATACCGTGATTATCCGCCACCGGCGCGGCGGGCCGTCAGAAGGGCAGGGTGAACGGGGGGTGCTCGCCGTTGAGGAAGTAGTCCCCGACCTCGTGGAGCCGGTGTGCGACGGGGTGGTAGAGCGTATGGGTGCGCGCGTTGCGCCAGAAGCGGTCGAATCCGTAGGCGGAGGAGGCGGAGCGCGCCCCGACGACGTCCAGGGCGCGGGCGGTGGCGTCGTGGGCGGCCCGGGAGGCGGCGGCCTCGGCCGCGGCGGCGAGCACGGTGATCTCGGCGCATTCGTCGTCGGTCAGGTCCTCGCCCCGCGCCAGCCCGCCGTCCAGGGCCTCCAGCGCCTGGTCGGCGAGGGCGGCGGCGGAGAACGTGGCGACGGTGAGCTCCCCGTAGGTGGTCAGCGCGTACGGATCGCGCGGGGAGGTGTGCGGCCAGGGGGCGTGCACGGCCCTGGTGTACTCGCGGGCCTCGGCGAGCACCCCCTGCGCGATCCCGAGACAGATCTGCGCCGAAACCAGGCGTCCGGTCGGCGCGGCCAGACCGCTGAAGGGCGTCGGGGTGTCCTCGTCCCAGGAGAGCGGGCCGAGCACCGCGTCGTCCTCGACCGGCACCGCGTCGAACTCCACGCTTCCGCCGGCCGCCAGCCGCTGCCCGAAGGTGTCCCCGTCGTCGCTGCCGCACACCACACCGGGATCGGCGGTGTCGACGAGCACGGCCAGGGGTTCGCCGGTGTCGGCGTGGGTGGCGCGGACGGCCAGCCGGTCGGCGACCAGGACGCCGGTGGCGTACCCCTGGCGTCCGTTCACCACCCGGCCACCCCTCCCGGAGGTGAGCGTCAGCCGTGGCTCCCGGGTGGCCAGCCCGCCGCCCCAGCACCACTGCCCCGCCGCCGACTCCCGCTCCAGCCGGGCGGCCAACTCGGCCCCGCCGAAGAAGCGGGCGCTGAAGGACAACAGATAGTGGCAGCCGAGCACCTGGCCGATCGCGCCATCGGCCGCGGCGATCTTCCGCAAGACGGCGCAGGCCGTGGACCAGCCCGCTCCCCCGCCCCCGTGCTCGACGGGGATCAGCAACGCCAACAGCCCCGCCTCGCGCAACCGGGCCACCTCGTCGTACGGCGTCTTGCCCGCCTGGTCGCGGATGACCGCGTCCGTGGCGAGGTCGTCCGCCGCCTCGCCGGCGATCTGCAGCCACCACGCGCGGTCGGGCGCTTCGGCCACCGCATCCACCACCGTCACGCCCGCTCCCCTCCATCCGGCCGGACTTCATCATTCCCTATTTTTCCAGTAGGGAAAATAGGGAACTTGGCCACGGACGTCGACTGAGTGATGCCGGGCATATGCCAGTGCTACGTTTGTCCGAGAATGATCTATTCCATGAGGTGAGGTCCGGGGATGGAGGAGCGGCGCGGAACAGATGCGGCGGGGCGCTCCCACTCATGGGGTGATGAACGGCTTTCCCTGCTCTCGACGGTGGGCGCCGCGCTCAACGACCGTGAGGCGCTGCAGCACGCCCTGGACCAGGCGGTCTCCGAGCTGGGCGGACTCGCGGGGCTGATGCACTGGTCCTGCGGCCCGGCCGGCAGCCGTACGCTGCGCCTGGTCCTGGCCAGTGGGCTGCCGCTGCCCGCCCTCGGGGGCTGGGAGGAGATCCGCCAGGACGAGGCCCCGCACGCCCCCGCCCGGGCCGTGCGGGACGGTCGCTTCGTCTGGCTGCCCGCGGCCGCCGGGGAGACTCTCGGACCCGGGGAGACCCTCGGACCCGCGGAGACCGGCCGCGCCTCCTCCGGGGCCCTGCCGGCGGGCACCACGGTGGCATCCGTTCCGCTGACCGGGCCGGACGGGCCGGTGGGCGCGCTGTCCGTCCTCACCGGCCCGCGGGAGCCGACCTCGGAACAGGCCGCCTTCCTCGAAACGGTGGGAGGCTGGGCCGAGCGCCGCCTCTCGCGCTCGGCGGGCGGGATCGGCGACTGCGACGAACACCCCTGGTGGCATCAGCAGCCGGGCGGCCCGGTGCTGCAGCAGTCCCCGGAAGTGGTCAACGTCGGCTCCTGGGAATGGGGCATCCGCACCGGTGAGATGTGGTGGGACCGGGCGGGCCTGACGCTCCTCGGCGTCCCCCGCGGCTACGAGCGGCGGATCGAGAGCTGGATCGACCTGATCCACCCCGAGGACATGCCGCGGGTGATGGCCGCCACCGAGAAGTCGCTCCGTGAGCGGAGCGGGTACGAGGCCGAGTACCGGGTCCGCCGCCCCGACGGGACCAGCGGGTGGGTGCAGAGCCGCGCCCATCTCGAACTCGACGAGAGCGGCGAGCCCGTCCGCATGATCGGGAAGGTCTGGGACACCACCGTGAGCCGGATGGCCCGGGAGTCGGTGGGGCAGGCGCTGCGGTACATGAGCGACGCGTTCTTCGCGGTGAACCAGGACTGGCGGATCACCTTCCTCAATGTCGAGGCCGAGCGCCTGGTCGGCCCGGCCGCGGAGGTGCTCGACAGGCCGCTCTGGGAGGGCCCCGCCGGCACGGTCCCCGAGTTGGAGGAGCGCTGCCGCCGCGCCGCCGCCGACGGCAGGCCGACCGGGTTCGACATCCGGTGGCCCACCGATGACCGCTGGTACCACATCCGGCTGGTCTCCGTGCCCGATGGGCTGACGGCCTATCTCACCGATGCGACCGAACGGCGCACCCAGGCCGCGCGGCGTGCGGAGGCCGAGCGTGCCGGTGCCGAACAGGCTGCCTGGATACGCAAGTTGACCAGTGCGCTCGCCGATGCGGTGACCACCCAGGACGTAGTCGACGTCGTCGCCGACCATGTGCTGCCGCCGTTCGGCGCCGCGGGTCTGCTGATCGAGATCCTGGAGGGCGGCCGGCTGCACCTGGGCGGAGCGGTCGGCTATCCGAGCGTCTTCCTCCGCATGGTCGACGGAATTCCGGCGTTCGAGGGCTTCCGTCCGCTCAATGATGTGCTCAATTCGCGCCTGCCCCACTTCATCTCATCAGCCGAGGAGTACGAGGAGCTCTTCCCCGACTTGGTCGGCAGGCCCGCCCTCTCGCGGAAGGAAGCATGGGCAGTACTGCCCATGATCGCCTCGAGAGTCACCATCGGCGTGTGCATCATCTCCTTCGCCGAGCCCCGCCAGTTCTCCGACGAGGAGCGCACCCTGCTCACCGCCCTCACCGGCGTGATCGCCCAGGCGCTGGCCCGGGCCCGCCTCTACGACGCCGAGCATGCCCGCGCCCAGGCGCTCCAGCGCGGTCTGCTGCCCCGGGCCCTGCCCTCGCCGGCCGCCCTCACCCCCGCCGTCCGCTATCTGCCCGCCAGCAGCGGCACGGACGTCGGCGGCGACTGGTACGACGTCATTCCGCTGTCCGCGGAGCGGGTGGCCGTCGTCATCGGCGATGTGATGGGCCACGGTCTGGCCGAGGCCGCCACCATGGGGCGGCTGCGCACCGCCGTACACACGCTCGCCAACCTGGAACTGCCTCCCGAGGAGGTCCTGGCCCATCTGAACGAGGTCGTCAGCGATCTGGGCGACGACTCCTTCGCCACGTGTCTGTACGCGGTGTACGACCCCGTCTCGGGGTGCTGCTCCCTCGCCCGCGCCGGTCATCCCCCGCCCCTGATCGTGCGCCCCGACGGAAGCGTGGAGTGCCTGGATCCGACGCCCGATCCGCCACTGGGGGCCGCCGAGCCCCCGTTCTGCACCGTGGATCTCCAGGTGCCCGACGGCACTCTGCTGGTGCTGTTCACCGACGGTCTGGTGGAGTCCGCGGCGCGCGACATCGAGACCGGCATCGCCGAGTGCACCCAAGTGCTCACCAGCGAGTACGGCCGGCTCCTCACCTGTCCTCCGCGCCGTCCACGCACCAACGGCCGGGGGGCGGGCGGCGAGCACGGCGAGGACCACGACCGGCTCGACCGGCTCTGTGACCTCCTGGTCGGGACCATGCTGCCCGCCCAGCGGCTGACCGCCGACGACACCGCCCTGCTGATCGCCCGGCTCCACGGACTGCCCTCCGGGAACACCGCCGGGTGGCCGCTGCCGGATGGCCCGGTCGCCGCCGGTCTCGCCCGCACCCATGTCCGCGAACAGCTGGAGGCATGGGATCTCGACGATCTCATCATGACCACCGAACTGCTGGTGAGCGAGCTCGTGGCCAATGTCGTGCGGCACGCGCGGGGGCCGACCCGGCTTCGGCTGATCCGTGGCAGATCGCTGATCTGCGAGGTCTCGGACGCCAGCTCCACCACTCCCCGGATCCGCCGGGCCGCCGAGACGGACGAGGGCGGACGGGGGCTGCAGCTGGTCTCCGCGCTCGCGCAGCGCTGGGGGACCCGCTACACCGCCGAGGGCAAGTGCATCTGGACGGAACAGCCCATCGCCTGCGGCGGCGCGGTCTAGGTGTTCGGCGGCCCGCGTCAGCCGATGGCGAGTTCGCCGCCCCGGGCCTCCAGGATGGCGCCGGTGATGTAGCTCGCCCGCGAGGAGACGAGGAACAGAACGGCCTCGGCGATCTCCTCGGGCGCCGCGGGTCGGTCCAGGACCGTGGCCCGCGCCACGGTCCGGAGGGCCTCCTCGCCCATCTCGGAGGTGCCCGGCGTACGAACCGGGCCCGAACGGACGGCGTTGACCCGGACTCCCCGGCCGCCGAACTCATCGGCCCACACCCGGGTCAGCAGCTCCAGCGCGGCCTTCGAGGCGCCGTACGCCCCGGCGTTGCGGGCGGGGGCACCGGCGGCGATGGTGCTGAGGTTGACGATGACCCCGTGGCCCCGAGCGGCCATACCCGGTGCGAGCCGCCCGACCAGCAGGAGCGGTGCGCGGGCGTTGATGGCCATATGGACGTCGAACATCTCGGGCGAGGTCCCGGCGGTGTCCGCGAACCGGTAGACACCGGCGTTGTTGACCAGGACGTCCACCTCCCCCGCCTCGTCGGCCAGCCGCCGCACATCGTCGGCCTCGGCGAGATCCGCCGCGACGAACCTGGCCGTGGCCCCTGTCGCGGACACCTCCTCGACCACCTCCGCACCCCGTCGCGCGTCCCGGCCATGGACGACGACCTCGGCCCCCAGTGCCGCCAGACGCAGGGCCACGGCGCGGCCGATCCCCGCCGTGGCGCCCGTGACCAGGGCCGTGGCTCCGGACAGCTCACCACTCATGCGGACACTCCTCACCATGTGCCGGACACCGATCCACACCGCACGCACCGGATGATTACCGCACCGGCCCGCCCCGAGCCGGACGGCTCGCCGCCCCTGAGGCTGAACGGGCAGCGGCGGCCCGGTGACGGGAGGCCATATCCGCTGATCCGCCCGAAGCCGGACGACGACGGCCCCGGCTCCGCGGCTGACACGATCTTCCGCGCGGCGCTGGTCTTTGCTGTACTTGCGGGGGTGCGGGAAACATCGTCAACCAGCCATGTCGCCCTGGTGACGGGGGCGAACCAGGGAATCGGCGCCGCGACGGCACGAGCGCTGGTGGCCCGGGGCGTCGCGGTGCTCTGCACCTATCTGCGCCCGCACGGCCCCGGCGAGGGGGACGCCGCGGATCCGTACCACGCCGCGCGGTCCATCGACGGCGAAGAGGTCGCGGCGGAGATCCGCCGGGCCGGAGGGCGGGCCGAAGCGTTCGAGGCGAACCTCAGCGACCCCGCTGTTGCGGGGCGGCTCTTCGACGTCGCCGAGGACCGCCTGGGCCCGGTCGACATCCTGGTCAACAACGCCTCGGGATGGATCCAGGACACCTTCACCCCCGATCCGGCCGACCGGTTCGACCGGCCGCTGCGCCCCGTCACCGCGCAGACCTGGTCCCGGCAGTTCGCGGTGGACGCGATGGCGCCGGCGCTGCTGATCGGTGAGCTGGCCCGCCGCCACCGGGCACGCGGTGCCGACTGGGGGCGGATCGTGGGCCTGACGTCGGGAGGGGACCTCGGCTTCCCCGGAGAGGTGTCCTACGGTGCGGCGAAGGCCGCGCAGACCGACTACACCCTGTCGGCGGCCGGCGCTCGGTATGCAGCTGCCCTATTGATCGTTCCTGCGGCGGTCTTCCCGCAGCGGGGGGGGGGGGGGGGGGGGGGGGGGGGGGGGGCGGGGGCGGGCGGGGGGGGGGGGGGGGGGGGGGGGGGGGGGGGGGGGGGGGGGGGGGGGGGGGGCCGCCCCCCCCCCCCCCCCCCCCCCCCCCGGCCCGGGGTGGCGTTCGCCGGGTGGCGGGCTCAGGCGGTGGCGAGGCCGGCCTTGAGGGCGGTGGTGAGGCGCACGATGCGCTCGGCCTGGACGCGGGCGGCCTCACGGGTGGTCTGGCCGACGGGGTTGCTGCCCTGGCCGTCGACGTGGGAGGTGCCGTACGGGTTGCCGTCGGCGAACTTGGCGGGGTCGGTGTAGCCGGGGGCGACGATGATCCCGCCGAAGTGATGGAAGGAGTTGTACAGGGCGAGCAGGGTGGACTCCTGGCCGCCATGGGTGGTGGCGGAGGAGGTGAAGCCGCTGTAGACCTTGTCAGCGAGCTTGCCCTCGCCCCACAGGCCGCCGAGCGTGTCGATGAACTGCTTCAGCTGCGAGGCGACGTTGCCGAAGCGGGTGGGGGAACCGAAGATCACGGCGTCGGCCCATTCGATGTCGTCCGGGGTGGCATCGGGGATGTCGGCGGTGGCGGCGGCGTTGGCGGCCCAGGCGGGGTTGGAATCGATCGCGGCCTGCGGGGCCAGTTCGGCCGCCTTGAGCAGGCGGACCTGGGCACCGGCCTTCTCCGCTTGCTGGGCTATCTGCTTGCTGATCTCGGCGATCGTGCCAGTGGAGGAGTAGTAGACGACGGCTACCTTGATCGGGGCGCTCACGGTTGTGGTCTCCGTTCCGTTGGAGTCGTTCGTGCGATTGCGGCTGAAAATGCCCATGGCGGATTTCATCCTCGTCGGTCCGTGCCCGCCGACCGGGGCACTAGTTGAACCGTAAACCATATGGAGGACAACCAGCACCCCGGTGGCAACGGGAATGATTCGGCCCACGATGTTGTATAACGTTCAACTACATCACCGGGTCGCCCCCCCGACCGCACGGACAGAAAGGACACCACCATGGCCTCCCTGCTCGACATCCGGCGCGCCAACGAGCGTTTCCACACCCGCGCCGGCTGGCTCGACTCCCACCACTCGTTCTCCTTCTCGCGCCACTGGGACCCCAAAAACACCCATTTCGGACTTCTGCTGGTCTCCAACGACGACGTCGTCGCCCCCGGCACCGGCTTCGAGACCCACCCCCACCGGGACATGGAGATCATCACCTGGGTGCTCGACGGCGGCCTCGTCCACCAGGACTCCGAGGGTCACAACGGGGTGATCTACCCCGGCCTCGCCCAGCGGATGAGCGCCGGCACCGGCATCCTTCACAGTGAGAAGAACGACTCCTGGACCCTTACCGGTCAGCCCGAGCACGACGACCCCGTCCACTTCATCCAGATGTGGACCATCCCCGACGAGTCCGGTATCCGGCCCGGCTACGAGCAGCTCGACATCAATGACGAGCTCGCTCTCGGCGGCTGGGCCACTCTCGCCTCCGGCATGCCCGGGCACAGCAACCAGCGCGCGATCGGCATCCGGCAGAAGCACGCCGCCCTGCACGTCGCGCGCATCCGCCCCGCCGAGACCCTGGAGATCGTCACCGCTCCCTTCGTCCACCTCTTCGTCGCGCGCGGCAGCGCCGAGCTGGAGGGCGCGGGAACACTGGCCACCGGCGACGCGGTCCGTGTCACCGGCGCGGAGGGCCAGCGGGTCACCGGCGGCCCCGACGGCGCCGAGGTGCTCATGTGGGAGATGAACGCCGCCATCTCCACGGCCTGAGCCCATCCCCTCAGGCCTCCGTCACTCCGCGAGCCCGCCGCTATGGAGGCGGTACCTGCTCCCCTGCCGTGGATGGTTCCGATCCGTGTGACGGTGACCGCCCGGTGCGCTGGGAGGAAGGCTCGCTGACCGGGACGTCATCCGTCAGCGGTGCGGCTTCGGGGTGGCGGGGCGGGACGACACGCGGCCGCCCCCTCTTGCCGAGGGTGTTGCGGGTGCGGCAGTGGAAGGCAAGGAGGGCGACGAGTGCCGCGGCGGTGAACCATCCGGCCTGGATGGCGAGGTACTTCGGAAGCGGAGTGGTGGAGAACCCGGCGCCGGTGGCCGCCTGCATCGCACCGTAGGAGGGCAGGTAGCGCACCACGCTGCCGTCGGAGCTGGAGCTGTAGAGGGGATTTTGCAGGGCGAGGTCGATCACGCTGGTCATCACGATGGCGAACATGCCCTCCACTTCACGGCGCAGCAGTGAGCCGAAGGCGACACCCAGGGCGCCATAGGTGATGCCGGCGCAAAAGAGAGCGGCGGCGAGCAGGGTGGGCTGCTCGGGTGCCCAGAAGGTGCGGGTGAGGATGGTCGCGTAGGCGGCTACGGCGGCGGAGGCCAGCGTCAGGGAGGTGAGTTTGGCGAGGACGAGATGGGTGCGGGGGTAGCCGGCCAGGGCCAGTCGGCGGTCGAAGTGGCCGCCCGCGAAAGAGGCCGCGAACATCATGAAGCCGACGATCAGGGTGACGGCGTTGAGGGCGCCGGTGATCTCGGTGAGCTGGTTGCCGTGCGGAGTGAGCAGCCGGCCGGTCGCACGCAGCCGGAAGCGGGTGGAGGTGCTGGGCACGGACCAGAACGCCAGCGCGGTCCACACGGGGATGAACAGGGCGATGAGGACCATGGCGAAGCGGTTGCGCAGGTGCTCGATCAGCGCGTAGCGGGCCGCCGTCATGAAAAGGGTGCGGTTGCGGCGTACGGCTCGGGAAGGGGTCATGCGGTGGGCTCCGCGGTCCGCCCGTGCAGACGGCCCCCGTCCAGGCGCCACAAGGTGTCGAGGCGTTCGGCGTCGTAGGCCAGGTGGGAGACCACCAGGACCGATCGGCCGTCCTCGCGCAGCCGGGTGGCCAGGTCCCAGAACCGCTGGTAGGTCTCCCAGTCGAAGCCCTGGTAGGGCTCGTCCAGCAGCAGGGTCCGCGGATTGTGCATGAGGGCCAGGGTGAGGTTCAGTTTCTGCCGGGTTCCGCCGCTGAGGACTCCGGCCCGTTCGTCGGCGTACTCGCTGAACCGGAGTGCCTCCATGACTTCTTCGGCTCGCACCAGGTCACTCAGGCCGTAGGCGACCTTGAAGTACTTCAGGTGCTGGCGGACGGTGAGCGCGTCGTTGAGGACGGCGGCCTGCGGGCAGTACCCGAAACCGCCGTAGTGGCGGACCGTGCCGCGATCGGGGGCCAGTTCGCCTGACAGAATCCTCAGCAGGGTCGTCTTGCCCGCGCCGTTCTCCCCGACGATTCCGGCCAGTACACCGGGGCGCAGTCGCAGGTCGACACCGCCCAGCACCGCACGCCGGCCGTAGGCGTGGTACACGCCGGTCACCTCCATCGAGGGCCTCCTCCCCTTGGCGTTCCGCTATAACGAGCGGGCGGCGTCGAGGGCACGGTGACGACCCGAAATCCGGGCTGCGCTGTCATCCGATGAGGTGGGGGCGGTACGACAGCACCCGGTGAGCGGGGTGCTGACATCTAGGTTTCCGGCATGACCATCTCCGCGTCCCGTCCCCCGGCGCAGGGCCCTTCGCAGGCCGCACCGCAGCACACCGCCGGTTCAGCGCCCTTCGGCCTGCCGCACCCTTCGGCCGGTGCCGAAGGGTGGTATCTCAACGGGCATCTGCGGGATGAGAGCGGCGACGAGTACACGTGGATGATCAGTGTCCTGAAACACCACGATGTGCGGGACCGCGCGGCCGGTCCCGGGTACGGCGTGGTGTCCACGTGCTCGGGCCCGGCAGGGGTCTCCCACGGTGCCTGGCTCACGCCCACCATGCATCGCGCGGTCCGCGAGGCGGTCCGCGGCGACACCGCGCAGGATCACCGGGTCCGCGAGGCGCTGGCGCAGGCCCTCGCCGAGGGCCCGCTGCTGCCCGACCGGCTGCTGGCCGGGCCGGTGGCGGAGTCGGCCGACACGCTGGACATGTCCTTCGGGGACGTGGCCGCGCTGCGCCGTGAGGAGGACGGCGGATTCCGCCTGGCCTTCCAGGACAAGGAACGCTTCGAGCTTCTCCTCACCCCCGTCAAGGCGGCGGTCCCGCAGTTCGACGCCCAGGGGCGCTATCCGGGGCGGCTTCCGACCGACGCGGACGCGATGACGTCGTACTTCGTGCCCCGGTTGCACGCTCAGGGGGCCCTGCGTCGTGCGGACGGCACCGAGAGGCGGGTGGAGGGGCACGCCTGGTTCGAGCAGGATTGGGGCAGCACCTACTACGACGTCGAGCGGACCCCGGGAACGCCGGACCACACCTGGGAGTGGGCCGGTATCCAGCTCGGCAACGGCTGGGAGGTCGGCTGCATTCACGCGCGCAACACCGATCCCGCCACAGGTGCCACCACGCTGGAATTCACCCGCGCCACGGTGGTCGCCCCGGACGGCGGCGTCAGCTACCACGACGTGGACTGGCAGCCCGTGCGCCACTGGACCTCACTGGCCACCCTCAACACCTACCCCACCGCGGTGCGCGTGCGCGTCCCCGGCCTCGGGCTGGATGTCGAGGTGATCGCTCCGGCGGCGGAGGGCGAGGTCCGCACTCTGATCGTCGGACGCGCCTTCTGGGAGAGCCCCGCCACCGTGCGCGGTGTCATGGGAACCACGCCCGTGGTCGGCACGGCATTCCTGCAGACCCTGCCGACCAACACCATCGGCGATATCGAGCACTACATGCGCCGCACCCACGACATCGCCCGTGCGGAAGCCGCCGCGCTCTATTCCACCGATGCCACCGACGAGACCGCGCTGGGTCTGCTCACCGGCACCAGCGGCGGAGCGGACCTGGACACCGCCGCCCGGATCCGCCTCCACCAGGCGGTCGCCGCTCCCGTTCTGCACCTGCTGGACAACCCCGGACGCTCCTGGCGCCCCTACGTGGCCGCGGCCGTCCTCTGCCTTCTCGGCGCCGACCCCGAGCGCTACCGGCCGCTGACCGCGGTCACCGAGCTGCTCCATGTCTCAGCGCTGGTCATCGATGACATCCAGGACAACTCGCCCACCCGGCGCGGCCGTCCGAGCGTCCACGAGATCTTCGGCACCGCTCCCGCGATCACCGCCGGCACTCTCGGCTACTACACCTTCGACGCCCTCATCCAGCGCGTCCCGCAGGCCGATGCCGCCACCATGCTGCGCATCTACCGGCTCTATCTGCGGGACCTGCGCGCCGCCCACGCCGGCCAGGCCCTCGACCTCGCCGGGCACCACACCGCGTTCGACCAAGCCGTGGCCACCGGTGACGCCCGCCCCCTCCTCGACCAGATCCGCACCGCCCACCGGCTCAAGACGGGCATGCTCGTCCGCAGCACCGCCGAGGTCTCCGCGATCCTCGGCGGCGCCGACGAGACACAACTCGACGCGATCTGCGAGTACTTCGAAGCCGTCGGAATCGCCTACCAGATCACCGACGACGTCTTCGACCTGTACGGGCAGTGCACCCCCGACGAACACCAGCAGGGCATCACCACCCGCTCCCCCGCCGAAGACCTCCGCAACGGCGAGGTCACCTATCCCGTGGCCCACGCCACCGGCCTCCTCGGCACCACCGACCGCCAACGCCTGCGCGACGCCGTCCGGCAGCGCTCCGACACCGGTGCGCTCCAGGCGTCCGACCTGCTGATGCGCAGCGGAGCCCTGGACGCGTGCATGGCCGAGGCCCGCGAACTCGTCGACACGACCTGGGAAGCCCTCGCCCCCCTGCTCCCGCCGACTCCGCACAAGGCCATGGTGCGCGCGCTGGGCTGGTACGCCGCCCAACGCGAAACCGACCACATCCCCCGGACAACAGCCCTTGGATGAGCGCGGAGCAGGCCGCGAACAGGCGGTGCGGCTACTCCTCGATGAGTGCCTGAAGCATGGGTTTGCTCTCCTCGGCCACATACGAGGCGTAGTACTCATAAAGGTTGCAGCGGGCGAGCCGGTCGGCCTGGACGAGGTCCGCCTGGCGCACCGCCTCGAAAACCTCGGCGTGGTGGGCCACAGACTTGCGCATCAGCGCGACGCTGTCGGGTGCCCGCTGCAGCTTGTCTTCGATGAGCGCGAGGACCGCGCCGCGCACCACCTCACTGCAGACCTGGATCAGATTGTTCCCGCTGGCCTGCGCCACCACGTCGTGGAAGGTGACATCCGCGGCGCTGAAGGCCGCATATCCTTCGTCGATCGCCTCCCGCATCCGCTCCAGCGCGGCCTCGATGGCCTCCACCTGCTCGTCGGTGCGCAGCCGGGCCGCAAGCCGGTTGGCCGAGCCCTCCAGGATCATGCGGAACTGGATCAGTTCGCTGAGCGAAATACCGTCCCTTCTGGCGAGCCGTTCAAGGGGCTTGCGCAGGTTCTTCGTGGAGTAGGACAGCACCTCGGCACCGCGCGGATCGCCCGGTCGTGAGCGGATCAGGCCCGCGCTCTCCAGCACCCGCAGCGCCTCGCGCACAGTGGAACGGCTCACCGAGAACTGGCTCATCAGGTCCCGTTCGCTCGGCAGCCGGTCGCCGGGGCGCAGGGCGCCGCGAGCGAGCGTCTCTTCTACTTGCTCGACGATCGCCTCATAAGCACGAGTCGGACGCACCGGTTGGAAGTACTGCTCTTCTGACACGATCCACCTTTCTGGCCGGTTCGTTCCGCTACGGGTAGCCGAACGTACCGCTCTACGTGCCGTCCCCGCGGCTCGATGAATCCCTTGACAACAGTATTCGGACCGAAACACACTCTTTCAACTAGTCGGAATATGATGCTGGCCAGACCAGTCACCTCGGGAGGTCTTGAGCCGGGCGAGGAACAGCGGCCGCGGTTGGAGGAGCGATGGCAGGAGCATGTTGCGCCCCCACCTCAGGGGGCGACCGGGAGATCCCCGAGCCGTCCACCGTGCGGCTCCAGGCCTCGGACCGGGACCGGGCACAGCGACTGCGCGCCATGCTGCGCATCCCCGGGGGGACGTATCTGATGGGAGGCGATGACGCCGACGCGTTTCCCGGGGACGGTGAGGGCCCGGTCCGGGCGGTGAAGCTGTCGCCGTTCCTCATCGACGCGACCGCTGTCACCAACAGGCAGTTCGCGACCTTCGTGCGCAGCAGCGGCTACCGGACCGATGCCGAGCGCTACGGCTGGTCCTTCGTGTTCTACGCACTCGTCCACCCCGACGCCCGGCACCTGGTGCGCGACGGCACGGTGGCGGAGGCACCCTGGTGGCTCGCGGTCGACGGGGCGTGCTGGCGGGCCCCCTACGGGCCGGGGTCGTCCTGGACCGATCTGTCGAACCACCCTGTCGTCCATGTCTCCTGGCGTGACGCGTCCGCCTACGCGACGTGGGCGGGCAAGCGCCTGCCCACGGAGGCGGAGTGGGAGATGGCGGCGCGTGGCGGTCTGGAACGCGCCCGCTTCCCCTGGGGGGATGAGCTCCGGCCCCGGGGGCAGCACCGCTGCAATATCTGGCAGGGGCGGTTCCCGCAGGTCAACACGGGCGAGGACGGGTATCTGGGCACCGCGCCGGTCAAGACCTACCGGGCCAACAACTTCGGCGTGTACAACACCTCGGGCAATGTGTGGGAATGGTGCTCCGACTGGTGGAGCACCACATGGCACGCGGCCGACCGCCCGGAGACCCGCCAGGACCCGGCCGGACCCCCCGCCGGGGAGGCGAAGGTGATCCGCGGCGGCTCCTACCTGTGCCACGCGTCGTACTGCAACCGCTACCGCGTCGCCGCGCGCACCTCCAACACACCTGACAGCAGCACCGGGCACATGGGGTTCCGCTGCGCGGCGGACCTGCCCCCGTCGTGCTGACGGACCGCCGGCACAGCGCACCAATGTCCATGCGAAGGAGCGTCCTGGATGACCAACCCCTTTCCGCATCCGCCGTCCGCGAGCGGCACTTTCCAAGGCAAGATCGGCACGACCTACGAGGAGTCCACTCCGTGGTGGCCCGAGCAGCCGGCGCCGCCCGAGGACACGCCCAATGTCGTGGTCATCGTGCTCGACGACGTCGGCTTCTCCGACCTCGGCTGTTTCGGCTCGGACATCGAGACCCCGGCCATGGACGCCCTGGCCACCGGCGGCCTGCGCTACACCAACTTCCACACCACCACGCTGTGTTCGCCGACCCGAGCCTCCCTGCTGACCGGCCGGAACCACCACTCGGTCGGCATGCGGATGCTGTCCAACTTCGACACCGGCTTCCCCAGCGGCCGCGGACGCGTCACCAAGGCCGCCGCGATGCTGCCCGAGGTGCTGCGAGACAACGGCTTCAACACCATGGCCGTGGGCAAGTGGCACCTGGCGCCCATGGAGCAGACCACCGCGTCCGGGCCGTACACCCAGTGGCCGCTCTCCCGTGGCTTCGAGCGCTACTACGGATTCCTGGAAGCCGAGACGGACAGCTTCTATCCGGAACTGTTCTACGACAACCACGCCGTGGATCCGCCGAAGACCCCGGAAGAGGGCTATCACCTCAGTGAGGACCTGGTGGACCGGGCGATCGAATTCGTCACGGACCAGACGTCGGTCACTCCTGAGAAGCCCTTCTTCATGTACATGGCCTTCGGTGCGGCGCACGCCCCGCACCAGGCTCCGCAGGAGTACCTGGAGAAGTACCGGGGCCGGTTCGACCACGGCTGGGACGTCGAGCGCGCGACCCGGCACGCCCGCCAGATCGAACGGGGCATCCTGCCGCCCGGCACCGAACTGGCCCCGCGCAACCCCGGAGTCGAGCCCTTCGACGAGCTGTCGGACGACGAGAAGAAGCTGTCCGTGCGCCTCCAGGAGGCCTACGCGGCGATGCTCGACCACACCGACCACCACATCGGCCGGTTCATGGAATTCCTGGAGCGGATAGGGCAGATGGAGAACACCATCACCATCCTGCTCTCGGACAACGGGGCCAGCCAGGAAGGCGGCCAGAAGGGGTCACTCAACCCCACCGCGTTCCAGAACGGCCAATCCGAGGACTTCGACGAGATGCTCGCGCGGATCGACGAGATCGGCACCACGCGCGCGCACGCCAACTACCCGTGGGGATGGGCACAGGCGGGCAACACACCGTTCAAGCGCTACAAGCAGAACACCCACGAGGGTGGCGTCCGCTGCCCGCTCATCGTGCAGTGGCCCCGGGGACTGCCGCGCACCGACGAGAGCCGGCAGCAGTTCCACCACGTCAGCGACATCGTGCCGACCCTCTTCGAACTGCTCGGTCTGCGGGCGCCCGAGGTCTACAACGGCATCCCGCAAATGCCGATCCACGGCACCAGCATGGCCTACACCTTCGATGCGCCGACCGCGCCGACGCGCAAGGAGGCCCAGTACTTCGAGATGTTCGGGCACCGCGCGATCTGGCACGACGGCTGGAAGGCCGTCTCCTTCCACCAGCGCGGAACCTCCTTCGACGACGACAAGTGGGAGCTCTACCACCACGACACCGACTTCTCGGAATGCAACGACCTGGCGGAGGAGCGGCCCGAGCAACTGCAGAAGATGATCTCCCGCTTCTGGGTGGAAGCCGGAAAGTACGATGTGCTGCCGCTGGATGACAACGGATTCGCCCTCCGGGCGAAGATTCCGCGTCCCGGCTCGCCGCGCAAGCGCACCACCTTCACCTACTACCCCGGCATGGCCCATCTGCCCGGCGCCGCGGTGCCACCGGTGATGAACCGCGCGCACCGCATCACCGCGTACGTCGACCGGGCCGCCACGTCGGACGAGGGTGTCCTGGTGTCCCTGGGCAACATCAGCAGCGGATATGTCCTGTACGTCAAGGACAACCGGCTGGTCTACGAGTACAACTTCCTCGGCACCCGGTACACGGTGACCTCGGCGGAGGAACTCCCGATCGGCCCGGCGGAGCTGACCTTCTCCTTCGACAAGACCGGTGACATGCGGGGCGTCGGACACCTGTACGTGTCAGGCAGGCCGGTGGGCACCGCGGACATTCCGCGGGTCCTCCCCCATTTCCTGGGATGGCAAGGCCTCGACATCGGCCGGGACACCCTGTCGCCCTCCTCACCCAGCTATGACGGCGAATTCGCGTTCACCGGAGGGTTCGAGAAGGTCGTCTTCACGGTCGCGCCGGACGAAGAGGGCACGGTGCCCTTCGAGCGCATCGACTGATACGACCCCCAGGCCCCCTCTTCCGGGTTCACCCCGGAAGAGGGGGCCTGGGGGTTTTCGACGCCCGTCAGTTGGGCGGCGTGTAGCGTCCGTCGATCGCCGTCCAGCCTCCGTCCACGAAGAGCTGGCTCCCGGTGACGAAGGATGACGCGTCCGACGCGAGGTACACGACGGCGCCGGCCAGCTCCTCGGGCCGGGACCAGCGGCCCAGGGCGCTCTTGGTCGCATAGGCCTCGGACCATTCCGGTACGGCCCTGATCTGCGCGGTCAGCGGTGTGTCCACGATGCCCGGGGCGACGGTGTTCACCCGCACGCCCGACGGTCCCAGCTCGGCCGCCGCGGTCCGCAGCATCTGGACGAGGCCGGCCTTCGTGGCCGCGTACACCCCCTGCCCCGGTTCGACGGCCACCGCGCGAATCGAGCTGAAGCCGATGATGCTTCCCCTGCCGCGTTCGGCCATGCCCCGGCCGAACGCCCGCACCAGGTCGAAGGATGCGCGCAGATTGAGCGCCACGACCCGCTCGAACTCCTCCGCCGTGTAGTCGAGCAGGTGCTTGCGCACGTTCGTCGCGGCGGTGAAGACGAGCACGTCGACGGGTCCGAGCTCCTCGGCGGCACGCGCGACCGCCTCGCCGTCGAGCACGTCGAGGGCGTACGGCACGAGGCCCGCCCCCATCGACGCCGACTCCGTGGCCGCCGTCAGATCACGGTCGGCGCACACCACCGAGGCGCCGTGCGCGGCGAGGGCCAAGGCGCTCTCCCGGCCGATTCCACTGCCCGCGCCCACCACGACGGCCTTCCGGCCGTCGAGCCGGAACAGGCGGGAGTACGCGTCCACCGCATCGGTGCGGTCCTTTGCTTGCATGGTGGTCCTCACGGCTTCGTTGTCGTCGGACGGATCACTGCCATACGGGTCACGGTGAGCTCTTCGATGGCGAACCTCGGGCCCTCCCGTCCGGCCCCGGAGTCCTTCACACCGCCGTACGGCATGACGTCGGAACGGAAACCGGGGACCTCATTGACGACCACTCCGCCCACCTCCAGGCGGTCGAGAGCGGCGAACGCGGTGTCCAGGGCGCTGGTGTAGACACTCGCGTGCAGTCCGTAGCGCGAGTCGTTGACCAGGTCGAAGGCGGCCTCCAGATCGGGGACGGACCGTACGGCGACCACGGGGCCGAACACTTCCTCGTCCCAGACGGCGAGGGCGCGGTCCACATCGAGCAGCACGGCGGGCTCGATCACACCATCGGTGACCGAGCCTCCGGCCACCAGCGACGCCCCCGCCTCCACCGCCTCGGCCAGCCACCCGCGCACCCGCTCGGTCGACCGCTGGTCGATGAGTGCCGAGACACGCGTCTGCGGATCGCGGGGGTCGCCCACGGTCACCTGGGCCACTCGCTCCGTCAAGCGGGCCACGAACTCCTTCCGCACGGAGTCCACCACGATGACCCGCTGCACGCTGATGCACGCCTGGCCCGACGCGTAGTACCCGCCGCGTACCACCGCGTCGGCGGCGGCGTCGAGGTCGGCGTCGGCGGCCACCACCAGGGCGGCGTTGGAGCCGAGTTCGAGCAGCACCTTGGTGGGTGCCGCGTCCCGGGCGATCTGGTGGCCGACGGCGGCGGAACCGGTGAAGGACACCGCTCCGATCCGGCGGTCGGTGGTCAGCGCGACGCCCACCTCGGGGCCCCCGGTCACCAGCTGCACCGCGGCCTGTGGCGCCCCGCCGGCGCGCAGGGCCTCACGGAGGAGGTGCACCAGCCACAGGGTGGCCAGCGGGGTCTGCGGGGCGGGCTTGGCGATGACCGGGCAGCCGGCGGCCAGGGATGGGGCGATCTTGTGCGCGGCGAGCAGCAGCGGATAGTTGAAGCCGGCGATGCCCACCACCACACCGATGGGCTTGCGGGTCCAGAAACCGAGCAGCCCCTCCCCCGACGGCAGCAGGTCCAGCGGCACCGTCTCCCCGTGCAGCCGGGCCACTTCCTCGGCCGCCGTCAGCAGGGTCAGCAGGGTGCGGTCCACCTCGACACGGCAGTCGACCAGCGGCTTGCCGGTCTCCAGGACGAGGAGCCGCTCGAAGTCCGAGCGCCGGGAGGCGACCGCCTCGTGCGTCGCGAGCAGCGCCGCCCTGCGTACGTGCGAGGGGAGCCGGCCGACGCGCTCGCGGATCGCGAGGGCCGCGTCGACCGCGTGGCGGGCGAGGGCGGTGTCCCCGATCGGCGCCCGTGCGACGAGCGTCCCGTCGTAGGGGAAACGGACGTCCTCGGTGGCGGGTGCCTCCACCCAGGAATCGCCGATGGGAAGACCCTCGGGAAACTCCCTCGCCACGGGGCTTTCGCCGGCGGGTTCGGCATGGGTCGTCACGGTTGGTACTCCCGGTTGAGGTCGGCCGCCGACACTCCGGACAGTGCCTTGCCCAGAGTGGGAACGGCGGAGATCAGCCTGCGTGTGTAGGAATGCTGCGGGTCCTCGTACACCTGCTCGGTGGCCCCGGTCTCCACGATCTGCCCGTTGTGCATGACGGCGACCCGGTCGCACACATGGCGGACCACGGACAGGTCGTGGGAGACGAAGACCAGCGTGAGGGACAACTCGTCGACGAGGTCGGCGATGAGGTTGAGCACCTGGGCTCGTACGGACACGTCCAGGGCGCTCACCGGCTCATCGGCCACGATGACCTTCGGGCGGGGGGCCAGAGCGCGCGCGATCGAGATGCGCTGCCGCTGGCCGCCGGAGAACTGGTGCGGATACCGGTCCGCCGCGTCGGCTCGCAGACCGACGGCCTCGAGCAACTCGGCCACCCGCTCCCGGCGGTTCCCGTGGCCCTGCGCGACGAGCGGCTCGGCCACGATGTCGCCGACCCGCATGCGCGGGTCCAGTGAACTCATCGGGTCCTGGAACACGAGCTGGAGCCGCTCGCGGACGAACCGGAGCTGTCTCTCCCGTAGCCCGGTGATGTCCCGGCCGTCGATCGCGACGCTGCCGCTGGTGGGGCGGTCGAGCCCGGCCAGGATCCGCAGCAGGGTCGACTTGCCGCATCCCGACTCGCCTACGATGCCGAACCGCTGCCCCGCAGGGACGGCGAAGCTGACACCGCGCAGCGCGTGCACCGGCGGGCTGGGGTGGCGTAGCGAGGTACGGGGCCGTCGGTAGTCGCGGGTGACGTCGCGGACGCTGATGGCGTCCGCCGGGCCGGTCCCCGGGCCGGGGGCGAGGGGGGCGCTGGTCGTCTGCTCAGCCACGGCCGGCCTCCTGGTTCGTGGGGGTGCCGGTCCCGGGTGCGCCGCTCTCGGGCACCGGGTGGAAGCAGGCGTAGCCGGAGTCCGGCCCGGTCGCGACCCATTCCGGCCGGGTGGCGCACACCTCGGTCGCCTGGGCGCATCTGTTTCTGAAGACGCATCCGGCGGGGAACTGTCCCGCGGGCGGAACCGACCCGCCGATGGTGACCAGCCGGCCGCGGTCGTCGACCACGGTCAGGTCGGAGGCGCCGATCAGGCCCTGCGTGTAGCGGTGCCGGGGGCGCGTGAACACCTCCCGGACCGGGCCGGACTCGACCACCCGCCCGCCGTACATGACCATGACCCGCTCGCAGGCGGTGGCCACCACGGCCAGGTCGTGGGTGATGAAGAGCATGGCCGACCTGCGGTCCTGGACGCCCCGCACGATCAGGTCGAGCACCCGCGCCTGCACCGTGACATCGAGTGCGGTGGTGGGTTCGTCGCAGACCAGCAGCGCGGGGTCGTTCGCGAGGGCGATGGCCAGCACCACCCGTTGCCGCTGGCCTCCGGAGAACTGGTGCGGGTAGGCGTCGGCGGCGACCGCGGGATCGGGCAGTCCCACCTGGGCGAGGAGTTCCACGGCGGCGGCGCGAGCGGACGCACGGTCGGGCCTGGTCCGGTGGATCAGCAGCACCTCGGCGATCTGCCGACCGATCTTCATCGTGGGGTTCAGAGCGGTCATGGGCTCCTGGAAGACCATGGCGATCTCCTTGCCCCGCACCCGGGACATCCGGGCCTCGTCGGCTCCCACCAGGTCGTGGCCGACTCCGGCGAGCCGCACCGAACCCGTGGCCCGGAGCTCCTCGGGAAGCAGGCCCATGACGCTCAGTGCGGTCAGCGACTTGCCCGACCCCGACTCGCCGATCAGGCCGACCCGTTCGCCTGCCCGGATGGTGAAGTCGACGTCTTCGACGAGCTTGCGGCCGCCCACCGCGACGTCGAGTTTCCGAACGGTCAACACGTCATCGGGCGAGTCGGGCGAGCCCGCTGCGGAGGCCGGTGCCGTGTCAGGTGCCGGGGTCATCGGCGGTCCTCCATCTTGGGGTCGAAGCGGTCGCGCAGGCCGTCACCGAGCAGGTTGAATCCGAGCACCGCCACCGCGATCGCGATACCCGGAAACACGGCGAGCCGGGGGGCGATCGACAGCATCTCCTGGCTCTCCTGCAGCATCCGGCCCCAGGATGGTGTGGGGGGCGGGGTTCCGAAGCCCAGGAACGACAGCGCGGCTTCGGCGAGTACGGCGATGGCGAATCCGACCGACGCCTGCACGATGACGAGACTGCTGACGTTGGGCAGGACATGCCGCAGGGCGACCGCGAACGGCCCGCGGCCCGCCGCGCGCGCGGCGACGACATATTCGGTCCGCATGACTTGCAGCGTGCCGCCGCGGATCAGCCGGGCGAAATGGGGGATGGACGCGATGCCGATGGCGACCATCGCGACCAGCGTGCCGGCGCCGTACACGGCGGAGAACATGATGGTCAGCAGGAGCGCCGGGAAGGCGAGAATCAGATCGTTGCCGCGCATGAGCAGCTCGCCGAACCAGCGGGGCGCCATTCCGGCGACGATGCCGAGGGGCACTCCGACCAGGGCGGCGACCCCCACCGCAACGAAGCCGACGAAGAGCGTGGTGCGCGAGCCCATCATGATCTGGCTGAACACGTCGCGGCCGAATTTGTCCGTGCCGAACCAGTACTCCGCCGACGGCTTCTCCAGCCGCGCCGCGGGGTTCACCAGGGTCGGGTCGTGCGGGGTCCACACGAAGGACAGCAGCGCCATGCCGAGTACGACCAGGACGATGAGACCGCCCACCAGGAGGCTGCCCGTCACCGGGCGGCGCCGCCGACGGCCCTCGGGCGCCGCGGACGCGACAGCGGCTTCCGTGTTCAGAGCACTCATGACGCACCCACCCTCAGCCGCGGGTCGATCATCAGATAGATGATGTCCACCAGGAAGTTCACGAGCAGCACCGCCGTTGCGATGATCATGACCACGTCCTGCACCAGGATGAGGTCGCGGTTGGAGACGCTGTCCAGCAGCAGGCTCCCGAGCCCGGGGATGACGAAGACCCGTTCGATGACGACGGCACCCACCAGCAGCGTGGCGAGTTGCAGCGCCAGGACGGTGACCACGGGCACCGCCGCGTTCCGCAGGCCGTGCCGCAGCAGCGCCTGCGTCGGACGGAGTCCTTTGGCACGAGCGGTGCGCAGATAGTCCTCCCTGAGGACCTCGAGCACGGCGCTGCGGACATAGCGGGTGAGCACTGCCCCCTGCACCACTCCGAGGGAGAGCGCGGGCAGCACCAGCTGCTTGAGGAACAGGACCGGATCCTGCACCGGGGGTGTCCAGCCGTTCGCCGGCAGCCACCCGAGCCCCACCGCGAACACGGTGATCAGGAGGATGCCCGCGAGGAACGCCGGGACGGCCACGCCGATCTGGGACAGGGCCGAGAGGATGAGCCCGGACGGCCTGCGGTGCCGCACGGCCATGACCATGCCCATGGGGATCGCCAGGATGCAGGCGATCACCATCCCGGTGCCGACGAGCCACAGGGTGACCTGGAGGCGGTCGGAGATCTGCGGGCCGATCGGGGCGTGTGAGATGTAGGAGTTACCCGGGTCGAAGGTCACCAGTCCGTGTATCCAGCTCAGGTACTGGTCCACGAGCGGCCGGTCGAGCCCGAACTGCTCGCGCAGTTGCGCCACCGCGGTATCCGATGCGCTGGTGCCGAGTGCGACGCGCGCCGGATCCCCCGGCAGGACCGCCATGAACGCGAACACCAGCACGGAGCTCACGACAAGGCTGGCCAGGAGGATCGCGATCCGCTGCGCCAGACGGACGATCATGGGTTGAGGCCGCCTTTCATGACCGGCCCAGGCCGGTGAGATCCAGTGACTCGGAGACGGTGTTCACCGGCAGACCGGTGATGTCCTTGTTCGCCACCATCAGGTTCGGCAGCAGGAACAGCCAGTCGGCCGCGGCGTCCTTGGACAGCAGCCGGGCAGCCGCCCGCATGGAGGTGATCTGCTCCTTCTGGGTGCCCTGGTCCGCCTTCTTCAGCAGAGCGCGGAACTCAGGGTTGTCGTAGCGGGTGTAGGAGGTCTTGCTCCCGAACACCGCCTGCATGTCGCGGGGTTCCACATGGCCGATGATGGACATGTCGTAGTCGGCGTTCTTGAACACGGTGGTCAGCCAGGCGGCGGGGAACTCCAGTTGGTCGAGCTTGACCTTGAACCCGGCCTGTTCGAGCTGGCTCTTGACCACGGTGCCGCACGCGGTGGCATAGGGCAGCGTCGGAAGCCGCAGCCGCAGCGTACGGCCGGCCTGGCCGGACTCCTCGAGGAGCTTCTTGGCCCTGCCGCGGTTGTACGGATACTCGTTCGTGAGGTTCTGGTACCACGGGTCGGTCGGAGGGACCATGCTGCCGATGAGCTTGCCGCGGCCCGCCCAGCAGGTGTCCATCAGGGCTTTGTGGTCGATGGCGTACCGCACTGCCTGGCGGACCTTCGGATTCTTCAGCGGGCCCGAGCCATTGTTGAGGGAGAGGACCACCTCGCCGTTGGTCGTGCCCTCGATGACCTTGTACTTCGGGTTGTTCGCGAACCGGTAGAGGGCATCCGGGGACTGCATCGTGCCGATCACGTTGATGGTGCCCGTGAGCAGCGCGTTGTTCATGGCCGTCGGGTCCTTGAAGTACTTGAGGGTGACCGACGCGAAGTGCGGCTTGCGCCCCCAGTAGTCAGGACGACGGGCCAGCGTGATCGAGTCGCCGCGGTTCCACTTCTTCACCGCGTACGGGCCGGTGCCCACCGGCTCGGTGGCCAGCTTGCCCACGCCGGTCCGGCTGAACATCGCGCCGACGCGGGTGGTCATCCGGTACAGCCAGTCGTTGCTCGGCCGTTTCAGGGTGACCTTCAGTTCGGTGGGCGACACCGCCCGCGCCGTGTCCACGACGTCCATCTGGGCCTTCTGCGCAATCGTCCAGTCGGAGCTGACACGTCCGATGGAAAATGCGGCGTCCTTGGCCGTGAACGGTGCGCCATTGCTGAACCTGGCCTTCTTCACCAGGTGGAACGTGTATGTCTTGCGGTCCTTGGACAGGCTCCACGACGTGGCCAATTGCGGCCGTATCTTCCCGGACTGGTCCAGCTTCACCAGGTTCTCGTAGACGTTGTAGAGCAGTGCCTGCGAAATGGCGGCACCTTCGGTCTTGGTGAAGTCGAAGTTGGCCGGCTCGGCGGTGAGCCCGATGTTCAGGGCGTTCTTCCCGGTACCGCCGGCTGCCGTGGACCCGGCCGAGCAGGCTGCCAGCAACAGGCATGCGAGCGTGGCCGCGAGGGTCCCGGTCCCCCGCGCCAGCCGCCTGGTATGTCTCATATGTACTACCCCTGGCTTTCCATCGTGTGCAGGACGGCGGATGCCACCTCCGCCGTGGTGGCGTTGCCGCCGAGGTCGGCCGTGTGGTGCCGGGCGTCGCGCAAGGTGGCCGCCACCGCGTCGTGGATGCGGCGAGCCGCGCCGGCGTGTCCGAGGTCGTCGAGCAGCATCGCGCCGGAGAGCATGCACGCCACCGGATTCGCCACACCCTTCCCGGCGATGTCGGGTGCGGAGCCGTGCACGGGTTCGTAGATACCCGGCACATCCGCGCCCGGAAGGACGTTGGCGCTGGGCGCCATGCCCATACCGCCGGCGAGCACCGCGGCGAGATCGGACAGGATGTCGCCGAACAGGTTGCTCGCGAGCAGCACGTCAAGGGAGCGCGGAGCCTGGATCATGCGGGCGGCCATGGCGTCGACCAGTACGGTTTCCAGTCGCACGGCCGGGTAGTGCTCGCCGACCTCGCGTACCACCCGGTCCCACAGCGGATAGCCGTATCGCATCGCGTTGGACTTGGTCACCAGACACAGACGTCCCGTCCGCCGGCCGGCCAGGGCGAACGCCTGGTGCGCCGCCCGCTCGATGACGCGACGGGAGTGCACGGCGACCTCGATGCCGAGATCGTGTCCGCTGCCGGCGTGCGCCACCCCGCCGGCGCCGACGTACTCGCCCTCGGTGTTCTCGCGCACGATCACCAGGTCCACGCCATCGGTGTCGCGCACCTTGGTGGGAACGCCGGGGAACGCGCGCACCGGGCGGAGGTTCACGGCGAGGTCGAGCTGCTGCCGCAGGCCGATGATCAGGCCCCAGACCAGTTCGTGCTCCGGCACATCGGGACGTCCGACGGCGCCAAACAGCACGGCGTCCGCCTTCTTGACGAGGTCGGCCGCATCGGCCGGCATCGCCGCGCCCTGCCGGAGGTACCGCTCGCCTCCCCAGTCGTACGAGGTCACGTCGAGCCGGCGGCCTTCGGCCTCCAGCGCGGTCCGGAGCGTGGGCACGGTCGCCGCGACGACCTCAGGGCCGATTCCGTCGCCCGGTATGACGGCGAGCCGCACGACCTCGGGGTCCCGCGTCATGGACGCCACCTTTCGTTGTGACTGGCCTGACCAGTAAGCTCATTTGCCAGGTACCGTGACGACTGAAACTGCTCTTGTCAAGGGTTCGAATTCCCCAGGCATCGCCAGGGGGTACCTCCCAGCGGTGGCTGGGGGAGAAGGAGACTGCGGGTGCTCACGGAACAGGGCCTGGCCACCATGCCGGCCGTCGAGATGGTGGCCCGATTCGCTGACCGCACGTTGTCGCCGGTCCAGGTCCACGACGCCGTCCAGTCGGTCATCGAGGCACGCGAGAGTGTGCTCAACGCGTTCTGGGTGCGGGATCCGGACGAGTCCCGCAAGGCGGCCCAGGCCAGCGAGGCCCGATGGGCCGCGCGGGAACCGCTCGGGCCCATCGACGGCGTGCCCGTGACACTGAAGGAGAACGTCGCCCGCAGGAGCGTCCCCATGCCCTCGGGCAACGCGGGAACCGATCCCGTCGTCCCCGAGGCGGACGCGCCCATCACCGCGCGGGTCCTCGAATCCGGCGGGGTGATCCTCGGGTCGACCGTGATGCCGGACTGGGGCATGCTCTCCTCGGGGGTCTCCAGCCGGCACGGCATTTCGCGCAGCCCGTGGAACGCCGCCTGGACCACGGGCGGCTCCAGCTCCGGTGCGGGGGCCGCGGCCGCCGGGGGGTACGGTCCACTCCACGTGGGCACCGACATCGGAGGATCGATCCGGCTGCCGGGCACCTGGCTGGGGCTGGCCACGCTCAAGCCCAGCTACGGGAGGATCCCGCTGGACGCCCCGTACCTGGGGCGCGCCGCCGGTCCGCTGACCCGCACCGTGGCGGACGCGGCCCTGTTCATGCGTGTCCTGAGCCAGCCGGATCCCCGGGACTGGACAAGCCTGCCGCCACAGGACATCGACTGGTCGGCGCCGGCCGGCGAGGTACGCGGACTGCGGGTGGGGGTGCACCTGGACGCCGGCTGCGGCGAGCCGTGCGACGCCGAGATCCTCGCCGCGGTGAACCGCGCCGCCGCGGTCTTCGAGGCGGCGGGAGCCGTCGTGGAGCCCGTCGAGCCGTATCTGAGCCAGGATCTCCTGGACG
Source organism: Streptomyces sp. NPDC007875 (assembly GCF_042868035.1). Taxonomy (NCBI): domain Bacteria; kingdom Bacillati; phylum Actinomycetota; class Actinomycetes; order Kitasatosporales; family Streptomycetaceae; genus Streptomyces; species Streptomyces sp. NPDC007875. The sequence continues at coordinate 83,862 of NZ_JBIADZ010000014.1, read as the reverse complement.
ACCTGGATCTGTTCTGGCGGGTACGGTCCTGGAACGACTTCCGCGAGCTGACGCCCGAGGCCGGGCTGCGCGTCCACCCCCACATCATCAGGTGGTGTCAGGGGGGCGCGGACGTACCGGGCACGAGGGTGCTCCAGTGCTACCAGCAGATCATGCGCATCCAGGCGCGGACCGTCGCCGCCACGGGCCCGTACGATCTGGTGCTCTCGCCGGTGGCTCCGGTGGCGGCGTTTCCCGCTGAGCAGCCGATGCCGTTCACGGGGGACGCGAAAACCATGGCCCACATCGGCTTCACCGCGCCGTACAACATGTCGGGGCAGCCCGCGGCGACCGTCAACTGCGGTTTTACGGCGGACCGTCGGCCCATCGGGGTGCAGATCGCGGGCCGCCGCTTCGACGATCTCGGCGTCTTGAGGGCGGCGGCGTGGTACGAACGGAACCGGCCCGCCGAGGCGGTCCCGCACTGGCCGGACAGCGCCCCCGGCGCGCCCACCGGGGAGAAGACGACACGTACCACGCTCGAAGGGAAGAATCCGTGAGTGATGGGGCACAGTTCCGGCAGGTCTCACCGGTACGGCTCTACCAGCGCATCGTCGAGCAGATCGAGCAGGCGATCGCGCGAGGTGATCTGAAGCCCGGCCAACGGCTTCCGAGCGAGCGGGAGTTGGTGACGCAGTTCGGGGCGAGCCGACCCACGGTGCGGGAGGCCCTGCGCGTGCTGGAGAGCAACGGCCTCGTCCGCTCGCGCCCGGGTGATCCGAACGGCCCGGAGATCCTGCCGTTCTCGCCGGCCGGCCTGACCAAGGAGATGACGCGGCTCGTCCAGTTCGACAACGTGTCGATGGCCGAGTTGATCTCGTTCCGCATGATCCTCGACGGGTCGGCGAGCCTGCTGGCGGCTCGGCTGCGGTCCGAGGAGGAGCTGTCCGCCATGGAACGGACGCTCGCCGTCATGTCGGACGCGATCGAGGCAGGGTACGAGGAGTTCAGCAAGGCGGACGTCGCATTCCATGAGGCGGTGGCCGTGGCCAGCCGCAACTCCCTCATCGAGGTCTGCAATCAGGTGGTCCGGGGCGCTGTCCTCTCGCTGATCTCGGACAAGGTCGCCCACGCACGCAACAGCACGGCGCTCATGCGGGAGTCGCTCCGCCACCACCAGGAAGTGCTCGAGGCGATCCGGGTACGGGACGGCCAGGCGGCAGCACGCATCTCGCGGCGCACGCTCTACGACTACTACGCCGGCTACGTCCCCGAGAACGAACAGGGGCCGCTGCTCGCGCTCGTGGACGACGAGGAGACGTCAACCACTCGACCGTAAACGCTCGGGGGAATCGGTGTGCTCGCTGGTCGCGAGCACCCGTGACCCGTGTGCGGCGTGCGGGCGGCAGGCGGTCGGCTCGTCGGCCACCTCGATCTCAGGGCACGGAAGTTCCGCGTTGCCAGGAGGCGATGACGATCAGCGTCTTCGTCTGCAGCACGCCGACACCCTTACGACGCAGGCGATTCACTACTTTCTGCAGGTCATCGACATTGTCGACATGCAACCGGACGAGTGCGTCCACGTCGCCCGTGAGCGTCAACACCTCGTCGACCTCCGGCAGAGTCGACGCGAACTCCACGATGTCATGGATGTCCGTGTCGCCCGTGAAACGCAGCTCAGTGACTGCCTGGAGGCCCTGACCGAGCTTGGCCTGATCCGTCGTGATCGTGTACCCGGTGATGACTCCCGACTCCTCGAGGCGTGTGATGCGCCGCCGGACCGGCGCCGGCGAGAGCTGCACCAGGCGTGCGATGTCGCGAACGGTGCGCCGCCCGTCGGCTCGCAACAACTCCAAGATCTGCAGATCGACCGAGTCGAGATGTACGGGTGCTGACATACCGCAACTGTAAGCCGTACTTCCCTCAACGGTCACTCCCGACCCGGTTGGACTGCTCATGTGCGCCTGCTTCGCATCGCTGTGCGCACCTTTGTTGTGGACGGACCGGGCCCTTGGAACTGTGTCCCTCATGTCAGTCGCGATACAAGCAGCAACACCCGCTGCCCCCTCTGAAGCCATGAAGCCGGACACGCACCATGGTGGTGCCGTGCTGCGACTCGATGTCGTGGCCATGCCCTTGGCGCTCGCTCGAGTTGCATCGATCTTGGCGCATCGCCAGTTCAACGTGCTCACCATGGACGTCGCCGCGCCCGTCGACGGGCTGCGGAGGATCACCATCGAGGTGGACACGGCAGACGAGATCAAGTTGGAACGGCTTGTCAAGTTCTTGAACCGGGCACCCGACGTCGTCAAGGTCGTCCGCTTCTTCGATGACACGTCGCACCATCGGCGCGGGGCATTCGTGGCGGTCGCCTTCCCCGAAGGCCGACTCGCCGAAGTCGTCGCCATCGCCCGGGCGTTTTCCGCGGATGTCGTGGAAGCCGGCCGGACTCGCTGCACCGTCTTCGCCGCAGCGGAGCCCGCGCAGGTCGATGCCCTCGTCGAAGCGCTCTCCGGCTTCACCATCCGGGAGCTCGTGATGGCGGCGCCGCTGCGGATGCCGCGCCTCCTCCGGAAGGGTCACACCGCCGTGGACCGCGCGCACACCTGGGGGCGGTCATGAGCGCGAACTCCATTGCGACATCCGCGGCGGCCCACGCCGACGACGTCCTGCAGTTGGTCGACCCTGCCGGAACGCTGAACGAGCAGGCGGCCGCGGGCATGCTCGAGGTGAGTGATGAACTGGTCCGTACGCTGTACCGCGACATGGTGCTCGGGCGCCGCTTCGACCAGGAGGCGTACTCCCTGCAACGCCAGGGTGAGCTCGGGCTCTGGCTGATGTCCCTCGGGCAGGAAGCGGCACAAGCCGGTTCGATCCGGGCTCTTCGAGCGGACGACCGGGTCTTCCCGTCCTACCGCGAGCACGTGGCAGCCCTTTGCCGTGGTATCTCACCGGCGGAATTGCTGTCGCAGTGGCGCGGTGCCAGCCATGGCTCGTGGGACCCCGAGCGGCATCACTTCCACATCTACAGTCTTGTGCTGGCGACGCAGACACTGCACGCGGTCGGCTATGCGATGGGCGTTCGGTACGACGCCACCGACAGCGTCGTGTTCACCTACTTCGGTGACGGCGCGTCCAGCCAGGGGGACGCCAACGAGGCGCTCAACTGGGCGGCGGTGGCGTCGGCACCCATCGTGTTCTTCTGCCAGAACAACGGATGGGCGATCTCGACACCCGCGAGCAAGCAGTACGCCGCCCCACTGAGGGAACGTGCGAGGGGATTCGGACTCGACGCGGTGTCCGTGGACGGCAACGACGTACTGGCTGTCCACGCCGCCACACAGCGCATGGTCGAGCGAGTCCGGGCCGGTGGAGCACCTGGGTTCATCGAGGCGCACACCTATCGCATGTCCGGACACAGCACGTCGGACGATCCCAAGCGCTACCGCGACAACGCCGAGCTCGCCCGGTGGGAGGCCCACGACCCCGTGGAGCGCGTACGCCTTCTGCTCACGGCGCGCGGCTGGGCCGACGAGGACTACTTCGCGACGGTCGCCTCCGACGCCGAGGAGCTCGCGGCGCGGACACGCCGGGAGTGCCGTGCCCTTCCGGAGCCGTCCCTGAGCGACACCTTCCGAAACACCTTGTGCGAGGAGACCGAGGCCCTGCGACACGAGCGCGAAGGCTTCGAGACGTATCTGGAGTCCTTCCTGTGACCATCACCGCCGCGGCCACCTCGGCCGAGAGGGACGCCCAGGACAAGGCCGCCACGACCACGCTCGGACGCGCGCTGAACGAGGGGCTGCGGCAGGCCATGCGCGACGACGAGCGGGTGGTTCTGCTCGGCGAGGACATCGCCTCCCTGGGCGGGGTGTTCCGGGTGACCGATGGCTTGGCCGAAGAGTTCGGCGACCGCGTGGTGGACACCCCGCTGGCCGAATCGGGGATCATCGGAACGGCGATCGGCCTGGCCCTGCGGGGGTACCGGCCGGTGTGCGAGATCCAGTTCGACGGTTTCGTCTACCCCGCCTTCGATCAGATCGTCAGCCAGCTGGCGAAGATGCGGGCACGGTCCCGCGGGCTGCTGCGGCTTCCCGTCACCATCCGGATCCCGGTGGGGGGCGGGATCGGCGCGGTCGAGCACCACAGCGAGTCGAATGAGGCGTACTTCTGCCACACGGCCGGGCTGCGCGTCGTAGCGTGCGGCCACCCCCAGGACGCGTACGACATGCTCCGCGCCGCGATCGCGTGCGACGACCCCGTCATCTTCTACGAGCCGAAGCGCCGATACTGGGACCGGGCCGAGGTCGGCCTCGGCCGCCCTGTGGACGGCGACACCTTGAAGCGCGCCCGGGTCCTGCGCGAAGGCGCCGACGTCACCGTGGTCGCCTACGGGCCCACGGTCGCGGTCGCGCTCAACGCGGCCGAGGTCGCCGCCACCGAAGGCCGTTCGCTGGAAATCCTCGACCTCCGCTCGCTGTCGCCGCTCGACACCGCCGAGCTGTGCCGCTCGGCGTCGAAGACGGGGCGCGTCGTCGTCGTACACGAGGCACCCGTCAACGTCGGCCTGGGCGCCGAAATCGCCGCCACGGTCATGGCGCACTGCTTCTACGACCTCGAGGCCCCCGTGGAACGGGTCGGCGGCTACAACGTCCCCTATCCGCCGGCCCGCGCCGAAGACGACTACCTGCCCGATCTCGATCGAGTTCTCGACGCCGTCGACCGGGTGTGTGCCCCGTAAACCGTCCGGCGGACCTCTCCTGGAGGACACGATGCTCGTAACCAAGCACTTCCATCTCCCCGACGTCGGCGAGGGTCTCACCGAGGCCGAGATCCTCGAGTGGCGCGTGGGACCCGGCGACCCGGTCGGCGTCAACGACACCATCGTGGAGATCGAGACGGCGAAGGCAGTGGTGGAGCTGCCCAGCCCGTACGCCGGGACCGTCACCGAAATCCTCTGTGCCGCCGGCGAGGCGGTGGCCGTCGGTGCGCCGATCATCACGTTCGAGGTCGAGGACGACGGCGCCCCGCAGGCGGGTCCCGGACTCGACGCCAGACCCCAAGAGCCCGTCGATCCGCCTGCCCCAGACGAGCAACCGTCCGCCCCCGCCCGCGAGCCCGTCCTGGTCGGCTATGGGCCGGCCCACGCGCGGACAGCGCGACGCCCGCGAAAGAGGAAGCCCGAGCCACCGGCCGTCACACCTTCCACCCGGAAGTCCCTCGCCACCCCGCCGGTGCGCAAGCTCGCCCGCGACCTCGGAGTCGACCTGCGCCTCGTGGCCGCCACAGGCCCGTCGGGACGCATCACGCGCGAGGATGTCCACCGCCTCGCCGGGAAGCGGGCAACCGCGTCGAACGCCCCGGACCTCCCCCGTGACGACGTGGTGCGCACGCCGATTCGCGGAGTGCGCAAGCACACCGCGGAGGCCATGGTCACGAGCGCCTTCACCGCTCCGCACGTCACGGAATGGGTCACCGTCGACGTGCAGCGGTCCCGCAAACTGCTGAAGCGGGCACGCGCCGACAAGGCGTTCGGGAGTGTGCGCCTGACAGCGCTGTGTCTCGTCATCAAGGCAGCGCTGACCGCCATCGCGCGGCATCCCGAGATCAATGCGAAGTGGGACGCCGCGGCCGGTGAGATCGTCCAGTACCCCGACGTCAATCTCGGCATCGCAGCGGCGACACCGAGAGGGCTCATCGTCCCCAACATCGCCGCGGCCCAGCGGCTCTCCCTGCGTGAGATCGCCTTGGCCCTCACCGACCTCATCGATCAGGCCCGCGCCGGCAAGACGCCACCCGAGCGGATGAGAAACGGGACGTTCACGATCACCAACATCGGTGTGTTCGGCATCGACGGCGGAACCCCGATCCTCAACCCTGGCGAAGCGGCGATCCTCTGCTTCGGCCAGGTGCGGCGAACACCGTGGGAACACAAGGGACGCATACGGCTGCGCGACACCGCGACCCTCGCCTTGTCGTTCGACCACCGCCTCGTCGACGGCGAGCTCGGTTCGCTCGTCCTCCGCGACATCGCCCGGTTCCTCGAGCGGCCAGAGCTGATGGTTCTTCACCAGTGACCTCTTCGGTTGTCGGGGGTGGCTCTGAGGCGTCCGCCCTGACTGTGCACCGCGGGCTCAAGAAGATCGCCAAGTCCGGGCCGGCCGAGGCGGAACCGCCTGTCTCCTGTTCTTTCGGCCGGCGGCCGACGTCTCATCCGCGCTCGTGCAGGTACGCCTCCAGCTCCGCGGCCCCGGTCAGCATCGCCCGCCCGCGGGCGGACAGCCGACCCTGCCAGTCGCACAGGGCGGCCTGAAGCGGCTCCAGCCCGCCGGCCGCCCGCACCTGGGCGATCAGCGGGGCGATCTGCTCCAGCAGGTAGCCGCCCCGCCTGAGTTGGTGGGCCAGCCGGGCGTCCCGTACGGCGGCCTCGTCGTAGACGCGGTACCCGGTCAGCGGGTCGCGGCGCGGGCGCACCAGCCCGGCGCGCTCCCATTTGCGCAGCGTCGCGGGCCCGATTCCGAGCTTTTCCGCCAACGGCCCGATGAACGTGTCGCCGGGCCCGGGCGCCGTGGTGGGCCCGGGCCCCACATCGGGCCCAGGCGCCGTGGTGGGCTCCAGGTCGCGGAGGGCGGTCTCCACGGCCTGGAGGGTCCGGCGATCGTCGAGGAGCTGGGCGTGGCTCTCGTCGATGAGGCGGAAAGCCTCCTCGGCCAAGCCCTGGTTCACGGCCCGCATGATCGACGTCGCCGTCCGGTGGCCGTGGCCGGGCACCAGGGCGAGGAACGCGCGCAGGGCCGCCGCGTGCAGCGAGGTGTAGGTGCGGTAGCCGTGGGGTGTGCGACCGGCGGCCGGAAGGATGCCGGTCTCCTCGTAGTTCCTGATCGCCTGCGTGGACAGACCGTGTCCGCGCGCCAGATCAATCGGCCTGAGCCGCTCGCCGTTTTGAAGGTTTCGTCCCATGGTTCTGCCGATATCGCGAAGAAGTTTCAATCGAAGGTTCAACGATACCGTTGAAGGCATGGCTACCGAGATCAAGGACACCGCCCATGCCGTCGAGGCCGCCGCCGTCATGAGGCTGCTTCCGGCCCGGGCCCGGCTGCTCGCCCTGGGCGAGCCCACCCACGGCGAGGACACTCTGCTCGACCTGCGCAACGAGCTCTTCCGGCAGCTCGTCGAGCAGGAGGGCTACCGGACGATCGCGCTCGAGAGCGACTGCCTGATGGGCCTGGTCGTGGACGACTACGTCACCTCGGGCACAGGCACGCTCGACGAGGCCATGGAGCACGGATTCAGCCACGGCTGGGGCACCTCCGCGGCCAACCGCGAACTCGTGCGCTGGATGCGCGCCTACAACGACGGCCGGTCCGCGTCCGATCGGCTCCGCTTCGCCGGTTTCGACGGCCCGCTGGAGATCACCGGCGCCGCGAGCCCCCGGCAGGCCCTCACCGCGCTCCACGGCTACCTCGCGGCCGGGGTGGACGCGGACCTGCTCCCCTGCACCGGGGAAACGCTCGACCGCCTGCTCGGCGCCGACGACCGGTGGGCCCACCCGGCCGCGATGATGGACCCGACCCAGTCCGTGGGGCAGTCGGCCGGGGCCGGGGAGTTGCGGCTGCTCGCCGACGATCTGGTGGCACTGCTCGACACACAGACACCGCACCTGCTCGCGGCAACCTCGCGGGACGACTGGGACCGGGCGCGCCTGTACGGGCGCACCGCCACCGGCCTGCTGCGCTACCACTACTGGATGGCCGACACCTCACCGGCCCGCATGACCTGGCTGGTGAGCCTGCGGGATTCGATGATGGCCCACAACCTCCTCGCCCTCGCGGAGCAGGGCCCGGCCTTGGTCCACGCCCACAACGGCCATCTCCAGCGGGCGAAGAGCACGATGCGGATGGGCGGGACGTCGCTGGAGTGGTGGAGCGCCGGTGCGCTGGTGAGTGCCCGGCTCGGCGAGGAGTACGCCTTCGTGGCCACGGCCCTGGGCACGATCCGGCACCAGGGAGTGGACACGCCGCCGCCGGACACCGTCGAGGGACTCCTGTACGCGCTCCCGGAGGACCGCTGTGTCCTCGACGCCCCGCGACTGGGCGCCGCCCTCGGCGACACGCTGCCCGCGCACCGCGTATCCCCCTGGTTCGGCTACTCCCCGCTCGACCCGGCCCATCTGGCCGGCACTGACGGCATCGTGTTCGTCAAGGACGTCCCGCAGCGCTGACCCGCTCTACTTCTTCGGGCTGAATGTCGCCCATGGGCCGAGGGCGAACCCACCGCTCCTCCGTCGGACTTCCAGGGCGCCCGCACCACCGAAGTGTGCCGGGACGAGCAACTCTCGTTCATCGGCTGCCCGCCCGAGAATCCGACGGCGACTGGCCACCGCTTGTTCCGGGACCAGACAGGCGTCGCTGTTGCAGCAGGGCTGGAGAATCTGCACCGGACTGTGCAGCAGATCTCCGACGAAAACCGCCCGGTCGCTCCCGGAGGCGAGCCGCAGTACGGACGAACCGGGAGTGTGGCCGGGCGCGGACTCGAGCGTGAGGTGTTCGTCGATGCGGTGGAAGCCGTCCCAGAGCACGGCCTGTCCGGCCCGGTGGATGGGCGCGATGCTGTCTTCGTAGATCAGGCGATCGACCTCCTGCAGACCGTTCCCCTGCGCATTGCCGGGACGGTAGTGGGAGTCGTCGGCGGCCGGAATGAGGTACTGGGCGTTGGGGAACGTCGGTACCCACTCCCCGTCCGCGTGGGCGGTGTTCCAGCCGACGTGATCGACGTGGAGGTGGGTGTTGACCACGACGTCGACATCCCGCGGGCGCACACCGGCCCTCGCCAGAAGGCCGAGAAAATCACCCTGACACTGGTGGAAGAACGGCGCCATGCCCGGCCGCTCGCGGCCGTTGCCCGCACCTGTGTCGACCAGGACGGTCCGCCCACCGCTGCGCAGCACCCACGTCTGCAGCGCAACCACCGTCCGGTCGCTGTCCGGCTCCCAGTGGTCCGGTGCCAGCCAGTCCTCATTGTCCTTCCACACATCGGCGGTGGCTCCCGGGAACATGCCGGAGGTGGGCAAGAACGGTCTGTGCCACTCAATGACCCGGATGACCTCGACATCCCCCAGCACCATGCTCTGCACACGCTCGTTCTCGTTCATCATGTGCTCGACCCTAAAAAGGCCGCACGATCCTCTCAATGCGCATTCGGCTCAGCGAGATACGCATCCGTCTCACGCCTCATACGGGAGATATCCTCGGCGCATGGATGTGGTGAGCGACGCGATCTCTGCCGTGCACCTCGGCCACCCCTGGTCCCACCGGGTGCGGACGAGTGGGAGTTGGTGCGCGCGCCTGGACCCGTATGACGGTGCGGGCTTCTACGTCGTCCTGAAGGGCAACTGCTGGCTGCTGACCGACGGCGGCACCCTGGTACCTCTCGGCGTGGGTGACGCGGTGCTGCTGCCCCATGGCACGGGCCATGTGATCGCCGACTCCCCCGTCGATACGGCGGTCGCGAAGGAGAAGGCGGTGCCGTTCGGGCAATGGCTCGTGGCGGCAGGGCCGCGAGCCCGGCCTGATCACGAGACGACGGAGCTGCTCTGCGGCACGTACTGGCTCGACTGCAGCCGCATGCACCCGCTCATGGCAGAGCTGCCTGAAGTCGTCCACCTTCCCCACCGAGTAGGCGGCCACCTCGAACTCCGCGCCGCGATCGACCTGCTCGCCGGTGAGCTGGACGAGAGCCGGCCCGGCTCCTGCGTCGCGCTGCCGAACCTGCTCGACCTCCTCCTCGTCTACATGATCCGCTCCTGGATGGCCGAGACCACCCGCGGAGCGTGGCCCGGCGCACTGGGCGACCCGGTGACGGCCGCCGCCCTGCGGGCGATGCACTCCGACCCGGCCGCGCCGTGGAGCATTGACCGCCTGGCGGCAGAGGCGGGCGTCTCCCGTCCCACTCTGGCGCGTCGGTTCACCACTCTGGTCGGCCGCCCTCCGATGACGTACCTCACGTGGTGGCGCGTGATCCTTGCCGCCACTCTGCTCCGAGACACTCCGGATACCCTGGCCACCATCGCAGGCCGAGTCGGCTACGGCAGCCCGTACGCACTCTCACACGCCTTCGAGAGGGAGTTCGGCACGACACCGGGGCGGTATCGAGCACAGGCCACGGAAGGGCCGTCTCGTGAGCCCAACAGGGTGCCGCAGGCAGGGGGTTGAGTTGGACACCGGACAGGACGCGCAGGACACGGCCAAGCGGCTGCGGGCGATCGGCGACGAGCTGTCGGACCGTTTCTATGAGCGGGCCGACGTGGTGCGGACGCTGGTGGTGACGCTGCTGGCCGGGCAGCACTCACTGGTGCTCGGCCCGCCCGGAACGGCGAAGTCCGAAATGGCCCGGGAGCTCACGAGCCGGATCGAGGGCGCAGCCTACTGGGAGATCCTGCTGTCGAAGTTCACCGCGCCGACGAGGATGTTCGGTCCCATCGACGTCGCCGCGCTGGCCCGGGGTGAGTACCGCCAGGTCTACGACGGCCGCGCCACGACCGCGCATGTCGCGTTCATCGACGAGATTTTCAAGTGTTCCACGGCGGCGCTGAACGAGACGCTCGGCTACCTCAACGAGCGGATCTACCACCCCGAGAGCGGCGGCGAGCCGATCCGCTGCCCTCTGATCGGGGCCATCACGGCGAGCAACGAACTGCCCAGCGGGGAGGATTCGGCCGCGATCTACGACCGGCTGCTGGTGCGGATCGAGGTCGGGTATCTGGAAGACCCCTCGAACTTCGCCGCCTTGGTCCGCTCCGCCGTCAGCCGCCCGGCGACACCGGCCCGGACCACGGTCGAGCTGGCCGCGTTGCGGCACGCCGTGGCCGAAGCCGTCCCGGCCGTGGACGTCCCCGACGCGATCGTGGACGCGGTGTGTACGCTGCGGGCCGCCCTGCGCCGCAAGGAGCTCATCGCCTCAGACCGCCGCTGGCGGCAGGCGGTGGGTCTGCTCCAGGCGTCCGCGTACCTCGACGGCCGTCCGGCGGTCGCCGAGACCGACCTGTCGGTGCTGACGCACGTGTTGTGGGACTCTCCCGCCCAGCGTCCGACCGTCGAGCGCGAGGTGCTGCAACTGGTGAACCCCGACGCCAAGGAGGCGCTCGACCTGGCCGACGCCATCGAGGAGCTGGAGGCCCAGCTCGACGCCATGGCCGGGCAGTCCCGCGAGGCGCTGAGCGAGTGGGTCATCAAGAAGGCCCACAACAAGCTCGCCATGGCCGGGAAGCGGCTGGAGACGCTGCGCCAGGACGCGGCGAGCGCCGGACGCTCCACCGCCGCCATCGACCGGGTCACCGGCCGCCAGCGCGCCGTCCGCGCCCGCGTTCTCACCGAGGCCCTCGGCGTGGACGCGAGCACGGTGCAGGCCCAGCTCTGAACACCGGGGATCAGGAGCATGGACGAGACACCGGACCGGACACCGGGCCGGCTCGACGAGCTGGCGGGCCGGGCCGGGACGTGGCTGGGCCGGGCCGCCGCCGCTCCCGAGCGGCACACGGCGGTCGTGGCCGCGGACCGGTTCGACCGGATCACCTGGCGCGACACCTACGAGCAGTCGGCCGGACTGCGCGAGGTGGCCGAGGAGCTGAACGAGCGTTACCACTACACCACCGACCTCCTGACCGACGTGTTCCTGGCCGCCTACAAGGTCGGCCCGCGGCTGCGCAGGCGCGCGGAGATGGCCCCCTCCCGGCTGGTCAACCACCTGGTCCTCTCCTCGCTGGTGGAGTCACTGGAGTTCACCGAGCTGCGCCGGGAGACGGCCGGAGACCCTTACGCCGCCGCCATGGCGGTGCTCGCCCAGGCCGCCGCGCTGCGCGGGATGCTGGAGCGCTCCCGGACGGCCCAGGACCGGGCCGAGCGGGCGAAGCAGGCCCAGCGGGACGCCGAAGGCGCGGCGGACGCCGTGGGCGAGGCGCTCCAGCAGGCCGCGGGCGAGGCGTACTGGTCCAACGGGGTCGGCACCGTGCAGGCCCCGGCCGCCGACGCCGTACAACAGGCGATCGAGGCCGCCGAGACCGCCGACGCCGCCGCGCGGCAGGCCGCCCAGGACGCCGCGCAGGCCCTGGCGGCGGCTCCCGGCATCCGTGCCGCCGCGCGGAACGCGGCGGCGAAGGCCGCCCGGGCCGTGCGGGAGGAGGCCGCGCTGATGCGGGCATGGGGCGTTGGCCCCGGCGAGCTGGAGCGGATGCCGTTCGACCAGCGCGCCCGGCTCGCCGAGCGGCTGCGCAGCGGTCGTCTCGCACAGTGGGCCGAGCTGATCGGTCGCTTCCGGCAGATGGCCGGCGGTGAGCGCGCCCGCAAGGTGGAGAACGCCACCGGCGAGCTGGTCGGCGTCACGCTCGGCAATGACCTCTCCCGCCTCATCCCCTCCGAGCTGGCCAACCTCGGCCTGCCCGAGCTGCGTGCGGTGTTCGCCGCGCGCTACGCCGCCGGGGAGCTGATGCTCTACGACAGCCAGGGAGAGCAGGCCACCGGCCGGGGCGCCATCATCGCGTGCGTGGACACCTCGCACTCCATGTACGAGGCGGGGCCCGGCGGGGTCACCCGGGAGGCGTGGGCCAAGGCATGCGCCCTGGCGCTGCTGGACCAGGCCCGCCACGCCAAGCGTGACTTCGTCGGCATCCTGTTCTCCGCCGCCGACAAGATCCAGGTCTTCCGCTTTCCGTCCGGTCGGCCCGCCGGCATCGCCCGGATCCTCGACTTCGCGGAAACCTTCCTCGGCGGCGGCACCAGCTACCAGACTCCGCTGACAGCGGCCCGCGAGCTGCTGGAGGAGGAGTTCAACGACACCGCCCGCACGCGCGGCGACATCGTGATGATCACCGACGACGAATGCGGCGTCACCGAGGAATGGATGCGCGGCTGGAACGCCGCCAAACACCAGTTGGGCTTCCGGGTCTTCGGCGTGGCCATCGGCGCCCCGCGCGCCGCCGAGACCGGCTCGGTCCTGGAGGCCCTGTGCGACAACCTCCGCTCCATCGAGGACCTCACCGACGTCCACGCGGCCGCCGACCTCTTCCGCGTGATCTGACCCGGCCCGGGAATTCAAGGTTGGCCGAGGTGCTCGCTGAAGAACCCGGCGAGCTTCTCGACGGCGGGGTCCACGTACTGCTCCTTGTCGTAGAGGTCGACATGGCTTGCGCCGTTGACCCAGTGGATCTCCTTTGGTCCGATGGCCCGCTGGAACGCTTCGACGCTCATCCAGGAGGTGACGGCGCGGGTACCCACGATCATGAGCAGAGGCCGTAGCCCGATCAGCGGAATCGGGGTGAAGGCGTCGAAGGTTGCCATCTTGTCGATGCTGGTCCAGGTGAAGAAGCGCGCCGAGCGGGCGTGCCCGGCTCGCGGGGTGCGGTAGTAGTCGAAGCCCTCGGCGCCGTGTTCTCCGCCGAGCGCGCGGGCCTGCTCGGCGGTGTCGGGGAAGAGGGTCAGGACCGGCGGCGTCTCACCACGAGCCTCGGTGGTGCGTGCTTGAGCCGCGGCATCCAGCATGCCCTGGAACACGGACGGATCCTGAGTTCCGTCGGTTCCCAGGCGGAACTGGCGGCCGATGTCGACGGCACTGACCGTGGCGACGGCCTTGATGCGGTGATCGCTCGCGGTGGCGGGCAGTACGTAGCCACCGGAGGCGCAGATGCCGAGTGCGCCGATGCGCTCCGCGTCGACATCGCCGCGGGTGGTGAGGTAGGAGACGGCCGCCTTGAGGTCCTCGACGCGGTGGCCGGGGTCCTCCAGACCGCGCGGCTCGCCGCCGCTCTCGCCCTGGTGGGCCGCGTCGAAGGCGAGCGTGACAAAGCCCCTCTCGGCCAGGCGCCGCGCGTACACTCCGGCGGCCTGCTCCTTCACCCCGCTGCCGGGGTGGCCGACGACGATCGCCGGACGCGGGCCCGGTGCCGGGGTGTCGGGAAGGTAGACGTGGCCGGCGAGCGGGATGCCGACACTGTCGAAGGTGACGTTGGTCTTCGCCACGGGATGCTCCCTATGCGCTGTCTCGGCGGGGCCGCACCCCTGCGGTGGGCTCCGCGCCCGGCACCTCGCCAGGCACGTGTCCACCCTCGGCTCGGCTCTGAGCACGCAAAAGGGGCACGTTCTTGGCTGGGCAGAAACCTGCCCCCTCACCACCTGTGCCGCTCACGCGAGAATGGGAAGCATGACTCCGGCACCCGCCCCCCGCGAGCTCGGAGCCTTTCTCAAGGCTCGCCGAGCACAGCTGGCGCCGCAGGACCTGGGCCTGCCCGAGACGGACTCGCATCGCAAGGTCGCGGGACTGCGCCGCCAAGAGGTCGCCCAGCTCGCCGCCATCAGCGTCGACTACTACACACGACTGGAACAGGGCCGGGTCCGAGCGTCCGTATCGGTGCTCGACACCCTCGCCCGCGCGCTGCGCCTCGACGAGGACCAGCAGAAGTACCTCTACGAACTGGCCGGCAGGACCGACGCGCGGCCGCGCCGTCGGCGGGGGCCCGCGCAGCGCGTGCGGCCCGCCATGCGGCGCCTGCTCGACCAGCTCACGGGGTCCCCCGCCGTCGTCCTCGGCAAGCGGATGGACATCCTGGCCTGGAACGTTGCCGCCGCGGCCCTGTTCACCGACTTCTCGCTGACGCCACCAGTGCGGCGCAACTATGTCCGTCTGCTGTTCACGGACCCGGTCGTCCGCGCTATGCATCGGGAGTGGGAACACGACACCCGCGACGCCGTCGCCGCGCTGCGGATGGAGGCCGCGGCGGACCCCGACGACCCCGAGCTGGCCCAGCTCGTCGGCGAGCTGTCCGTCCAGGACGCCGACTTCCGCACCTGGTGGGCCGAGCACCGCGTCAACAACCTCAGCTACGGCACCAAGCACTACCGGCATCGTCTGGTCGGTGACCTGACGCTGGACTGCGACGTCTGGAGCAGCCCCGACGGCTCAGGGCAGCGCCTCATGGTCCTCACCGCCGAGCCCGGCACCCCGTCGCACGATGCCCTGCGCATCCTCACGTCCTGGACGGCCGCGTAACCGCAGGCGGCCGACGGTCGCCGTGGCGGCCGGACAGCGTCGACCGCCACGGCTCAGGGCAGCCTGCGCCCCATCTTCGCGGACTGCCGCTCACTTCCCTTGGTGTCCCACCACTCCTCCAGCAGGCTACGGACCAGGGATACAAGCATGCTGAGCCGGTCAGGCTCGGGCGCGGAGGAAGTGAACACATCCACAAAGGACTTGTCGTCCCATGGCAGCGTCACCTCCCAACGCTCCTCCTCATGACCTTGAGGCACGACGGCCAGCCGGTACGTCAAGGTCACCGTGCGGTCCGGGTGATACTCGATCCCCAGATCAGAGACCTCGAACGTCGTGCCTCCGCTGGTGAACGAGCACGCCAGGCGGGATTCCGCCGGAGTTTGAGCCGCCATGAGCAAGTCCGAGCCTTTCACCTCATCCGACGGGAACGAGCCCGGCCAAGCGGGCAGCCGCTAACACATCACGGCTACGGCCGGGTCGACCTTGTACGCCGTGCGGACGTCGTTGATCCCAGCCGGGGTTCCGACCTTCACACGGAACGTTTCACGGCTGCACGGCGCCAGGGTCCAGGTCGAGAAGGTACTGACAGTCTGCCGCCCAGTCGCGATGGCATTGCTGATCTTGTTGTCGAACGAGCGGCTCCAGCGCTGCTTGATGTGCTTCCACCCCCATGTGCTGGTGCCGCAGCGGAGTGTGTACCTCGCGGGTCCGCGGAAATACTGCCGCACTGCATAGTTCCGGCCGTTGTTCCTGCATGTCGCCGAGATATCCGACACTCCGGCCTCGGCCCCGTTCCCGTCGGCCGTCGGCCGCGGAGCGGACCGGCCGTCCTGAGCGACGGCGGGGGCCAGGGCTCCCGTCGTCGCGAGTAACACACCGGCCAAGGCAGCCGTGGTGACGGCCTTACCAGCGTGGCCGGTGCTACGCGTGATCGCGACACCATCTGACATCAGCATCCTGCGTTTCATGATGATTCCTCCCGTTGGGCCGTCAGCAGGCGATGGAGCACTTGCTGCGCTTCCGTCCAATTCAGGGCTATCCGGGAGCCGTAATCAACGTCCGCGGACGCGGTCGCGCTGCGCCGCTGGGACGACGCGGCAAAGGACCCGGACGGCCCGCGGCTCACGATGCCGGACCTCCTGGCGGCCCACGCCCACTGCGTCGCGTCGCGGCGGACCTGACAACGGCGGCGCCCCCGGGGGCAGGCCGAGCGGCCTGCCCCCGGGGGCGTTGTGCGTATGTCCGCGGCGCGATGAGTGCCTGCTCTCCCGCCTGGCTTCCCTATGTCGCCGAGAGGGCGCGCAGATCGTCGAAGGCTCGGGAGAGATGCGCGTCCAGGCTCTGTGAGGGGTCGTCGATCCAGGCCCCGGCCGCCTGGTGAAAGGCGGCCCAGCCGGCCTGAGCGGCCAGGCCGGCCAGCCGGTCGGCGACACCGCGCTGCCGCAGCGCCTCCGCCACGGCTTCGGTGAGCGACGCGGCCTTGGCCAACTCGCGTTCGCGGAGCGCTGGTGTCTTGGCGATGACTTCCAGCCGCGGTTCGGAGAACGGGCGGTTCTCCTCAAGGATCCGTCCGGCTTCCCGGAAGGCGCAGAGCAGTATCTCGAGGGGCCGCAGACCGTCGGGCGCTTCGGCCACCGATTGCATCAGCGCGGCGCGCAGATCGGCTTCGCCATAAAAGAGCACCTCGCGCTTGTCCGGGAAGTGCCGGAAGAACGTGCGCTCGTTGACGCCGGCCCGGGCGGCGATCTCAGCCGTGGTGGTCTGGTCGAACCCCCGCTCCCGGTACAGCTCCAGCGCCGCCTGCTGAAGGCGGCGGCGCGCTTCTAGTCCGCTCCGTGGCACTCCCCGAGTCTATCGCGTCATGTCAGTGACCGACACCACATTGCGCCAGTGACTGGCACTACGCGTAGAGTCAGTCACTGGCGCTAAGTAGTGCCAGTGACTGACATAAGTGGGAGAGCGTTTCATGCATGCCTTCGTTACCGGTGGCTCCGGCTTGACCGGCCCCGCCATCGTCACCGAGCTCGTCGCGGCCGGCCACGCCGTCACGGGTCTGGCGCGCTCGGATGCCGCCGCCGCTCGGCTGGAGTCGCTGGGCGCCACACCACACCGCGGCTCCCTGGACGACCTCGACAGCCTGCGGAGCGGCGCCGAAGCCGCCGACGGCGTCCTGCACATGGCCTTCGGCGGGGACTTCGCCGACCCCGACGACATGATGCGGCGCGACCGGACCGCGATCGAGACGCTCGGCCGGGCGCTGGCACACTCGGGCAAGCCGTTCGTCAGCACCTCCGGCACGCTGGTCATGCCCGTCGGCCGGGAGACCACCGAGAGGGACGAGCCCGACCCGGCCGGGGTCGCCGGATTCCGGATCCCGGGCGAGCGAGCATGCCTGGGCTTCGCCGCCCAGGGAGTACGCACGAGCGTGGTCCGGCTCGCCCCCACCGTCCACGGCCCCGGGGACTACGGCTTCATCGGCATCCTCGTCGCCACCGCACGAAAGACCGGTATGTCGGCCTACGTCGGCGACGGTGGCAACCGGTGGCCCGCGGTGCATCGGCTCGACGCGGCGACCCTGTTCCGTCTGGCATTGGAGAAGGCTCCCGCGGGCAGCGTGCTGCACGGGGTGGCCGAAAGCGGCGTCACCTTGAAGAGCATCGCGGAGACGATCGCCCGAGCCCTCGATCTGCCCGCGGCCTCGCTGACCCCGGACGAGGCTGCCGCGCACTTCGTAAGCCCGTTCATGGCCACCGTCTACGGCATCGACGCGCCCGTCTCCAGCTCTCACACCCAGGAGCTGCTCGGCTGGTCGCCCGCCCACCCGACGCTGCTCGACGACCTGGAGCACGGCGATTACTTCGCCACGCCGGCCTCCTGACCACTTCGCGCCGGGGCGGACAGGACGTCAGCGGAACCAGACCAGTACGGGGACGCGGATCTCGCGGAGTTCGGGGAGTACGACGTATTCGAAAACGATCGGCTCCCCGCCGATCTGCAGGCTGTACCGGGTACCGAGGTCGTCCATCGGGTCACCGGGCGGCCGCCGGTCGCGGTCAATCGCGCCGCCGACTTCGAGGGCCAACGCGCTCAGGAAGTTCACCACCTTCTTGGAAAGGTCCGGTGGCATGTCGAGCAGCGTCCGTGCGGGGATCTCCTCGGTCCACACCGCCCAGCCGCGCCGCGGCTGGGCGGTCATCGGCTGATTCCCTCGAGCTGGTCGGCGAGGTCCTCCACGGAGACCAGGCGGGTGCCGGCGGCGGCGTTGGAACGGCTCTCCGCCGCGCCGGGGGCGCTGTCGAGCATGGCCGCCTTCCACCACTTGCGCATGATGCCGGGGACGGTCTCCTCTTCGGCGGCCAGGACCTCGGCGTAGAAGTGGGCCCGGTTCGCTCCGGTCAGCGCATCGCCGATGCCGTTGATCGTGTTCGGGATCGCCGGGATCCTGCGGTCGGTGGGGTGTTCGGGCTGTGCGCTCATCTCCGAGTTCCCTTCCCCGCATCGGGTGTGACGTTCTGCGGCCCCAGTCGAGACGCCTTCGCTCGGGCTCGGGCCATTCTCTCGCAGGACGTGTGCCCCATGGGGCGCAGTGGGAGATCAGGGTAGTCGGTGGGGGCGTACGGGAGCGCGGCACTGCTCCCGAGCGCCGGCGCCGCGCGGTGTCAGCGAGCGCTCCCCATGTTCCGGTCGGCGTCGGTGCCCTGCAGCATGAGGGTGGTCTCCTCGATGCGGCGGAAGCGCCCGTCCGGGGCGAACTCGCCGAAGAGGTAGACCTCCGTGCGCACGGTGGAGCCGTCGGTCTTCGCGACGTCGATGACGTGACGGTCCGCGTAGCGGTCGCCTTGTACGAGTTCGTCGAGGACCTGGACCGATCCGCCGGCGACGATCGTGCGCAGGTGGGCGATGTGGGACATGAACTCACCGCGGTCGTCCCAGCGGCCGTCGGTGCGCTGTCGGTAGTCGGGAGTGAAGTGCCGGTCGACGGCCTCGGCCAGGTCAAGGCCGGGCGTGAAGAGCAGGTCGGTGAGGGCTGCGGCGATATCGGAACGAGAGGTGGCGGTGGCCATGACGGTGCCCTTCGGTAGGTGGAAGCATCGAAAACTGCGTGCGCCGAGCACGCATCTGCACCGTACCGCATATTGCGTGCGCAGCGCACGCTAATCTGGGAGTCATGCCGAACGATGTGGGACACGAGATCGCCGACGCGCTGGGCACGCTGCTCAGGCGCAGCACCCGTGAGCAGATCTACCGACGCCTGACCGAGGGCCTGGGCGAGGCCGTGGACGAGGTCACCTACCCCGTGCTCAGCGGTCTCGCCCGCACCGGCCCGCGCAGCGCCGCGGGCCTCGCCGACGAGATCGGCCTGGACCGCTCCGGCGTCACCCGCCGCGCGACCCGCCTGGAGGAAGCCGGGCTGCTCCACCGTGAACCCGACCCCGGCGACCGGCGCGCCACTCTGCTCGCCCTGACCGAGACCGGGCGACAGGCGATCGAGACCACCCGGCAGCGCCTCGCCGCGCATATCGAGGACTCTCTCGCCTCCTGGCCCCCCAGCGAGGCGCGGACGTTCGCCCGCCAACTCCATCGCTTCGTCCACTACGGGCCCTTCACCGAGGAGCGATGAATCGGCTGGACCGGCGTGCCGGGCGGCCGGCCCGCGCCAGTGCCGGAGGTCAGACCACCTCGGCTAGCTCCGGCGGCCGACGGACATCCAGGTGATCACTGGCCGGCGGTCGCAGGAAACGGCGGACAGAAAGACCCGGGCCGCCACTTCGCGAGACACAACGTAGGAGGTCGAGGCGGCCGGGACCGCCGCACGGGGGCGGGCGGGCGAGTTCCGGTTGTAGATATATGCGATTGTGTCGCGCGGAACGCGTGCTTCCGCGCTGCGGCCGTGCCACACTGAGGGTGGCCCTCACCGCATCCCCCGTCGGTGAGGGCCACTTTCGTTTCCCGGCCCCCGGGAGACGGTGATGAAGCTTCAATTCCGCTCTGCCCGCAGTTCCGTGACCCCTTGAAACGCGGACACAGGTAGGGACTGCCCCACCCCGCTCCGGGGGCTGGTCGGAGTGTTTGAGGCCGACGCCGCATGATCCGCTGTATGCACAAACATCGTGCGAGCGAAGGCGGACAGGTGAAGGCTCGAATCGGATATTCCGCGTGGGTGGCGGGTGTGGTGCAGTTCTTCGCGGTCCATTGGTTCGTCGAGTCGGCCTGGGCGCGACCGTACAGTTGGGCATGGAACAACATCAGCGACTTGGGAAACGCTCACTGCGCTCTGCGGTCCGATCCCGAGCCACGCTATGTCTGCTCACCTGAACATGCCGCGATGAACGCCTCGTTCATCGCACTGGGAACACTGCTCGTCATCGGCACCGCCCTGACTGGCCCTCTGTGGCGCCGAGGCTCCGCCTCGACCGTGACCCGATTTCTGTTGGCCGGGGCCGGCGTCGGTTTTGTGCTGGCCGGGCTGGCGCCCGCTGACGTCCACGAGAACCAGCACGTCCTGGGCGCCCTGCTCATCATGGGAACGGGCAACATCGGTCTTCTTCTGACGGGAACCAGGCTCGCGGATGATGTCCCGGGTCCCTTGCGCTGGGTGACCACCTTGCTGGGAATCACCGCGCTCACGGCCTTCGGGCTCTTTCTCTCCCGCCACTACCTCGGACTCGGTATGGGGGGCATGGAGCGGGTCGCGGCCTTTCCTCTCTTGGCGTGGGCGCTGGCTGTCGGCAGCCGTGGCCTGTTCCGCCAGAAGACCCGTACGCCGGGCACCGCGCCGGAAATGCGTATCGCGCGGGCGCCCCACGGACGATGAGACTTCCTGGCCGACTTCCAGCTCGACCGGCACGGCACCGTAGGCGCGGCCTGTTCCAACGGCCGTTCGGGCAGGCCGCCTTGATATGAACCGGCCAGTAAGATCGACGAATCGGCCCGTGCGGATTCGAGGAGGCGCTCGCCGGTGGTACTCCAGGTGCGCGGCGTCGTCCTGCCGGAGCGGGAAGAGCGGTCCTTCTGGATTGACGGGGACCGGCTACGGACCGACCCCGTCCCCGGCGCGGATCTCGTCGTCGATGGCGGATGGCTGCTGCCTGGCCTGGTCGACGTGCATACGCACCCGGGCACCGAGGACATCGACGTCCCGTTCAGCGACGACACGCTTCGCCGGCACCTGACCGATCACCGCGACTGCGGCGTACTGCTGGTCCGGACACCCGGGTCCGCCGCGCGCATACCGAGCTGGGTGGACGAGGAGCCGGAGATGCCACGGGTGCGCTCAGCCGGACGGTGGCTGGCCACTCCGGGCCGCTTCTTCCCCGGCTTCGGGCGTGATGTGAGTGAAGCGGATCTGGTGCGGGCGGCCGTCGAGGAAGCCAAGGCGTCCTCGGGCTGGTGCAAGGTCATCGTCGACTGGAAGTACGACGAACCGGCGCTGCCCCAGGAAGTCCTCACCTCCGTGGTGCGAGCCGTACACGCGGTCGGCGGCCGGGTGGCCGCCCACTGCCAGACCGCCGACGGCAGCCGCCGTGCCGTTCAAGCAGGCGCCGACAGCCTGGAGCACGGCATGCACCTGGACCCTGGCCTGATCGATCAGATGGCTTCCCAGGGCACCGCGTTCGTTCCGACGCTCAGCGTCTTCGGCGCCGGAGCCGACCGACGTCGCGCCGAGGAGCCGAGCGCTCGTCGCGACTGGTGGTTGGCCGGCTGGGAAGGCATGCTGCCGAACGTCCGGGCCGCATGCGAAGCCGGCGTCACGGTACTGGCAGGCACTGACAGCTTCCCCTGCGGCAGGGTCACGTCAGAGATCGAATGGCTGGTACGCGCCGGGCTGTCGGCGGAAGCGGCTCTCGGGGCGGCATCGTGGGCAGCCAGAGCCTGGCTGGGTCTGCCCGGCCTGGTCGAGGGAGGCCCCGCCGACCTCGTCGCCTATGACACCGATCCGACACTCGACAGCTCGGTTCTGGCCCATCCCAACCGCATCATTCTGCGCGGCCGGGTCATCGCCTGAGGGGCGGGCTGTCAGAGGTGTGTGCGGTGGGCACGGCCGGAGCGGCGCCTACCGAAGAGCCGGGACCGTTCGTGACACCCGCAGTTCGGTGAGATACCGCTTGGTGACCCGGCCTCCGTACCGCCTGTCGATCAACCCGGCGATGCACTCCAGCAGCCCCTCCCTGGCCTGCGGCGGCAGCGCCCGGTGGCCGGAGTAGGTCCGCAGCACTGCCAGGTACTCCGCCGTGGTGTACGTCAGGTCCCACTCGTACCGCCGGAAGTCGACGGGGCCGAACCGGCCACTGCGTGCGACCTCATCCGCATGGTCCGAGGTGTCGACGTCCGCTGCGGGAGGAAGTCGCAGCCCCGGCGGGGTGGCCGGATCGAAGCGCTCGTAGCAGTCCTGGACGTCGACGAAGAACTCTTCGCTGCCGCCCGCCACATGCTGAGTGGCGACGACGGCGAGGGCGCCACCGGGCCGCAGCGCGTCGGCGGCCTTTGCCATCCGCACCGCCGGATCGATCCAGTGGAACGCCGTCGCCGAGACGACCGCGTCGAACGGCTCCTCCGGCAGTGGCCACGTCTCGAAGTCCGCCGTCACGATCTCCACCGCTGCGAACCCGGCCAGATTGCGCCGGGCGACGGCGGCCATGTCCGCGCCCAGCTCGACGGCCGTGATCCGGCAACCGCGCTCGGCAAGCGGCACGGTCGCCTTGCCGGTGCCCGCCCCTACTTCGAGAACCCGACAGCCGGGGCCGGTGCCGGCCACCTCGGTGAGGTCGTCGAACAGCTCGGGCGGATACCCGGGCCTGGCCCGGTCGTACAGCTCCGCGTCCTCGTCGAAGATCCGGCTCAGACGGACACGGCGCGTTTCGTCAGGCGTGTCGTCGCGCATGGCAGCACACTAGGGCCTGACCGGCGCGCATCAGGCACGGATTACCTCCACAAGAGCGGCTGCTAACGTCCGGCCGTGTGAACGACAGTGTGTACGTGGGCAATGCGGGCAAGGATGCGGCGCTGGACCGGGGGTGGCTCCTCGGGCACTTCAAGGACGTTGGCGATCCGCGCCACAGCGAGGCCGTAGAGATCAAATGGGGTGTCCACCCTCGTGGGGACGAACGATTGCAGTGGGTGAAGGGCGAGGAACGCACAGCGCTCCTGGTTCTCATCAGCGGCCGTTTCCGCGTTGAACTCCCCGGCCGCAGCGTTCTTCTGGAAGAGCAGGGCGATTACGTCGTATGGGGGCGCGGAGTCGACCACTCATGGTTCGCGGAGGAGGAGTCGGTGGTGCTGACTGTTCGTTGGCCGTCCGTGCCCGGCTACGCAGTGGCGGAGGAGAGTGGGGCGCGGCCGCAGAGCTGAGCGCGGAGGCGCGTTCATGCGGTTGATTCCGCTCAACGGCAGGGCGTCAGTTGGGTTTGGGTCGCCGCCGTGGGGACGAGGTCGCGGCGGATGTACCACTCAGTGGACACCAGTTCCGCCCGGTCGGTCGGCGGGGGTGCCGCAAGCCGCCCCGGCAGCGCTCCGCGCGCCACTTCGGTGCGGTGGGCGAGCGCCGCACCGATCTTCTGTTCGAGCCAGGGACTGACGTCAACCGTCGCGGTGACCCACTCGTCGGCGACGCTGTACATCGTCCTGCCTTCCCGGACCAGGTGTGCGCCCAGCGCCTGTGCTGCCGAGTGTGGGTGCGTGGCCAAGTAGAGGGCGCTCGGCTGCCAGGGCGCGCCGGTATCCGGGTAGAGCCGGTCCAGCCCGGCCGCCTCGGCTGCGAGCGTGGTCACCCTGTGGGTGTGGAGGTGGTCTGGACGGCCGGTCAGCGCCTGGGCCGGTGCAGGTGTGGGAGCTTCAGCCGCATGCGCTTCAGCCCCCGCCGGTGCGACTGCGGGCGGCGTTCGACGGCGTGTCGGCTTCGCGGCGGCGATGGCCGTCCACCGGGTACGCCACGCGTCCAGCTCATGGGACCGGTTTCCGGGCGGCTCGCATTGCGCTCCCCACTCGTCGCACGACATCATGCCGCCAGCCTGACCGGCAAGATCATGCAGTTCGCGGGCCTCACCATCCTGGAACAGGTCGTGTTCCAGGACGAGTTGGGCAAGCTCACCAGCCCTGTGGGACGCGGTATGGCGTCCCGCCAACTGCCTCAGCGCCTGCACTCCCGAGCAGCGCGAGCGCTACCTCGTCCCGGACATCGAGGGCCGCCGCCGCGACGCGGTGGCCATCACCCAGGCCGACCCGTCCCGGATCCGCACCACGGCCACCCGGGACGGTGACGGCTATGTCCTCAACGGCGAGAAGTGGTTCGTGACCGTCGGCGACGCGGCGGACTTCCTCATCGTCCTCGCCTATGTGCGACCGGACAACGAGCCGACGATGTTCCTCGTCGACAAGGACACCCCCGGCGTCTCCGTCAAGCGCACCCCCTGCTACACCCACACCTTCGTCTACGAATATCCCGAGTTCCTCTTCCAGGACGTCCGGGTCGGCCAGGACGCCGTGCTCGGCACGATCGGCGAGGGGTACGACCTGACCCGCGACTGGTTCACCGAGGAGCGGCTGATGATCGCCGCGCGCACCATCGGCGCGGCCGAGCGCGCGCTGCGGCTGGCCGTCGACTGGGCCAAGGAGCGTGAGCAGGGCGGGGAGGTTCTGATGAACCGTCAGCTCATCCAGGGCGTGATCGCCGACTCGGTGACCGAGATCGCCACCAACCGCACCTTCCCCCACCAGGTGGCCTGGGAGTTCGACCAGGGTGGCGACCGCGAGACCCTGCACGTCAAGGCCGCCACCGCCAAGCTCGCCGCCTCCGAGGCGTCCAACCGGATCGTCGACCGCTGTGTGCAGATCTTCGGCGGCGGCGGCTATATGCGGGACATGCCGGTCGAGCGGCTGTGGCGCGAGCTGCGGGTGGACCGGATCTGGGAGGGCACCTCCGAGATCCAGCGGCTGGTCATCGCCAACGAGGTCGGCAAGCGCGGCCTGGACGACCTGCTGTCCTTCACCGCCGGGAGCTGACCGGCGCCGTCCGGCGGCGGGGGCCGTACGGCCAGGCCCACGGCCCCTGCCGCCGAGCACCCCACTGTCGATGCCGCTCGACCATCCGGCGCGGCAACGACCCTCAAGCAGCCAGGCAGGAGAAGCACCAGCGCCATGACCGTCACCGACACAACGCCCACCGCCTCCCCGGACGCCGGCACCGTGGAGATCGAGCGCACCGGCGAACACCACGACATCGCCGTGCTCACACTGCGGCGCGAGCGGAAACTCAACGCGCTCTCCACCCATCTGGGGACCGTCCTGCTCGACGCCCTGCGCAGCCAGCAGGTGCGCACCAGCCGGGCCGTGGTCGTCACCGGAGTGCCGCGCGCCTTCTCGGCCGGGGCGGACACCGGCGAGCTGCGCGAGATGACCCCCGAGGCGATCGCCGACTACTACCGCTCCTCCGGCGCCGTGTACGAGACATTCGCCGCCCTCCCCCAGCCCACGGTGGCGGCCCTGTCGGGCTACTGCCTCGGCGGCGGCCTGGAACTGGCGCTGGCAGCGGACACCCGGGTGGCCGACCCGGACACCGTCTTCGGCCTGCCCGAGGTGGGCATCGGCATTCTGCTCAGCTCCGGCGGGGTGACCCGGCTGGTGCGGGAGGTCGGACCGGCCCGCACCCGCGATCTGGTGCTGCGCGGCCGCCGCTTCGGGGCGCGGGAGGCGTACGCCTGGGGGCTGATCGGCGAGATCGCCGAAGGGGGCACCGTGCGGGAGAAGGCGGTGGAGATCGCCGCGGAGCCGGCCGGGCAGCCGCGGCTCGCCGTCTCGGTCGCCAAGCAGGTGATCACGGCGGCCGCCGATGCTCCACGCGAGGCGGCGTTGCTGGAGCAGCTCGCGTACGCCGCGCTCAACCGAAGCGGCTGAACCGCTCCGCCGCGACCACGACCGTCAGGGGGGATCCGCAACCACACGCCCAGCCACGCTCGCGCCCAGGAGAAACCGTATGGCAGTCAGCACCACCAAGGCGACCCACGCTTGACCCTGGGCACCCGCATCGCCACGCTGGTGGCCATCGGCGTGGTCTCCACCGCGCTCGCCTTCAGTGCCAACGATGACTTCCTGACCACCTTCGGGGACTTCCTGATCGTCCTTGGCTACCTCTTCACACCGTGGACCGCGGTCAACCTGATCGACTTCTATGTGGTGCGGCGTGGCCGCTACTCGCTCCGCGAGATCTTCAACCCTCGTGGCATCTACGGCCGGTGGAACTGGCGCGGGCTGACCGCCTATGGCGTCGGCTTCGTCTCGATGCTGCCGTTCGCCGTGATCGGCGATGCGGAGGGGCCGCTCGCGCACTGGGTCAAGGGCGCCGATGTCACCATGCTGGTCGGACTCGCCGTGTCATCCCTGCTCTATCTGGTGCTGTGCCGCTCGCTCGACATCGACGCCGAGCGCGCCGTCATCGCGTCCGCCGACGCCGGCTCGACCCGGACCACGCCGGACACCACGCATGACCGGAGCCGATCCAACGATCTCGTGCCATATGCCTCGTTTGATTCGCCGGTGAGAAGAAAAGGAATGGACGATCCATGCCACCCACCACAAAGATTGCTTGTGACTTACATCACAGGCAGCATCTCCGCACCTCTGTGAAATGATGCCACCGGTATTGGCATCGGATGACGGTATGGCGCAGCGTTTCTTCAATGTTTTGGCCAGCCGTAACCGGGGGAGACAAGAATGCCGACGATGATTGTCATCGGACATAGGGACGGTCTGGACCAGGCACTGCAGCGCCGAGGCTTGGATCCCTTCTATATCGTGCAGGCGCCGGCGAACACGCCAAAGGGCAGACGCTTCAGTTGTGTCGTCGATATGGAGAACGCCCAGGAGATTTTGCGTGCAGTGCTCTCCGCACAGCTTGATGATGTAGCAGGAGTGCTGACCGTCCATGAAATGGGCGTCTTCGGGGCAGCCTATGTGCGGCAGCAGCTGGGCCTTCCCGGCAACACCGATTCGAAGGCAACGCTCTATTTCCGGGACAAGTACCTGCAAAAGAGCAAGCTGCCGCCGCAGGTCAAGCGAGCGCGCTGCCGATATGTGCCCGTCGGTACGTCCTTCACGGATCTTGCCGGCGACCTGGGCGATGTCTTCGTGGTCAAGCCGGCGACCGGCGCCGGTGCCCTCCGCACGAGCATCGTCCGGTCCGCGGACGAGTACGCGCAGGCCGTGAAGCCGTTCTCCGGGCAGTCGGATGTCGAGATCGTAGCCGAGTCCTTCATCGACGCCTCGGAAGTCTATATAGACGGCATCTGGAAGAACGGCGACCTTCAATGGTCGTCCATGAGCCGCAACCACATATCACCGCTGAGCGCCGTACAGGGCGGCGTCCTGGCTGCCCACATATTGGACAGAAAGCGGTATTCATCGCTGTTCCAGCAAGCGGAGACGCTCGCCGGGCAAGCGCTCACAAGCCTCGACGCACCGGATTGCGTGTTCCATCTGGAAGCGTTTACGGAGGACTCGGGACTGACCTTCGGTGAGTGCGCCATCCGTCTCCCGGGTGCGCTCTCCCCTCAGGTCAACAAGCTGACATTCGGCGTCGATCTCTTCGACGTCGAAATCAGCCTCGCGCTCGGGGAAGAGGTGACCCAGTCACTGGACAGCGGTGACCCGGATCGCTTCTACGGCTACGTCCTTCTCCGTCGCCCGAAGAGCGGCAATCTGACGCAGAGCGATTTCGAACGCCGCTTCCTTTTCGATGAGATCCAGTATTCCTCGTCACCTGATGCCCCGGTCGGGCCGTATGGCCGCGTGGGGCAGGCGATCGTATCCGATGAGGATGAGCTGAAGCTGCAGCAGACGATCGAGGAAATCGTGCGATTCAACGAAGCCGGCAGCGGATATCCCGAGCCTCCGGGCGAGTAGTCTCCGACGGTGTCGGCGAAGCGGGAAACGCCGGACGCGTCGCGAGCGGCGAGGGCGCTTCCGGGAAGGAGAGGGAAGACCATGGCAGCCGAGCAGGCCAAGGCGCCGGACAGCACCGCCGTGCGGGTCGCCCTCTGGCGGGCGATGCATGTCCAGGTCGACCCGCCGCCGCACGTGCTCGACGACGAGATCGGCCTGCGGCTGGCGGCCCCCGACGACGGCTGGCGCCGCCGCCCCGATATGGATCCGCACGCCACCAGCGGGTTCCGGGCGGCCATTGTGGCCCGCGCCCGTTTCATCGAGGACCTGGTCGCCGAGCAGGCCGACCGCGGCGTCACCCAGTACGTCACCCTGGGAGCCGGTCTGGACACCTTCGCCCAGCGCAAGCCGGAGATCGCCTCCCGCCTGCAGCTCTTCGAGGTCGACCAGCCCGGCCCCCAGGAGTGGAAGCGCCACCGCCTGGTTGAGCTCGGCTACGGCATTCCCGACTGGCTGCACCTGGTACCGGTCGACTTCGAGGCAAGCGAGTCCTGGCTGGAGCGGCTGACCGCTGCCGGCTTCGACTCCGGCCGGCCGGCCGTCATCGTCTCCACCGGCGTCACCATGTACCTCACCGAAGACGCCACCGCGGCCACCCTGCGTCAGATCGCCGGGCTCGCCCCCGGCTCGACGCTCGCCATGACCTTCCTGCTGCCGGCCGAACTTCTCGACGACACCGATCGCCCTGGCCTCAGCGCGAGCAAGGAAGGCGCGCAAGCGGCCGGAACGCCGTTCATCAGCTTCTACACCCCGCAGGACATGCTGGCGCTGGCCCGCGAATCCGGCTTCGAGGACGCCCGGCATGTGCCGGGAGCTTCGCTCGCCGAGCGCTACTTCGCCGGTCGTACCGACGGCCTTCGTCCGTCCAGCGGGGAGGACCTGTTGCTGGCCACCACCTGACCTCTCGTCAACGCCACCCGCTGCTGCAGGACGACCGCGGGTGGAATCAGCGCGCCGCAACGAGCTTGCGGCGATAGCGCGTACCGGCGCGCCCGGCCACGGTGACGTCCCCCACGGCGGTGAATCCATTACGTTCGAGCACGGTCTGCGAGGCCACGTTGTCGAGGGTGGTGACCGCGGTGAGGGTGGAGAGGCGGTACTCCGTGGCGGCCAGGCGGCACACTTCTTGCACCGCGGCGGTTGCCACCCCACGGCCCGCGGCACGCTCGCCGATCCGGTATCCGAGTTCGGCGTCGCCTTCCTCGACGTCCACGAGATTGACGCGGCCGATCAACTCCCCCTGGTCGTCCACGACGACATGGAAGTGACACACACCGGCGTCCTGCTCGGCGAGCCGGGCACGGTGAAGGGAAGCGAACCCCGCAAAGTACGCATCCCCGCGGTCGGAGATCGACCGGGCGAAGTACTCGCGGTTCTCGCGCTCAAAGGCCAGTAGGGCAGGCGCGTGGTCCGCCCGGAGCCGTTCCAACTTCAGCATGACCCCAAGCATACGTACCCGTGGCCGCGTTCAGCCGTGGCCGGGCGCGCCGAGGAGGCAAACCATATGGAAACCGGTCCAGTTCCCCCCTCAGCCCCAAGAGCGCGCTGTGCGGATATCGAGCCGCAGGGCATTCGGTGGGGAATTCTCCCCGGGTGTCGCACCCGGGGAAAGAAAACCACACTCTGCCTGTGCATCACGCCTATCCCCCAAGTATGCGGGCCCAGTAGCCTGTTGTTCCTGACGCGACTGTCGTGCTTGGGAGGCTGAGAGCCAGTGATCGTACTCGGTTACAACGGATTCAGCAGAGGTGCGGAACTTTTCGGGCGTCTCTACGGGGCAACTGGTGTCGGCCGAAATCTCTTGGTGGGTCACGACGCCGCGGCGGCTCTGGTGATCGACGGCGAGTTGGTGGCGGCGGTCGAGGAGGAGCGGCTGAGCCGGGTCAAGAAGACCTCCGATTTCCCGGCGAACGCAATCGCGTGGTGTCTGAACTCCGCCGGCGTCGACATCGACCAGGTGGACGTTTTCGCTTTCCCCTGGCGGTTTTCGCCGGCCGTGGCCGGGCAGATGATTTCGGAGATATGCGACTCCGACATGCCGGTCACGGCCAAGTTCGACGCTCTGCGCAGCACGGGCGAGCTCTACACCGACATGCTCGGCCGGGAGGCGGTGTACAACGACTTCGTCCAGCGGACCGGGTACGAGCTGGATCCCAACAAGCTCACCCTGGTGCCCCATCATCTGGCGCATCTCATGTGCGGCGCCTACCTGGCCGGCGGGGGCGACGCCGCCTTTCTGGTGAGCGACGGCCGGGCGGAGACGCTGTCCGCCGTCATGGGCGAGCTGCGGAACGGTGTGGTCCGCCTGTTCGACGAGAGCGCGGTCCCCATGACCAGCTCGCTCGGGGTGGCGTTCGGGAGGATCACCCGGTACCTGGGGTTCGTACCGAACAACGACGAGTACAAGGTGATGGGCTTGGCCGCGTACGGCCCGCCGCCGCGCCACAACCCGCTGCTCGAACGCGTGGTGCGGCTGCACGAGAACGGCTCGTACACCATCTCCATCCCCCGGGATATTGGGGCCTACTACGCGCTGTTCGACAGCCTGTTCGGCGGCGACAGCGAGAAGCGCGAGCAGTTCGACTTCCGCGTGAAGGTCGCAGGGCTCGCCCAGCACATGGTCGAGGCCATCACCGCTCATCAGCTGCGGACGCTGACCGCGGCCTCCAGCCTGGACACCCTGCTCTTCGAGGGCGGTCTGGCGCTCAACTGCGTGGCCAATACGAAGATGCTGGAGAGGTCGCCGTTCACCGGTATGGAGGTCAGCTTCGGGGCCAGCGACCCGGGGGTCGCCATGGGCGCGGCCGTGTACACCGCCGGTCTCAGGAACCGGCCCGCCGACGCGGTCACCACCCCCTACCTGGGGCCTTCGTACGACGAGAGGCAGGTCCTGGACACCCTCGCGGAGTACGCCGACCGCGTCGAGTGGCAGGAGGAGCCCGACGCCACGTCGGTCGCCGACAGGACTGCGGAGCTGCTGGCCGGGAAGAACGTCGTGGGCTGGTTCCAGGGCCGGGCCGAGTTCGGGCCACGTGCCCTGGGCAACCGCAGCATCCTCGCCAATCCATCCTTCCCCGACATCAAGGACATCATCAATCTCCGGGTGAAACACCGGGAGCCCTTCCGCCCGTTCGCGCCGGTCATCCTCGAATCCGAGGCCCCGCGCGTCTTCGAGATGGGCAAGAAGACCTCGTCCCCCTATATGACGTTCGTCTTCCCGGTGCGAAAGGAGTACCAGGAGCGGATCCCCGGTGCCTGTCACGTGGACGGCACCGCGCGGACCCAGACGGTGAACGAGCGGCAGAACCCCGCGCTCGCTCGGCTGTTGCGCGCCTTCACGGCGCGGACGGATGTGCCCTGCCTCCTCAACACCTCGTTCAACGTGGCCGGTGAGCCCATCGTCTGCTCGCCGCGGGACGCGTTGGAGTGCTTCCTCGCCACCGAAATCGACTGCCTGGTCATCGACCGGTTCGTGGTCACCAAGAAGGAGAGCTGAGCGGCCGGCCCGCGGGAACTCACCTCCCCCGCGGGCCGCCCCCCCCTCACGCCATTCAGAGCTGAATGGGCTCGTTCGGTCCACCCTTTGTCTCGATGGTCAGGAACGACAGAACCTCATCGCCGATATTCTTCAAGTCATGAAGGTGGTATCGCCCATCGGGGCAGCAAAAATGCCGAGACTCTCCTCGGACATAAGAGATCTCGTGAGTGGTGCCGTCGCTTGAATGCTGGCGGGCCCGGCCGCTTGTGAGCGCTATCCAGAAGTAGTCCAGCACATGCCGATGGACGGGGATCCGCTCTCCCGGTTGAAGGGAGGTCTGCCAGATGCGCAGCGAATCGGTCTCCTTCACCAACGACTGGCCGATCCTGCCGTTCTGAGCGTTGTTGTCGAATTCCTTCCGCAGCTCCGGACTCCAGCGAGCAAACGCTTCGGCCACGACGGTGCTCGACAGGGAGAGACCGGAGCGAGATTCATTACCCACGAATCGGATCCTTTCGGCTGAACGATGTGGCTCACACGGCGGAGGAGAGTGCGTCGAGCAGGGCGGTGTTCGCATGCCGATCGCCGATGGTGATGCGGCAGGTGTCCGGGATCGCGCGCCCGGTGTCGGCGACGACTATCCCCGCGTCCCGAAGCTGCTCCATGACGCGCTCGTGCTTGTGCAGTCTGACGAACAGGAAGTTGGTCTCCGAGGGGAAGACCCGGTCCACCGCGGGGTGTTCGGCCAGCACCGAGGCCATCCGGTCACGCTCGGCGCGGATGCGCCGAATGCCGTCGAGCACCGGCCGCGAGTTGGTCAGCCGATCCCGCACGGCGTGCTGGGAGGCGTTGGTGAACCCGAAGGGCACCTGCACCCGCCGCAGCGCTTCGACGATGCCAGGCTGGGCCAGGGCGATTCCGCACCGCGCGGCGGCGAGTCCCCATGCCTTGGAGAGCGTCCTGAGCACGATGAGGTTGCCGTGTTCTTCGACCAGCCCGGCGTACGAGGGCTTCTCGCTGAACTCGACATAGGCTTCGTCGATCACCACCAGCCCGCGGCCCCGGACCACCAGGTCGAGTACCTGCTCCGGATCGAGCCTGGTCCCTGCGGGGTTATTGGGATCGCACAGGATGGTCACCCGTGGATCGGCCGCGAGGATGGCCTCGGTGTCGAGCCGGGACAGGTCGTCACCGCGCAGCGGCACGTCGACCACGGGCAGGCGCAGGAGGTGGGCGAAGTGGGCGTAGAGCGGAAAGGTGGGCGGTGTGACGCAGACGCGCTCGCCGGGTGACGCCAGCGCCGCCAGGAGGAGCATGACGCCGTCGACCGCGCCGCTGGTGAAGAGCAGGTGATCCGCGCTCAGCGCATCGACACCCTCGTGGCCGGGCAGCGTCGAGATCGTGCTGAGGTAGGTGTCGGCCAGCTCCGCCGTATCGAGGTGGGGATACTCGGCCGCGGCGCCCAGGAACGGACTGGTGTTGCTGGACAGGTCGATCGTGTCGAACCGCGGCACCTGGCGGAAGCGGGCCGGGCCCGGGACCGGTACGCCCGTGACGGGGGGAGCCGCGAACTCCGACACCGCCTGCTCCGCTCCCTCGGCCGCCGGGGCCGCGAGGCCGGGTGCCCGCAGCCAGTGGTCGAGGGGGAGGAACAGATCGGCTCCGAGAGGGCGCATGCCCTGGGCATCCCCCCGGCCGAGGTGGACCCAGTCCAGGCCGGAGTGCCGGGCGTGGCGGTACAGCTCGTACAGGGTCGCGACGTGGAGGTGGTGCCGCGCGGCGGGATCGTCGTGGTCAGTGGCCTGGGTGAGGTAGTAGAGACCCCGGCCGTTGTGGGATGTGGTGATGAGTCCGGCCTGGACGACGGTCTTCTCGCTACGGCGCACGAGCATCTCCGTGCGGTCCGCCAGCGCGCCGTGTGCGAGGGCGTCGAGGGCGTCGGCGTTGTACAGGTTGTCGTGGCCGTCGCGTTCCGTCCGGCGCCGGTGGAGTTCCACGAAGGCGTCTTTCGCCCAGGGATTCCCGTCGAGCTCGGTCAGCGGGATCCGCTCCCAGGTGATGTCACAGGAGAGCGCGTGGTGGTGGCGGCGGAGATCGTGGAGTCGCCCGGCACCGACGCGGGTCCGCAGGACCTCGTCCACCTCGCCGGGCAATCGGACGACACACTCGCTCTCGGTGGCGAGGGGTACGAGCCCTGCTGCCCGCAGCGCGCTGGTGTCCTCACTGCGGCGCACGTTGGGCACGAGGATCTGGGGCACGTCCAGTGCCTCGGCGCGGCGGGCCAGCTCATCGAGGGTGTGGGGGGCTGGGGCGGGGCTGGTCGGGTGGTACGGGGACCCGCCGCCCACCAGGGTGGGGCGCTCGAGCACGGCGGGGTCCAGGACGGCGAACGCGTGGGCGTCCCGGCCTAGTCGGGCCAGGGAGCACACCGGCTCGTGGGACCCGAGGGCAGCGGACAGCACCTGCTGAAGCGCGTCGATATCTGTGGACCTGCGCATGCTCGTTCTCCACTCCTCTTCGTCACTGGGATGTCTCGGCTCCGTGCGCATCGATGTAGTCATCGATGCGGTCGCGGTACTCCTCGAACAAGTCGGCCAGGGTGCGGGCGATACCGGTCTTCCAGCCGACGGAGCAGTCCCCGATCAGGTCGTGGCGGAGGCCGTGATCGAAGATGGCCGTCTCCCGGCTGTAGTCGCCGCGGTCCAGTTGGACCGGTACGCCGGTGAGCGCGGACATGTACTCCAGCAGATCGGTCATGCCGACCGCCTCGTCACCGCCCCAGTTCACGACCCGCGCGGGCGCCTGCGCCACGTCCCACAACAGCGGTACCTGCCGGACGACGTCATCGGTGTGCAGCAGGTCGCAGTAGTTCTGCCCCTCGCGGGGTACCGCGCAGGGCTGCCCCTTGCGCATCTGGTTGAAGAGGATCATGGGCACGCCGCCGTGGCCGTACGGGCCGTAGGCGATGTTGAGGCGGGCTATCACCGTCGGCAGAGCGAGTGCTTCGGCCAGACCGCGCGCCACCCCCTCGGCGGTGATCTTGGCGATGGGGTAGGTCGGCAGCCACGGCGCCGCCCCGCCGAGAGGATCGCTCTCCCGGTACCGGTGGGTTCGATCGGCCCGGTTGTAGACCACCCCGGACGAGACGTACACGAACGACTCGGCCGCGGCACAGTGTGTCATCAGCCTTGCGGTGCCGACGGCGTTGATGCGCGCGGTTTCCTCGAAGTCCTTGCCGTCGCCGCGGTGCACTGCCGAGTGCAGCACATGGGTGAAGTCGCGCGGCAGGCCCGTCAGGTCATCGGTGGCCATGTCCCAGACGGCGGTGCGGGTGCCCACTTCCTGGAGGGCCTTGCGGGCGCTGTGGTCGCCGAACCGGCCCAGGCACCACACCTCGTTGTCGGCGGCGAGCGATGCGGCGACGGGCCTCGCGACCTGTCCTGTCCCACCGGTGATGAGAATCTTCTTGCCTTGCATGATCGGCGGCTCCTGGTGGTGTCAGCGGTTGCCTTCTGCCCGTCTCAGCCGAGCGCGCGGGCCAGTTCCTGCCGCAAGGTCGCCTGGAAGGTCTGCACATGCTGCGGGCTCATCAGGGTGTAGTGCTCCCCGTCGACCTCGATGTAGGTGTTGGGGTCACGGGTGAACTGGTCCCAGTGGCTGAGCTGGCCCTCCAGCCATTCCTCTTTGGTGCCGCGCAGCGGGGTGCAGTAGAAGACCTTCACCTGGCCGACCGAGCCCGACGGTTCGTAGGTGCGGCCCAGGTGCACCATGCTCTGCGCGAGGTGTACCCAGGCGGTGAACCGTTCGACGGAGAGGTCCAGTTCGGTCAGGCGCCGCTTGGGCGCGTGGTCGATCAGATAGGCCAGCTGATCGGCCTCGGGCAGCGGTCGGAGGGTGGCGGTAAGCCGCTCGATGTCGGAGGCGTCGATCAGCTCGAGGAACAGCGCCAGGTTGATCGCGCCGTCGGTGAAGGTGATCTCGTTCATGCGGTCGGAGATCCGCGGCGGCAGGTTGAAGACACCCACGAAGTCGACTTGGTCGCCGTCGGCTTCCAACCGCTTGGCGATCTCGAACGCCACCGCCCCGCCGTAGGAGTACCCCGCGACGGCGTAGGGGCCGCTGGGCTGCGCTCGCCGGATGGCCTCGACGTAGGTGGAGACCATGTCGGCGAACGACTCGAAGTGGGTCTCGCCCTCCCCGAAGCCCCGGGCCCGCAGTGCGTAGAAGGGCCGCTCGCCGGTGAAGTACTTGGCGAGGTTGACGAACACCAGCACCTCCCCCAGGCCGGGATGGACGCAGAAGAGTGGCGTCCCGTCTCCGGTGACCTGCAGTGGCACCAGCGGATCGTAGGTGGCGTCCCCGGTGGCACCCTGTCCGGCGGTCAGGCGGCCGGCCAGCGCTCGTACGGCCGGGGCCTGGAGGAGCGTGGACATCGGTACATCCTCGATGCCGAACTCGGCCTGGATCTCCAGCTTGAGCCGCAATACGTCCAGCGAGGTTCCGCCCAGGTCGAAGAAGCTGGCGGTCGACGACACCGTCCTGGTGTCCAGGACGCGGGCGTAGATGGCGGCCAGTGCGGTCTCGACATCGCCCTCGGGGGCCACGTGGCCGCCGAGGAACCGGGCGGTCACCTCGTCCGACCGACGGGCCGCCTCGTCCAGGCTTCCGTCCTCGACGGCCGCGCGCAGCCGCGACCGCTGGATCTTGCCGAGGTTGCCGCGGGGGATCTCGTCCTCGGTGACGGGAAGGATCAGCTGAGGACGGAATCCCCAGTGCATCACCGTGGAGCTGCGGATCGCCACGATGGCCCGGTACACCGCGGTCTCGTCCGCGGGGCCGCCCGCCGGGACGAACGCGATGGCGAGCTGTTCGGTGTCGGCTCCCTCGGGTCGTATCGGGAACGCGGCGACCTGTCCGCGCTTCACCCCGTCCAGTTCGTCCAGGACCGCTTCCAGGTCGTGGCTGTAGTAGTTGACGCCGCTGACGATGATGGAGTCCTTGGTGCGGCCGACCAGCATCAACCGGCCCTCGGAGTCGAGGTGGCCCAGGTCTCCGGTGCGGAACCAGCCGTCCGGGGTGAACGCCTGTGCGGTGGCCCGCTCGTTGCCGAAGTAGCCGTCGAAGACCATCGGGCCGTGCAGCTGCACCTCCCCCGGCTCGGCCGATCCGGGCTGGTCGGTGGCGGCCAGCACCTTACCGTCGTCGTCGGTGATGCGAATCCGCAGGCCCCGCACCGGGCGGCCCAGCGGGGGGAACTCCGTCTCCAGGTCATGGGTGGCGAAGTCGCGGTTGAACACGCTGCCCGCACATGTCTCGGTCATCCCGAACGCGGGCACGATCACGTCTCCGCGCAACCCATAGCGGGAGAGCGTGTCCAGGAACGCCCGTACGGTGGCGGTCACGGTGGCCTCACCGCCGGAGATGATGTGCCGCACGTGTGACAGGTCCACCTCCTGCCGCGAGGCGGGCCGCCCGGCGAGGGCCTGGTTGATCTGCCCGAACAGGAAGTTGGGGGTGAACGTCACTCGCACCCGATGAGCCGTGAGCAGCCGGAGGAACTCCACGGGGTCCGCCAGCACCGTGGCCGGTGTCGTCATGACCTGGCCGGCGCCGTTGAACATCGGCAGCAGATGTGCCTCGATGGCGGCGATGTGATCGACCGAGATCCAGTTCAACGAGGTGTCGTCGGGCCCGAGTTCCAGCGCTCCCGCCTTACCGGCCTGGGCCGCCAGCAGATTGGCGTGGGTGAGCCTGACCGCCTTGCTCGATCCGGTGGACCCGGAGGTGAGCATCAGCAGGGCGAGATCGTCCGGGGCAGGCACATGGTGCTGATCGGGTCCGGCCACGGCATGGCTCAGCTCCTCGACCGTCACGCTCCGCAGCCCGGCATCGGGCAGGTCTCCGTGGGCCGTCTTGGACATGACCACCAACGGGTCGCCCAGGAGTGTGCGCAGGTGCCCCAGCTGAGCGTGCCACCGGGAGGGGTCGGCCGGCGGTGCGATCGGGCACGGCACGGCGCCGGCGAGTACGCACCCCCAGAAGGCGCGGAAGAAGGGCTCCGGATCGTTGGCCGCGATGAGTACCCGGTCACCCGGGACGGTGCCGCGGTCGCGCAGCCCCTGCGCGATCCGGCAGGCGCACTCCCGCAACTCCGCGTAGGACAGGACCGGGCCGCCGATGAAGACAACGCCTCGAGTCGTGTCGGATGCCGCGCGATCGAGCAGCTGCGGCAGTGTCGAGGCATGACGTTGATCCGGCATGGGGGAAGTCCTCCGATCAGAAGGGACGGAAAACCATGGCGAGCGGAGCTTGGGGCGCACCGCGCCGCAGAGAGGCAACCGGAGTCGGGTTCGCATATTTCGGGTTCGCACATCGACGCCGACGGGGGTGCGGATCCTGGGCGGGGCACGGTTGAATGCGGCTGGGGCGGGCGGAGCCAGGGGCGCCCGCAGCACGCGTGATGGAGACGACGCGATTCCCTTGGTGCCGGGGTATCCCCGGCCGGTGGCTCGGTCCGGACTGGCCGGAAGGTCAGATGGAGCCAACCTCGTTGAATCGCACGATGTCCTCGATGGTCTTCTGCAGTTTCAGCTCATCCGGGTCGGATAAGATGGCCTGCCCCACGCGGCCATACGGCCCGATCGGCGCATCGGGCGATGAATCGTAATCGATCTCATCGAAGAGGAAGTTGCGCTCGAAATCCTTTTGGGTCAAATCGCAGCCGTCGGGGCGGCGCAGCAGAATGTATCCATAGAAGCGCTCCGGCGCACTGTGGCCCCGCAGGGCTCCAGCCGCCCCCTCCCCCAGCGCGAGACTGATTTCGACGTCAAAGAGATCGACACCGAAGGTCAACTTATTGACCTGAGGGGAAAGCGCCCCCGGGAGGCGGATGGCACACTCGCCGAAGGTCAGTCCCTCTTCTTCCATGAACGCTTCCAGATGGAATACACAGTCAGGCGCGTTCAGACTGGTGAGTGCTTCCCTCGCGAGCGTCTCCGCCTGCTGGAACAAAGGCGAATGCCGCCCCCTGTCCAGTACGTACGCGGACAGGATGCCGCCCTGTGCGGCCGTGAGCGGTGAGGAGTGGTAGCTGCTCATGGACGACCATTGAAGGTCTCCGTTCTCCCAGACGCCGTCGAGGTAGACCTCCGGGGCACCCACGAAGGACTCGGCGACGATCTCGACATCCGACTGACCGGAGAACAGCGCCAGGGCCTGTGCGTACTCTTCCGGAGAGCGGATGATGTTCGTACGGAGAGCGCCGGCTCCGGTCGCCGGCTTGACCACGAAGACTTTTCCCAGGTCATCGGCGAGGTCGGTGAACGACGTACCTACGGACACATGCCGGCAGCGCGCTCGCTTCACCCGAGACGGCAGCTTGCTCTTCTGGAGATACTTGTCCCGGAAGTAGAGGGCCGTCTTTGAATCCGTGTTCCCGGGAAGGTTCAGCTGCTGCCGCAGATAGGTTGCCCCGAAGACGCCCATTTCATGGACGCTCAGCACCCCTGCCACATCGTCAAGGCGCGCGGAGAGCACCGCTCGGAATATCTCCTGGGCGTTCTCCATGTCGGCGACCCGAATGGACCTCCGGCCCTTCGGCGGGCTCGCGGGCGCCTGGACGATATAGAAGGGATCCACGTCTCGGCGCCGCAGTGCCTGATCGAGATCGTCTCTATATCCGATAACAATCATCGTTGGCATTGGCGCCTCCCCGTTACGGCTAGCCAAAACTTGAAGAAGTCATTTGCCGTACTGCCACCCGATATGGATTCGGGCGGTCCCGTGGATCGGTGTTGTCTCGCGATGATCTACTTCGTCGAGGCCAGCACCGATGCATCGTTTCACAGGGATACGAAAATGTGATCCATTGCGGCTGAGCTTGTGATGCAAGTCACAAGTTGCGCAATGGAGTTGAAATGGAATTGCTCATTCCATTCGTGTTCGCGGAGCGCATTCACCATGCCGGTCATGCCTCATATAGCACTACATGGAGAAATTGGGACCGGCCGTACGGTTCCCGCAATGGCGGTTGGGCGCTTATGCCGCTGCCGCTGCGTAAGCGCCCACTGTGCGGGGCCGCCGCTCAGATCGCGGTGAAGCCGCCGTCCGCCGCGACCACGGCGCCCGTGATGAAGCTGGAGCGCGGCGAGACGAGGAAGCAGAGCACTTCGGCGATCTCCTCGGGCTGGGCCACCCGGCCGAGCGGCTGGGCGTCGGCGAAGGACGCCAGGTACTCACGGCTGTCGGACCGGAACGTGTCGAGGAAGTCCGTCTCGATGACACCCGCGGCCACGATGTTCGCCCGGATGCCCAGCGGCCCGCCTTCGACGGCGAGGACCTTGGTCAGCTGAGCCAGGGCACCTTTGGAGGCGCTGTACGCGGCGCCGTGTGGCAGTGCGACGGTGCACGTGTAGGAACCCGTGCTCACGATGGCTCCACCACCGCTTTCCCTCATCGCGCGGAACGCCTCACGGGAGAAGAGGAAGGACCCCCGGGCGTTCACCGCCATCACGGTGTCCCAGTCCTCCGCCGTCGTCTCCGTGATCGGCTTGTTGAGGGTGCGCCCGGCGTTGTTGACCAGGATGTCCAGTCCGCCGAAGGCATCGACGGCCGACCGCACCGCGCGGTGGGCGGTCGCCTCCTCCGTGATGTCGCCGACCAGCGGGTGAACGCCCGGGAAGTCCTCGGCCAGTTCCCTCACCTCGTGGCGCTGGTCGACGGCGACGATCCGTGCGCCGCGGCTGTGCAGAAGCCGGACGGTCTCCTTGCCAACGCCGCGTGCCGCCCCGGTGACCAGGGCGGTCTTGCCCGTGAACGCCCGGGAATCAGCGGGATGAGTGGGTGTCGTCATGGCGCTGTCCTTCTTCGATGCCACCGCGGGAAGCGGCGGTGGCGGGGAGGGTGGTGTGCGCTCGGGCGTTGCGGATGAGCGTGGTGGCGGCCAGCCCCGCGAGGACGCCGCCGACGATGACCGCGGTGGCCGGGACGTATCCGGCCAGCGGATCCGTGCCGTTCGCCCGCTGACCGGCGTCGGCCACCGCGGTGACGACGGCCAGCACCACGGCACCGCCGATCTGCATGGAGGTGTTGAGCAGCGCCCCGGCGAGGCCCTGGTCCCGGTCGGGTACACCGGTGACGGCGCTCATGTTCAGGGCGGGGAACGTGGCGGCGGTGCCGAGGCCGTTGAGGACCATGACGGGCAGGACCACGGAGACGAAGGAGGAGTCGGGTCCGATCCGGAAGAACATCGCGTACGAGCCGGCCAGCAGCAGCATTCCGGCCGCGATCATGCGGTGGGCGCCGAACCGGGCCGCGAGACGCCCCGCGAAGGGCGCCACCGCGCCGTTGACCACGCCGAGGGGGACAAAGGCACCGGCCGTCTCCAGGGGTGTCCAGCCCAGCACGTGCTGCAGATAGAGAGTGGCGAGGAACGCGAAGGAGGTGTACGCGCCCCACATCGCGAAGATCGTCAGGTTGGCGCCCACGCTCTGGCGGCGGGTGAGGAAGGACAGGGGGACCAGGGGTGTGCCGGCCCTGGCTTCGATACGCACGAACAGGGCGAGCAGGATGGCTGTCGCCGCGAACAGGGCGATGGTGCGCACCGAGGTCCAGCCGTGCTCCGGCGCCTGTGCGATGGCATAGACACACAGCACAAGCCCGCCGGTGACGGTCAGCGCCCCGGCCACATCGACCCTGCCCCGCCCGGTCGGCGGCGGGTCAGGCGGCAGCAGACGGCTGCCCGCGATGAGCGCGGCCACCGCGATGGGCACCGGCAGCGCGAACACCAGCCGCCAGGAGACCTCGGTGAGCACACCGCCGAGTACCAGGCCGCCGACGAATCCGCACGCGCCCGCGGTGGCGTACCAGCCCAGGGCTCTGCCGCGCTCGGGGCCCTCCGGCCAGTTGGTGGTGATCAAAGACAGTGCCGCCGGGGCGAGGAACCCGGCGGCCACGCCCTTGACCAGCCGGGCCACGATGAGCGGCCCGCCACTGGGAGCGATCGCCCCCGCCACGCTGACCACCGCGAACACGCCGACGGCCGCCAGGAAGGTACGCCGGCGGCCGAGCAGGTCGGCCGCCCTGCCGCCCAGCAGCAGGAACCCGCCGTAGCCGAGGGCGTACG
Organism: Streptomyces sp. NPDC007875; assembly: GCF_042868035.1. Lineage (NCBI taxonomy): Bacteria > Bacillati > Actinomycetota > Actinomycetes > Kitasatosporales > Streptomycetaceae > Streptomyces > Streptomyces sp. NPDC007875. The sequence continues at coordinate 42,313 of NZ_JBIADZ010000014.1, read as the reverse complement.
CGGACATCACCCACTGCAGGGACGCCGGTGACATGTCCAGGTCGTCCTGGATGACGGGCAGGGCGACACCCACGTCGGACAGGTCGATGGCGTCCATGAAGTGGGCGGCGCACAGGGTCAGCAGGGCGAGCGCGCCGGGCGTCGCACCGACGGGCCCGGCGGGCCGGGGACCGGTCCGGCCTTCGCGGGCCGGTGGGGTCTGTGCTGAGAGGGGGCCGCTGGCCTCCTGCATCATTCTTGCTCTCTCTTTCGATGGGGGTCGCCCGAGCCGAGTCCGTGCTCTGTGGTTCGGGGTCCGTGGTTCGGGGTCCGTGGTTCGGGTACGTCAGGAGCCGGGCCGCTCGCGGTACAGCACCAGGTGCTCGTGGTAGAGCACGCCGTCGCGTACGTCACCCGTCGCGGTGAAGCCGGTGTCGTCGACGTAGTCGATATGGCTGCCCGTGACGGAGTAGCGGCCGGTGAACGCACTGGCACGCCTGCCACGCGCCTCGTCGTACCGGCCGTCCGCACGCAGCTCCTGGCGGATGTGGCCGTCTGCGGTGACCCACATGCCGATGACGTCGATGTCCGGGGCGTCCGCCGAATCCGCGGTCATGGCAAACCTCTCGTTGGTGGGGTTGTCCTGCGCCACCGAGTCTGGGCAGTGCCCGACAGGTCAACCAGGACGCCTTCTGCCTGGGTGCGGCACACCCAGGCACCTGGTGGAGGCGCCACGTAGCCTGAGGTCATGGCTGACAACGACCTGGGAGATTTCCTGCGAAGCAGCAGGTCGGGGCTACGGCCCGAAGAGGTGGGGATGGCGAGCTACGGCACCCGCCGCGTTCCCGGGCTGCGCCGCGAGGAGGTCGCGGTGCTCGCCGGCATCAACGCCGACTACTACACCCGCCTGGAACAGGGCCGGGAGCGCCACCCCTCCGCGCAGGTGCTCGACGCGCTCAGCCGTGCGCTGCGCCTCGACGACGACACCCGGGCCCATCTGTACCGGCTCGCCGGCACGGTGCCCGACGACCCCGCCGGCCGCGTGCCCGACCAGGTCAGCCCCGGGTTGCGGCAGCTGATGGACGGCTATCCCCACACGCCTGCCTTCGTGCTCAACCGGACCCTGGACATCCTCGCCACCAACGCGCTGGCCGACGCCCTCTACTCGCCGTTCCGTCCGGCGGACAACCTGGCCCGCATGGCCTTCGCGGACCCCGCGGGCCGCACCTTCTACCAGGACCGGGACCGGGCGGCCCAGGCCACCGTGGCGAATCTGCGCCAGGCGGCGGGCTACGAGCCGGACAACCCGCGCCTGCACGGGCTCGTGGGCACTCTCACCGAGAACAGCGCGGACTTCGCCCGCCTGTGGGAAAGCCACGCCGTGCGCGGCAAGACCCAGGAGGCCAAGCGGTTCCTGCACCCCGACGTCGGCCCCCTCACTCTCAGCTACCAGGCGTTCGACGTGAGAGAGGCCCCGGGCCAGCAACTCGTCATCTACCACGCGGAGCCCGGCGGCAGCAGCGCGGAAGCCCTGCGTCTGCTCGGCTCCATCCACGCCACACGCACCCGGCCCTCCCCGCGCGGCGCGGACCGTACCTGAACGCGTGGCCGGGCACACGCCTCAAGGGTGAAGGGCCGGTCGATGCCGGCCCCTCACGGTCAGTCAGTCTGCGGGTTCAGTCGCGCGCGAGCAGTTCGAGCGTGTCGATGACGCGGTTCGAGAAGCCCCACTCGTTGTCGTACCAGGCCACCACCTTGATGTGCTTGCCCTCGACGCGGGTGAGGGCGGCGTCGAAGATCGACGATGCCGGGCGGCGCGTGATGTCGCTGGAGACGAGCGGCTCATCGGCGTACTCCAGGATGCCCTTGAGCTTGCCGTCCGCGGCGGCGCGGTAGGCCGCGAGCACCTCGTCGCGGCTGACCTCCCGTGAGACCGCGGTGTTCAGCTCCACGATCGAACCCACCGGGACCGGCACCCGGATCGAGTCCCCCGACAGCTTGCCGTCGAGGTTCGGCAGCACCAGCCCGATGGCCTTGGCGGCCCCGGTGGTGGTGGGCACGATGTTCACCCCGGCGGCGCGGGCGCGGCGCAGGTCGCGGTGCGGGCCGTCCTGGAGGTTCTGCTCCTGGGTGTAGGCATGCACCGTGGTCATGAAGCCGTGCTCGATACCGGCCAGGTCGTCCAGTACGGACGCCAGCGGAGCCAGTGCGTTCGTGGTGCACGAGGCGTTCGAGACGATCACGTGCTCGGCGGGGTCGTAGGCATCGGTGTTCACGCCATAGGCGAGCGTGACATCGGCGCCGGCGGACGGGGCACTCACCAGCACACGTCGGGCACCGGCGCGAAGGTGTGCGCGGGCGGCATCCGCCGCGGTGAAGCGGCCGGTGGACTCGAGGACGATGCCCACGCCGAGCTCGGCCCACGGCAAGTTGGCGGGCTCGCGCTCGGCGAGCACCTTGATGCGACGGCCGTCGACCACGAGGTCGGTTCCATCGACCTCGACGGAGCGGCCGAGGGGGCCGAGCGCGCTGTCGTACTTGAGCAGGTGCGCGAGGGACTCGGGGGCGGTGAGGTCGTTGATGGCGACCACTTCGAGATCGCTGTCGCGCTCGAGCAGGGCGCGAAGAGTGTTGCGTCCGATGCGGCCGAATCCATTGACGGCGATGCGGGTCATGGAGGTTCCTTTCGTTCCACCCCCATCGTCGGCATCCGGATCCGGAGCCGACAGCGGCCTGAACGCCACCGTACGCAAGGATCCCGCCAGCACTCATGTGCGGGCACGCCACTCGGGAAGCTCAGGCCGAAAAGGTGTGGCGGTACTCCGTCGGGGAGGTGCCGAGAATGCGGTGGAAGTGCAGACGCAGGTTCGCGCCGGTGCCGAGGCCGACTCGGTCGGCGATCTGCTCCACGCCCAGATCGGTGCGTTCGAGCAACTCGCGTGCCAGGTCCACCCGCGCCCTGAGCACCCACTGCATCGGCGTGTAGCCGGTGTCCTCCACGAACCGGCGGGAGAAGGTGCGCGCCGACACCCGCGCGTTGCGGGCGAGCGCTTCGAGGGTCAGCGGTTCGGCGAGGTGCGCCAGGGCCCACTCCCGTGTGCTCGCGAACAGGTCGCCCAGTGGCTCGGGCACACTCCGGGGAACGTACTGTGCCTGGCCACCGCTGCGATACGGCGCCGCCACCAGCCGTCTGGCCACGTGGTTGGAGAGCCCGACGCCCTGGTCGCGCCGCACCAGGTGCAGGCACAGGTCGATACCGGATGCCGCGCCCGCCGAGGTGAGCACATCGCCCTCGTCCACGAACAGCACGTTCTCATCCACCCGCACGAGCGGATGTCTCTCGGCGAGTGCCTTGGTGTAGTGCCAGTGGGTCGTCGCCCGCTTGCCGTCGAGCAGGCCCGTCGCGGCCAGCGCGAACGCCCCGGTCGAGATGGCCGCGAGCCGGGTTCCGCGCTCGTGGGCGGCCATGAGCGCGCTGACGACCGCTGCCGGCGGTTCCGTGGTCGCCGGCTCCCGATAGCCGGGGATGAAGACGGTGTCGGCGTGCTCGAACGCCTCGAGCCCCTCGGCCACGTGATACGAGAGGCCGTCGCCGCCGGTCACCAGCCCGGGCGCGGCGCCGCACACCCGCACCTCGTAGGGCATGCTCGGCCGGTTGGAGAACACCTGCGCGGGGATGCCGACGTCGAGTGGTTTGGCGCCTTCGAGCACGAGCACGGCGACATGGTGGTTCTTCCGGCTCATCGGGCTCCTTAGGCTCTCCCGCGATCGAACGGGCCCCGCTCACACCCGTGACCTCGATGACGACTACCGCAAACATCCTGCCACTGGCCGCCAGGGCATCTCGCCGTCCAGCACCCAGCCGAGGTCGTACTCGGTGTGTTCCCGCGACCGGGCGCTGAGCTGGTCGCTGATCCACATCTTGGTGGGCCGCGGCACCCGCGGATGGGCGACAAGTGCATCCAGATCCTGGCGGGTTGCCGCGTACGACCGGCGGATCGCGCAGCTCACCAGCCCCAGCGCGTACCGCTCCGGAAAGACCACGTGGTCGGCGTCGTCCTCCGGGCCAGGCTCCTTGAGGTGCTCCCACAGCGTCCGGTACACGGCCGGAGAACCGTGGTCGAAAATGCTGTCCATCGCGCCGCGGAGCGCCTTCGCGAGGTGGTTCTCCGCGGCGCGGCCCTGCTGGGAGGCCACGGCCGCGCCGATGACGCGGATCAGCAGCTCGGCGGCGGGTGCCGCGCCGTGTGCGGTGCTGAGCCGGCGCACCAGTTGGCCGAGCCCGCTGATCAGTCCGGCGTCGGTCGGTGGCGCGAAAGCCAGGTCGAGGGCCGTGGTGAGGGCCGATGGGGTGAGGGGGCCGGACTCGCAGGCGGCGTGGAGCAGGGCCTTGCGGGCGGCGTTCCGGGTACTGGCCGATGCGCCGTCGAGGCGGGGGATGTCCCCCGCGGCGTCGAACACCAGCTCCGAGAGGAAGGTGTGTGCCGTGGTGTACTGGGCGGGTTCGCACGCGGCGATGGCCCCCACCAGCCCGAGGAAGGCCGCCCGGGTCTTCTGGTCGGAGAAGGTGCCGTACCGCGGCAGGAGTTGGGCCAGCTCGGGCACGGGGAGAGTGCCGACCGACACGGAGCACTCCCAGAGCGTGAGTGCCTGGCGCTGCCGCTTTCCGCTGTTGCCCTCGGCGATCTCGTCCGCGATCAGCCCGGTGAGGGCCGGGGCCGAGGCCCGTAGCGCCCCCAGCACTCGCTCGTGGGCGAGGGGCGGCAGCGGGCCGGTGCCCTTCTTGGCCCGGCCGGTGGTGAGGGCCTCCAGGAGCACGGTGTCGGCGTCCATGAGCGACAGGTCCACCAGCAGGCCGATGTGGCGCTCGGTGTGCAGACCGGAGTCCGTGACGGCCCGGTGCAGGGAGCGGCGGACGAGGTTCCGGGCTGCCGCGGGGGCGGTCGCCGCCTTCTCGATCCTGCTCACCGCGGTGGGGTGGCCGCCGAGCGCGGCGGGCAGGAGGAGCGTCGCCAGGCCGTCCCGGGACAGCCACAGGTCGGAGTCGGCGTCCCAGCCGGAGTGTTCCAGGACCTGCCGGACGCGGTGCGGGGGAACGCCGCGGTGGGCGAGGATCCGGCGGGCGACCAGCGCTCGCCGCTGCGGGGGCGTGACCGGCTGGTTCTCGGGGCACGGCAGGGCCTTCAGCATGACCGCGAGCCGGTGTACGAGGCTCTCCGCGGCGGCGCAGTCGGTGCTGAGCAACTGGGGGAAGACCATCCCGTGTTGCAGTGCGTGGAGCGCTCCTTGCCCGGTCATCTCCAGACAGCGGTCGAGCGTGGCCTCGATGGCCCAGTGGCCGTGCGGCAGCGTGGCCAGGACCGCTGTGGCGGCGATGAGTCCGGCGTTGCCCGCGGTGTCGTGGTCGTCCGCTTCGAGCAGCGCCACTGCGTGGTCGAGGCGGTGCGTCCAGGGGTGGGTTCCGGTGGCCGGCCCGCCGTCGGCGGGGAGTCCGTGGGGACCGGAAGGTCCGTGGCGGCCGAGGAGTCCTTGGCCACCGGGGAGTCCGTGGTCGTGGGTCCACGAGGCGGCCAGCACCCTGGCCAGGGCCGATTGGAAAAGCTCGACGTCGTACGACTTCGGCGCGACGCGCACACGCTGGAGACGCTCCTGGACGGCGGCGGCCCACTCCGGCGAGCCCAGAGTCTCCCAATGCCGGGCCCACAGGGTCATGACGCCGGATGCCAGCTCCGCCAGCCCTCGGGACAAGGCGAAGTCGAGCATCTCCATGAGGCCCCTCCGGGCGGATGCCACATCGACGTGTGACGTCAGCACGAGCAGCCGAGGCAGGACCTCGATGCCCGCGCCGCCCGTACGGCGCCCGGTCAGTTCCCGTACGCAGCCCCAGTCGGCCAGGGCGGCATGGACCGTGAGCGAGTTCTGGGCGGCCAGCCGTTCCAGTGCTTCGAGTACGGCCTCCTGCAGGCTGGGCTCCTTCCTCTGCCACAGCCCGCGGAGCTGCGGCAGGAGGGCGTCGACGTCCGTGTCGCGTACGGTCGGGGCCAGGACCGCGTACCGTCGGGCGACGCCATGCGGCGCCGTCGCGAGCAGAGGCTCGACGGACACGCCCACGGCCGGGTTCCGCGCCGCGACGGCCACCGCGACGGTGTGCAGGATGACGGCGTCCGCGTGCGCAGCCATCCGCATCAGCGTGTCCCGTACCGGGCCGCGATACCTTTCGGCCCCGGCCGCGAGCATGAGGAGCTGTTCGAGGATCGCCCCGACGAAGAAGTCACGGGGATGGGACCCGACCCACTCGCACAGCGACGGCAGCGCTCGTGCCCCGGTGCGGTGCAGCAGACCGCGCGCGGCCGCGTACTCGAACACGGTCTGGTGGAAGAAGTGGATACCGTCCGAGGCTCCCCTGGCCAGCACGCCCCGGTCGATCAGCAGCTCCAGGGACGACCGGACGCGGGCCGGTTCGTACGGCCGCGAGGGGCGTGGGCCGCCGTGCGCCGAGGTGAGCCGCTCGACCAGCTCCTCGTGTGACAGCTCGGTCCGGCCGGCCGACATCAGCACGACGGCGATCGCACCGGTGATCGAGGAGAGGTCCTCCGGCGCCGTGGCGCTCTGGTTGCCGTGATGGCGGCGGTCGGTGACGACCCGGTGGTCCCAGTAGCGGCGGTAGAGGCCGGTGGCGTCGATCTCGGCGCTGGGGAACGCCCCGTCGTCCCGGGCGAGTTCGAACAGCAGCCGCAACTGGAGGGGGCTTCTGCACACCTCGCGCACCGGCAGTCCGCGGGCCACAGGCTCCATCAGCCTCCGTACCCGTGCCTCGTCGTCCCGGGGCACGGCGTCGGGGCAGTAGAGCGCGGCGTGTCCACGGATGGCGTGGGGGATCTCGCTGTCGTCGTACGGACCCAACGACATCCGGACGAAGCCGGTGCGCAGCCGGTTCGCCTCCTCCGGCCGGGAGGTCAGCACCAGGCGGACCCCGGCAGCGGCGAGATCCTCGCACAGGTCGAGCAGCGTCATCTCGTGGTGGTCGTCGTGCAGCAGCAGATCGGCGGTGTCGAGGAGCACGACCGGTGTACGCCCCCGTGTCCGGGCGTGCGTCGCCCCGGACACCACGGTCGCGGGGGTCAGCATGGGGGTTCCGGGGGCGCCACTCAGGGGCCGCAGCAGCCAGGCGGCGTTCACCAGGAACACCTCGGCGTCCTCCAGGGCGGTCAGATCCCGGGCGAGCCCCCACAACAGGCTGCTCTTGCCGTTCCCGGCGTCCCCGGTGACCAGGACCGCCTTCGGATCACCGTCGTAGAGGGCCTCCACCACCCGCTCCTGGACGGCGCGCCGCACATACAGCCCGCCGCTGAGCTGCGGCGGGGAGCCAGTGCCGCGGTCCGGGCGGGGGGAGTCCACGAGGTCCAGGTCGTCCGAGAACCTCCGTGCCCAGCGCAGGAGTTGGCGGTATGCCGCCGGGCCGGTGGCGTCCGGTGGGGTCCCCGCACCCGGATGCGGGAACGCGGCGGAGGGCGAAGCCGGAGCCGGAGCGGACGGCCCGTCCGGGAAGCGTTCCGGCGCCGGGCCCGTGGGATTCGCCGGTCCGGGTGGGGCCGGGTCGCCGCCGGGCGGCAGTTCACGGAGGACGGAGAAGGCGAAGGCGGCGGCGTTGCGGGCGGCGCGGGACTGCCAGCCCTCGGCATCGGCGTCGTACTTCTCCCCGTCGGCGCGGTCGCTGATACCGCGGACGATCAGGGCAGGCAACGCGGCGTTGAGGTGGGCGGCCTGCGCGACGCCCGCGCCCTCCATCTCGATGGCGGCGGCGTCCTGGTAGTTCCGGCGCAGTTGCCGTTTCAGCGGCGAGTCCGCCGAGTTCAGGACGACCTCCCCGGCGGCCACGGGCTTGAGGTGGACGGCCGGATGGGAGGCGCCGGGCGGGCGTTCCGGCAGCAGCCCGGTCCAGGAACCGGACCTGCGGGCGAAGCGGGCGAGCTGGTCGAGTTCCTGACGCACCGGCCAGACCCTCGGGCGGGAGTGGAATTCACCGTCCTCGTCCTTGCCACCGTGGTACGCGTACACATGCGTGGCCACGACGACGTCCCCGAGCTCGATATCGCCCTTGAGCGCCCCGGCCACCCCGACGAATGCCACGGCGCGCGGGCGGAACATGGCGATCGCCCGCTCGGTCAGCACGGCCGCCCCCTGGTTGCCGTCGCCGAGCTCGGCAAGCGCCACCCGCCACGGCGTACCGTCGAGCCGTCCCACCTCGAACAGGGTGCCGCTCGGGTGGAGTTGGGGCCGCGGATCGACCAGGTGTGCCCGAACCGCCTCGTACTCCACGTCCAGTGCGGTCAGCACGACAAGCGAGTCGCTGTGATACCCGGTGCTCTCCACGTTTCCCCCCGGCCACGGTCGATCCTGGTGCGGCCTGCGGGCGAAATGCTACCGTCCGCCGGACTCCGGGGCTGGGACCAGCGGGAGTGGTGGACCGCGACGGGAGTACGAGTCGCCGGTACGCCGGTACCGCCGGGCGGCCGCGGATGCTTGGATGCGCGGTATGGATCTGTCCCGTACGGGCGCTTCTGCCCCGAGGCCGACGGCTGTGCCTCCCTTCGATCCCGAACTGACTGCCGCGCTGGAGTCCTTGGGCAAGGGGCCCAGAGAGCCGGTCACTCCCGCGAATCTCGCGGCCCGGCAAGAGCGGGACACCGCGACCCGGCCCAGGCCGACGGCCGAGGACCTCCGGGCCGATGGCCGTTTCGAGGTGGCGGAGCTGACCGTTCCGGGGCTGCGGGACGGCCCCGATGTCACGCTGGTGAGTGTGCGGCCCGCCGGGCGGGAAGGGCCGCTGCCACTGCTGTACTACATGCACGGCGGCGCGATGATCATGGGCAACGCATGGTCGGTGCTGCCGCGGATTCTTCGCGAGTGGGTCCTCCCCCTGGACATGGCCGTCATCTCGGTCGAGTACCGGCTGGCACCGCGGACGCGGTACCCCGGACCGCTGGAGGACTGCTACGCGGGACTTCTCTGGGCCACCGGGCACGCCGCCGAGCTGGGCATCGACGCGGACCGCGTCATCATCGGCGGGAAGAGCGCCGGCGGCGGGCTCGCCGCGGCCCTCGCCCTGCTGGTCCGTGACCGCGGCGGTCCTGGCATCCTCGGGCAGTTGCTGCTGTGCCCGATGCTCGACGACCGCGGGCGCACGTTCTCCAGCCACCAGATGTCGGGCCTCGGGATGTGGGATCTCATCTCCAGTGAGACCGCCTGGAAAGCACTGCTGGGTGACCGCTACGGCGCGGCGGACCTGTCGCCCTACGCGGCCCCTGCCCGCGCCACGGACCTGTCCGGCCTCCCTCCGGCGTTCATCGACGTCGGCTCGGCGGAGATGTTCCGCGATGAGGACGTGGCGTACGCGAACACGATCTGGCGGGCCGGTGGCCAGGCCGAACTTCATGTATGGCCCGGCGCCTACCACGGTTTCGACGGCTTGGCGCCGCGGGCGGCCATCAGCAAAGACGCACGTGACGCCCGTACCCGCTGGCTGAGGCGCCTCCTCGCTCACTCCAGGAGCACAGAGCCGGGGCCCGAGGGGCCCCCGGGCCCCGGGGGCAAAAACAGTGGACATCGCGTACCCCAGGGGTGAATGGTGACGCTATGGACCAGGAGGAGATCTGGGACGTCGACGCCGCCCAGCGCTACGACACGCCCGGCACGGGCATGTTCGCGCCCGAGATCTTGGAGCCGGCCGTGGATCGCCTTGCTGAGCTCGCGGGCGGCGGAGCGGCGCTCGAATTCGCCATCGGCACCGGCCGGGTGGCTGTCCCGCTCGCCGAACGAGGGGTCCCTGTCACCGGGATCGAGCTGTCGCTTCCGATGGTCCGTCAACTGCGTACCAGGGCGGACGAAGCGACGATCCCCGTGGTCGTGGGCGACATGGCGACTTCCGTGGCTCCCGGGGAGTACACGCTCGTCTATCTCGTCTACAACACCATCTCCAACCTGCTCACCCAAGCCGAACAGGTGGAGTGCTTCCGCAACGCCGCCCGCCACCTCGAGCCCGGTGGCAGGTTCGTGATCGAACTCTGGGTGCCCGAGCTGCGCAAGCTCCCGCCGGGCCAGACCGGCACCGTCTGGCAAACCGAGCCCGGCTATATCGGGCTGGACACCTACGACGTACTGCGCCAGCACGTCGTCTCGCACCACTTCCGGTTCGACGACAGCAAGCAGGCTCGGCTGACCCGCAGTCCGCACCGGTACATCTGGCCGGCCGAACTCGACCTCATGGCTCAGCTGGCCGGATTCGAGTTGGAGACCAGGCATGCGGACTGGACCGGCGCCGAATTCACCGCCGAGTCGCGCTCTCATGTCTCCGTCTACCGCATCCCGCCGAACTGAGCGTGTGGAACGGGTGAGGCCGATCGCTTCCTCGGTACGGGAGTTACGGGAGTGGCGTCGCCCATGGGTCGACTAGCCTTCTCGCCGGTGTCCGGGCCACGGCCAGGCCGGGACCGGGCCCAGGCCCAGGGCAATCGGCGATCAAATCCCGCCATGAGAGTCAGATGTGACCGCTCCGCACAGCGACGACTTCGAGCGTCGGCAGAACTTGGCTCCGCGGTGGCAGACGGCCACCCCTCGCGAGCGCCGCGCCATGATGCGCGAGGACAGCAAGAGCCCCGCGTCGACCCGGAGCAGTTACGCCTTCGTGGGCGTGTTCTTCATGGTCGCCGCGCTCGTGCAAGCGGTCAGGGCGGTGGCCCAGCACCAACCGGCCATGGTCATCGGCATTCTCCTGGCGGCCAGTGTGCTCAGCGGTGCGATGGCAGAGCTGAGCCGTCGCGGCCGTACACGGCTCGGCTTCTCCTTGTTGGTCGTCGGCATGATCGCCCTCGCTTTCGCCGAGCTCCTCTGAGCCGGGGCTGACCACTCGTCCGGCGTGACGCCCACCACCCGTCCGCCCAAGCCCTGATGTGTGGCAGCCTCCTGTCCCGCGACAGGAGGCTGCCGTGTTGATGCGGTGCGGGCCGATGGGAGGTTCCCTTCTCCAAGGCCAGGGCGAACAGACGGGTGACGTCGTCGACATGGACGGGCCTGTAGATGTTCAGGCCCTCGCCGACGTAGCAGGCCGCGCCCGTCGCGGCCACCGACCGGTAGACCATCAGCAGATGCCCGTGGTCCCCGGGCCCCCGGATCAGACTGTCTGGCTCCCGGCGCCCGCGGTGCGCTGGAGAAACACACCGCTGCCGGAGAGGAACACCAGTGTCCTTCCGCTGCCGACGCCGCGTCGTGCAGTGCTACGAGCTCGTGGACGGGCTCGTGGAGTCGGCCAGGGACTCCAGGGCGGGCAGCGCGGTGTACAGCGCCCGCCGCTCCTCGGGGCTGAGCTCTCTACAAGAACGACGGCTCCCCGGTGGAGGAGAACCCCTGGCGGCACGGCAAGGAGGGCCGCACCCGCACCACCAGCGTCTCCGTCGGCCCCGCACCCCTTCGCCCTGGCGCGAGGGTGCGGGGGCGTCGGTTTCCGCCCGGCCACCCCGGTCCGGCGCCCTTCCCTGAAGGAGAAGCACGAGCATGACCACCATCACCCGGCGCGGCCTGTACGAGCGTGTCCGTGAGACTGTTCGGCCGTCGTATCGCCTACGGCAGCACCACAGCGGTCAACGAGCGGCTGGGACGGGCGATGTCGCACAGAGGGCAGACCAGTGGGTGGCCGGTCGGGCTGAGGTGGGTTCGACCAGGTGCCCGGCATCCTGGCGGACGTTGTCCGGGATCCGGCCTCGTGAACCCGCGCGCAGCCGGTAGCGTCGTGCTGGGCATGACCGTCCGGTGCCGGCCGGGTACGCCGCCACCGGTCGGACCCGACAGCGGCTTATGGGGGAACCGAACGGGGGAAGCATGACCGGCACCGACTACGCGCAGCACTTCGATCGTGGCGTGCGGGCCCTGGAGACGTACGCACGCGAGGGCAGTCCTGAGCAGGCTGACGTCGCGCAGAAGGCCTTCACGTACGCCCTTCGCTCCGTTCCCGCGGATCTTCCGGAGGCCGAGCGTGACCATTACCGTGCTGCAGCTCTGGGAAACCTGGCCGGGGTCTGGTACACGCGGGGAGCGCGTACCGGCGCCGTGCACGCGGTGCACCAGGCGATGCGCCACCTGAACGAGGCGTTCACGCTGTTCGACGAGGAATCGGCTACGGCGAACCTGGCATCGGTCCTCCATCTCTGGCAACGCCTGCTGCCGAAGCACGATCTTGGCGAACTCACCGAAGCCCTCAACTTGCTGCGGGAATTGAAGGAACGCGGTGCCACCCGAGGTGGCACCCTGAACTTCGACACCACGGTCGCTCTCCTCTTCACGTACCAGGAGCGGCTGCGCAGACGCGAGCACGAGGGGGACCGCCTTGCCGTGGCGGAGATCGCCGAGGAGACGGCGCGGATCGCGGTGGAGCAGGACCGGGAGGACGCCGCGGGCTTCCTGAAGACCGCTGCCGTGCACTTCCTGGACCTGGCCGATCACCCTGGTGGGGGATACGCCCGGAAGGCTCTGGATCTGGCGGCGGACGCCCTCGCCCGCTGCGAGCCGGGATCGGACGATCATCACCTGTATTCCTTCGACTGGGCGCTGACCGCGCTGATGTGCCTGAGCAAGAACGAGAACCTCCCCGAGGAGCAGGTCGAGCGCATGCTGCCGCTCCTGCACGAGAGCGTCCGCCACAAGGGGGCCTCCGACGCCGGTTCCCGTCTTCCGGAACTTGTGACGCCGCTGCTGGTGCGGTGGTGGGAGGGCAGCGGCAGAACGGACCGGCGTGCGGCACGGGCAGCTCTCGCGCACGCCGAGGCAGAGCTCGCGACGCTCACCGAGGACAGCCCTCGTCAGGTGCCCACCCTCCATACGATCGGGATCCTGCTGCAGCATCGGTATGCCGAGGAGACCGGTTCCGTGGCCGATCTGAGGCAAGCCGCCGTCTGCTTCCGGCGCATCACCGAGCTTTCCGCACAGGACTCGCCCGACCACCGCGACGCTGCAGCGCACCTGATGGCATGCCGTCTCGCGTCCCCGGGCGACGGCCCCGTCCTGGACCTGGTCCACCCCGACGACTTCGACGAGCCGGATCCCCAGGCCGGCCCGGCGGAGGTGATGGCCGCCGCCCAGGGCCTGCTGGACAGCGCCCGGGGCATCTTCGAGAAGGAACTGGTCGCGCGTGCGCTCACCCTGCTGGACCGGCTGGGGGCCGGGGACGGCCTGGATCCCATCATGGCCGCCAACCACGCGTTGGTCCTGGCGTCCGCGCTGCTGAGGGAGTTGCGGCACCGGCCCCACTCGCTGGCGCTCGGGCGTGCGATGGACGTCCTCGAGCGGGCGGCCGCGGCACAGCCGGAGGTTGGCACTCGACATGCGGTACTGCTGGCGAAGATCGCCGACTGCTGGCATGCGCGGTACGACAGCAGCGGCAGCCCGCTCGATCTGGAGGAGGCGATCGAACTGGCCCGCGGCGCGCGTGACATGCTGCCAACAGGGGGACGTCACCACCGGGACAGCACCCGGCAGCTGGGCCTTCTGCTCCTCATCCGGGACAGGCGCTCGGCGGAAGGGCTGCGGCTGATCCGCGAGTGGGCCGCTCCGGAAGACCCCGAGGGGTCCGCGGAGGCCGCCGCCGACTGGTCCCGCAGCGCAGCCGGCACGGGCGCGTGGGAGGAGGCGTCGACGGCGGCGCAGATCGCTCTTCGGCGGGCCCTGACCGGTCTGGAGGCCACCGGCGGCAGTCTGGAGGATCGTCTCGCGCGAATCCATGACGCCGACGTCATCGCGGTCCAGGCGGCCCTCAGCGCGGTCCACGCCGGCGACCTTGCAACAGCGCTGCGCAGTCTGGAAACAGTCGGTTCCGCACGTGTCCCGGGGCCGGGGGAAGGTCCGGACCTGCGGCCGCCTCCCGAGGGATGCGCCGTCGTCCACCTTTGTGCCTCGCGCGGGGCGAACGTCCTCGCTCTGGGCATGGACGCATCAGGCCGGACCGAGGCCCTGTGGCTCCCCGTCTCCGGCGAGGACGTGGACAGCCAGGCGGGCCTCTCGGGACTTACCCAGGGCAACACCCCGGACCCCGCCTGGTACCGGCAGACCGTGGACGTACTCGCCGGCTGGGCGGGCGAGCATCTGGTGAAACCCGTGCTGGAGAAGTGGCCCACCTCCTGGCTCTGTGTGATTCCGCACGGCACGCGTCTCGGATCGTTGCCCCTGCATGCCGCGTGGTGGCCCGACCCCACGCTGCCGGAGGGACGACGCCATGTCCTGGACGCGGTACTGGTCACCGTCGCCAGCGGCTCCAGGCGGCCGCGAGCGGGCGAACCGCACCCCGACGAACCGGGCAGCATCCTCGCGGTCGCCGATCCTGAGCCCATGCGTGAACAGCCGCTGCCCGCAGCCCGCCGCGAGGCCGAAAGAGCGGTACTCCACTTCGCCCGCGCCACGCTGCTGACGGGCACCGACGCGCGCCGCAACGCGGTTCTCGCCGCCCTCCCGGGGGCCGACGTCGTCCATCTGGCCACCCACGGCCGCACCGACCCGCTCCGCCCCCTCGTCAGCGGGCTGGTCCTGGCCGACGACGAGACCCTCAGCCTGGCCAAGCTGCTGGAGCAACCCCTGTCGGGCACCCGCCTGCTGGTGCTCTCCGCGTGCTCCCTCGGTCAGGGAGGAATCTTCTTCCTGGGGCCCCGCCCGACGGGCTCGCTGGTGCAGGCCCTGCTACGCACGGGCCTGGGCGGCGTCATGAGCAGCATGTGGCGGGCACCTGACGAGAGCAGCAGCCTGTTGATCGACCGCTTCTACCAACTGTGGCGTTCCGGCTCCTACCCGCACCCCGCCGAGGCACTGCGCAAGGCCCAGCTGTGGCTCCGCGACGTCACCAACAGCGAACTGGGCGGCACGCCACCCACCTCACCAGCCGCGCGGCACTTCTGGGAGACAACCCGCCCTTATCAACATCCCGTCCACTGGGCGGCGTTCGGGTACGCGGGAGTGTGAGAGATGACGTCCACCGACGAGTCCGACGAATCCATCGAGTCCGACGAGAGAATCCTCGAATGCGCGCGGGCCGTCCGCGCGGAGCTTCCTCGGCTCATCGGCCCGCTCGCCGCCGAGCGCAGACGGGAACTGGACACACGTCTGGCACAGGCCCTGGCCCGCCCCGGCGACACCGGCACCGTCGAGCGGATCCTGATGGCGCTGCAGAGCGAACCGGAACTCCGCACCTGGGCGGCCTACTTCCTAGAGACCGGGAACCCGCCCCGGTACACCGAGCGGGGGGACTACCAGCCACTGCCCGGCTCCGGCGAGGCCGTCCCGGCCACCCGATACTCCTGCCCCGAGCGCGACTTCGCCTGGTACCGGGCCTTCCTCGACGAGCCCCCGCCCCGCTGCCCGACCCACGGTCAGCCCCTCGTACGTGAGGACCCTCCGTCGTGCTGAACCGCTTCCTGGATGCGGTGGCGGGCCGCCTGGCCAAGGAATGGCTGGTGGTCGGCACCCAGTCGCTGGTCTTCTGGGCAGGCGGCTTCGCCGCCGTGGCCTGGGGCACCGGCCGTTCCCCCGTCGACCGCCTGCGCTCACTCACACCAGGCACTCAAGCCCTCGTCGTAGCCGCGGCACTGCTCGCCTTCGCACTGTCCGGGGTCGCCGTCCGCCGGCTGACCCCCGCCGTCCTGACCTTCCTGGAGGGATACGGCTGGCCCGGCCAGCTGCGGCGCTACGCGACAACACGTCAGGAAGCCCGCCGACACCGGCTGCGGGAACGCTGGGAGCGACTGCGCGCCGCCCTGGGCGACGCGGCGGCGCCCGTCGCCCCGGACACGTACGACGCCTTCGTACGGACTGATGCCGCCCTGCGGCGCATCCCCGGTGCCCCCGAACGGCAGTTGCCCACCTGGGTCGGCAACACCCTGCGCTCTGCGGAACTGCGGCCCTACCAGAAGTACGGCCTGGACGCGGTGAAATGCTGGCCACACCTGTGGCTGGTGCTGCCCGCCGAGGTCCGCGACCAGATCGCCCGGGCCCGCGCCGCGCTGGACTCCGCGGTCTCCGCGCTGATCTGGTCCGCCGGATTCGTCGTCTGGACACCATGGGCCGGATGGGCGGCGCCCGTCGCCGCCATAGCCGCGGCGGCGGTGTACCGCGGGGCTCTTCGCGGCCCGTGCGCCGCGCTCGCGGACCTCCTCGAGGCATCGTACGACCTGCATCGCACCGCCCTGTACACGGCACTGCGATGGCCCCTGCCCACGGACCCGGCGCACGAGCGTGAGTCGGGCAAGCTCCTCACCGCCTATCTGTGGCGAGGCTCGGACGCGCCAGTTCCCGTCTTCACCCCGCCGCCCGACACACCGGAGCGCCACCGATGACCGAGGAGACGTCACCGTCCCGGAGGGGCCAGCAAGGGGCCCGTACGCCGGAGGAATTCACCTTGGTCCACGAGCGCGTGCTGCGCGCGCTCGGCGACCACACCCAGGCGGACACCCTGCTGCGCCAGCTGGCCCAGTCTCCGAACCCGCGCACCCTCAGCTCCGTGGGCGAGAAACTGCTACGGCAGGGACGCCCGGAGGAGGCCACGCGGGTACTGCGCGAAGCCCTGCGCCTGGCCAGCGACGAAGCACCCTCCGCCGAGACCGTCACCAACCTGGGCGTCGCACTGCTCATGTCGAACCGGGTGGACGAGGCCGAGGCCGTCCTACGCAGAGGCGCCGAGCTGGGCAGCCCCCTCGCGGCCGCCAACGTGGCCGCCCTTCTCCTGCAGCGCGGGGACCACCAGGGCGCCGAACGCCTCTACGCGAGAGCTGCGCAGACCCGGGACCTCAACTCCGTCCTGAATCTCGCCACCCTCCTCCACGACACCGGGCGCCATCACGAGGCCCACGACCGGCTGCGCACATCGGCCGAGAACGGCGAACGGTCGGCCGCCGCACTGCTGGGCTCCTTCCTGGCGGAAGAGACACCCGCGCAGGACCTGCCGGCCGCACGGCACTGGCTCACCATGGCGGCACGCTCGGGCGACACCGACAGCGAACTGCGGCTGGGGCGGCTGCTGGCCTCGACCGGTGACCGCGAACAGGCCCGGCGATGGCTCACCCGCGCCGCCGAGAAGCTCGACAGGCAGGGAAAACCCGGCAACGGCATGGGGCAGGAGGGCAGCCCGCTGCCGACCCGGGGCGATGACTTCATGATGCGGACGCCCGGGCCTTCCGGCTCCTCGCCGTCAGCGCAGGCCGCATATCTCCTGGGCCGGCTTCACGGCGAGGATGGCGACACCGAGGAGGGCCTGCGCTGGCTGCGCCTGGCCGCCAGGGCTCGTGTGCCCGAGGCCGTTCTGCGAGTCATGGACCTCGACGAGGAGGAAGCCCGGAACGACGAGGACACGATGTGGGCCGGGCTCACCGAGGCCGAACCCGGAGCCGCACACCAACAGGACCCCGCGACCGCGTCGGACGGGAGCGGTCCGCCCCTGTCGGACGCGATCCGCCAGGGACAGTGGTACATGCTCCCGGAGCAAGGCCTGGCACTGCGGGGACCATCCGAAAACCGGGACCTGCCCACGGACCTGATGGTCGGCGGGTGGCCGCTCGACGAGGACGGGCGCTGCGGGCCGTTCGAACCCAATCCTCACTACGTGCCGGACAGCGCGGCGAAGCCGACCGATCCGACGCACGCGCTGCTGCGCCTCTTCGTCAAGGGCCAAGGCCAGGGCTCCGTCGACCGGTTCCTCGCGCTACTGCGCCATACCGTCCTTGAGGTCGCCTGCGACGAACAAGGCCAACCGCTCCTGATATCCGCCCCGGACGGGACGCCGTGTCTGCCGGTCGTCACCGCGGCCCTCCACACACGGCGCCTGCCACCCGCTCGCTGGGAGCGCGTACTGGGGAGGACTCTGCCGGAGATCGCGCCCGCAGGCGTGGACATCCTGCTCAACCCCGGTGACAGAGCACAGTTCCGCCTGCTGACCGAGGGACTGCGCCGCTGACGGAAGGCCGGGTCAGGCTGGCCCGCCTGGACGAACGAGCCCACCTCCATGACCGGTCTCCCACACACGGAGGTGGACACGGCCTTGGCCCAGGAGCTCCGCTCCGGCACGAGATCGACGTGGCGGTCGTACGGCCCTGCACACCGGTGCGCGGCCTGCGTATCCGGCCAGCCCCGCCGCTCCCCTGGCGTCCGTCCGCCGTACCCACCTTTTTGTGGGTACTTGGCAGCGACGGACGACGGAGCGAATCTTGTTGCGGGCGGTCGGAGGGCCGCCGGATCGGATGAGACGGAGGTGGCGTTGCGTCAGGGGCTCGACTGGGCCTCGGCCAGCTTCTCCAGGCGGCGGTGGCCCCAATCGGACAGGGGGGCCAGCGCCTCGGAGAGGTCGCGGCCGAACCCGGTCAGGGAGTACACGGTCTTCAGCGGCAGCCCATCGTGCACATGCCGGTGCACCAGCCCGTCCGTCTCCATCTCACGGAGCGCCTGAGTCAGGACCTTCTCGCTGAGGCCCGGCAGCCGCCGACGCAGCTCGCCGGGGCGATGCGGTCCGGACTCCAGTGCCCAGAGCAGGGCGGTCTTCCACTTGCCGTCGATCACGGCGATCGCGGCGGTCACTCCGCAGACATTCGTGTCCTGAGCACGACTGCGTGTCATCTTCGCTCTATTCCCTCTGAGTTATGAGTTACGCGTATATCCGTATGGGAGTTGAAGTTTCATGTCTACACACTCCGAACAGTCTGCCGTCACCGTGCTCGGTCTGGGGCCGATGGGCCGCGCCCTGGCCGGTGCGTTCCTGGACGCCGGGCTGCGGACCACGGTCTGGAACCGGACGCCGGGCAGGGATCGGGAGCTGATCGAGCGGGGGGCGGTCGGCGCGCGATCGGCGGAAGAGGCCGTCGCAGCAAGCGAGTTGACCGTGGTCTGCGTGGTGAATTACGACGCGTCGGACGCGATCCTGCGGCGCGATGGGGTCACCGATGCGCTCAAGGGGCGCGCCGTGGTGAACCTGACCGCGGACACTCCGGACCGGGCCCGGGACACCTCGGACTGGGCGGCCGGGCATGGCATCCGGTACCTCGACGGTGCGATCATGACGCCGATCAACACCATCGGAGCGCCTGCCGCGGTGTTCATCTACAGCGGCCCGGCGGAGCTCTACGAGGAGCACCGGCCCGTGCTGGACACGCTGGGCGGTACCCATACCCATCTCAGTGCGGAGATCGGCCGGGCGGCGGCCTACGACATCGCCCTGCTCGACATCTTCTGGACGGCGATGGCGGGCTATGCGCACGCCCTGGCCGTGGCGCGGGCGGAGGGGATCAGCGCTCGGGAGTTGGCGCCCTTCGCCCAGGGCATCGGTGCGATCCTCCCGCCGCTCTTCCAGGAGACCGCGGAGGAGGTGGACCGCGGCACCTTCGCCGGTGAAGGCAACCCGATCACCTCGGCGGTGTCGTCCATGTCCCATATAGTCCACACCTCCGAGGGCCATGGCATCGACGCGGGCGTGATGCGCGCGGCCGAAGGCATGGCCCGCCGCGCCATCGGGCTGGGCCACGGCACGGACGGGTTCATCCGCGTCGCCGAAATGCTGGGCCGCAGCGGTAAGTGAAGGGGGCTGGTGCAGCCACCGCGTGTGCGAGATCCTCGTCAATTCGAGAGGGACTTCAGCAAACGGAGGCTACGAACATGGCGATTTCCAGCGCTGCGGAGCTGTCCTTACCAGCAGCAGGCACCTACGAAATCGATCCGGCCGCATCGACCGTGCGCTTCGCCACGCGGGCCTTGGGGCTGCTCCCGGTCCATGGGACGTTCAGCATCAGGCAGGGCCGGATCACCATTGCCGAGACGCCGGAAGCGTCGTCGGTGGACGTCGAGATGGACGCGGCCAGCTTCGCGTCCGGCATTCAGCGTCGCGACGACCACGTCAGGTCGTCCGACTTCCTGGACGTGGAGCGACACCCCACGATCCAGTTCCGGGGCCACAGCCTGGATCAATCCGCCCAAGGAGCCTCACTGCGAGGGGAGTTGACCGTCTGCGGAGTGACCCAGCCGGTAGTCGTCGCGATCGGCAGCATGGTCGGCGAGGGCAAGCGCATCACCGCCAACGGCACCGTCTCCATCGACCGCTACGCCTTCGGTGTCAGCAAGGCCAAAGGTATGGCGGCTCGCCGCCTGAAGATCACCTTGGATATCGTCGCCAGCAGCTGAGCACGTCGATCAAGCCCGGGCACCCGGGCGCGTCAGTCCGCTCCTTACAGGTCGACCTCGATGTAGTCGATGTCGGTGAACTCCACCAGCAGGCCCTGGGCGCGGCGGCCGCGGTCCTTGAAGTAGATCTCCTGCAGGCCCTCGGCCGCGATGTCGAGCAGTTGCTGTTCGGCGGCGCCCTGTTCCTGGGCGTCGAAGAGGCGGGCGGCGTACTGCGGCGGCAGCGCCTGGGTGATGTGGCGCAGCCGGGCGTCGTCGGTGGTGCCGGGGGCGGCGGTGTAGCCGAAGCGGGCTCGGGTGTCGAGGACGATGCCGCCGGTGGTGGCTGCCTGTTTCTTGGCCCTGGCGCGGATCTGCGGCTGCCACCGCTTTCTCACCTCGCGGTCTATGCGGGTGGCGAGGGGCTTGCGGGGCCGCTTGAGCTGGTCCTTGACATACCGCTCGACGGTGCGCTGGGAGATGCCGAGCAGGTCGGCCACCGGCCGGGTGCCCTTGAGCTGTCTGACCAGATAGCGCATCTGCGCACCGGCCGACTTGGGGACGGGGCGGGTGAAGGTGCCTTCCACCGCCTTGTCCAGGCTCTCCGCGAGCTTGCCCATCGTCTCTACTCTCCGTTGTCCGGGGCGGTGACGTGGCCGTCCTTGATGTACCGGGCGAGGTTGAGGTCATCGCCGTACTCCTCGCGCACGCCCTCGGCCCACAGGGTGGTCTGGGTGCCTTCGTGCTTGACCATCCCGGGACTCACGCCGATCCGGAAGCCGCCCGGCAGCGGTTTGCCGTCCTTGTGGGGCAGGAAGTCCAGCGGGCTGGGCCCGTCGGAGGGGTAGACGGCGCAGTCGGAGAGGACCGCCACCGGGTACCGGCCGGTGGCCGCCGCCGTCTTGAGCATCTTGCGGTGCATATTGACCCGCGCCTTGGAGATGACCGCGGCGCGGATGTCGGGCCGCCAGGTCGGGCGCTGGAGCGCGGGCCAGGGCTGACCCGGGCGCCAGCCACCACCGCGGGGGCGTTCGCGCAGCTTGCCGATACCGCCCTTGACGGTCGCCTTGATCGCGGAGAGGACGATCGCCATCCGCGGATCGACCCGCCGGTGGCCGTCCATCGCGGTCAGGAACTCCTGCGGTCCCATGCCGGCGGTGACCCCCAGGTCGGCCATGGTGGCGATATAGGCGTCCCGCAGCCGGGTGTACCAAGCGTCCAGGTAGCGGCCGTTGTCGGGGCGGAGGTACGCCTCGATGGGGGCGACGCCGTAACCGAGTTCGGCGGCGTAGGCGACGGTCGGCGTGGCATACCAGGCGGGTCCCGCCGGCCGCTCACCGGTCGGGGTGAAGGGGCTCGGCAGGCGCGGATCCAGTTCGACGTGGGAGAGGTCCACCAGCCATGAGCCGGGGATCTTCGGGTCGAATGGCGGCTGCTTGACGTGCACGGGCTCACCGAGGCCGACGACGGTGCCGTTGGCGGCCGCGGCGAACGCCATGTTGACGTCGATGCCCACCACGTAGCGCTTGGCGCACTCGTCGTCGGTGAGCGGGCGCGCCCAGTCGTATGCCTCCTCCACCAGCACCTCCTCGGGGGTGCGCTGGTGGAAGCGCGGCAGATGTGCCAGGAGCGGATGGCCGTCGGGGGCCTCGGGCGGGGCGCACTGCACCGGCTCGGTGCCCAGCGAGCCGGGGTTGTGCTCGCTGTGTCGCCGGCCGCCGCCGTCCGGCTCACCGGCGCGCGTGGGTGGGTGCAGAGCGGTCATCAGCTCCAGGCCGGTGACGGCGGTGGAGCCGCAGGGGGTCATGACGCGGTCGGCGTAGATGCCCAGCAGGTGCACCAGATCGGCGGGCGGCAACTGCGCGGCCTCGCCCCAGGAGCGCGTATCGAGGGCCTCCCAGCCCAGGACGCACAGCTGGACGCAGGCCCGTCGCGAGCCCTCGGCGGGGCGGTAGATGCGCGCCCACGGGCCGAGCCCACGCCGGGTGAGCCGCCAGTCGGCCCGCTCCAGTTCCTTGAGGACCTTATGGCCCTCGGGCAGCCTCCCGGCCCGCCGCTCCTCGTCGGTCAGCCGGGCCGGGAGGCCGAAGCGCACCGCGGCAGCGTCGGTGAGCACCAGAACGGGGTCGGCGTCCCTGCCATTACGGTTCAGCCGCGGCGCGCCCAGCCGCGCCTCGGTCAGAGTCCACTCCACCAGAGGCGGGAGGGACTTGGCCGGGATGTCCAGGACCAGGCCGCCGGGGCAGTACGCCCAGACCTCGCCATCCACGACATCCACGACCGCCAGCGGGCCGTTGGCGAAGCGCGGGTCCGCGGCGGGGGTGGCGGCGGGGGTCCCGGCCGCCCCCGCTACCCGCGCCATCGCGTCCGGGCGCCGCGATGCGGACGGCCGGGGCGGGCGGGCCCGCTGCGCCGGGGCCGTGGCGAGTTGCCGTGTCGTGTCCTGTGCGGCGGTCGCCCCGGGCCGCTGGGGACTCCGCTCCGGGGAATGGCTCTGACCGGGGGGCGGGGTCTGCGTCGGTGTGGGCTGGGGGGGAGGCGACGGCTCGGGGGCGGTGGGTGCCGAGCCCGCGGCGGGGGCGGGGAAGCGGGCGGCCAGGCCCTTCAGAAGCCGGGCGTAGGCGGCACGCTTCGGCTGCCGCGGCTCGGTCTTGCCGGATTCCCAGTTGCCCACCGCTTCCCGGCGGATGTCCAGCGCCTTGGCGATCCCGGCCTGGCTCAGCCCCGCGGCCTCGCGCAGCCTCTTGCGCTCCGCGGGTGGCGGCAGATCGTCCTGGGCGACCTGCTCCAGCAGCGCGTCGACGGCGCTGAACAACTCGTCCTCAGCGGGCACAGGGCTCACCTCCGGACAAACCCTATCCCCATCGCTCTCCGCAGCGCACACTTCATCGCGCGCTCAATCACTCCTGTCGCGAACGCGGTGGGAGTGCGGAGGCTGGGGCCGTTCCGGACCGGGGAGTTCCGGCCCAGAGAGTTCCGGCCCGGGGCGATGGCGGGTCGACCGAAAGGCACGGCCGACCCTGCGATCGAGGCGAAGACGAGCTGATTAATCGTCAACACACTTGGGGTACTTCGAACCCCGGTTGCAGTCGTGATAGTCGTACTTACTGACGCGGAACTTCTTCTCGTCGCCCCCCTTGGCCGGATCGACGACCAAGTAGAACTTCTTTCCGTCCTTGACCTTGTCGGAGACCGTCCCATCAGGGCCGCGGTCGAAATCCTGCGCGCAGCCGGCGAGCGAGGCAAAAGCGGTCATTACCAAAA
The DNA here is from genome assembly GCF_042868035.1 of Streptomyces sp. NPDC007875. NCBI lineage: Bacteria > Bacillati > Actinomycetota > Actinomycetes > Kitasatosporales > Streptomycetaceae > Streptomyces > Streptomyces sp. NPDC007875. The sequence continues at coordinate 18,901 of NZ_JBIADZ010000014.1, read as the reverse complement.
GGGCGGCGGCAAGGCGACGCATAGGGGCGCTCCGATCAACTTGGGGACCGGCACAGTCTAAGAGAGACGCACCATCGCCAGAACCGCCGGGGACGCCCCCACCCAGCAACGACAGCCCGTCCAGCGAAAGCACCGAAGAAGCACCAGAAAACACCCCCATCCCCTCCACCAAAACACCACACCACATGCCCGGTCTACTCGCGTCAGCAACAGGAGGGGCCGCGGGAAGCTGAACGGGGGGCACGCGCGGTATGCCGCTTCAAGGACACAGGTTGCAAAGAGTTCGATATCCCTTCCACTGGTCGCTCGGTGACCGTCAGCCCCTTTTCGGCTGACGTTTCCTGCCCGAGCAGTCCACTCCCGTCCCCGGGTTGGCACCGGCGCGTAGCCCAAGCCGCCGTTACGCGTGGGTGACAGTGCGCACAGAGCCCTCATGGCGGCCTCGCCCGGGGCCTCCGCGACCGCCTCGCGCGTCGCGCACAACGGCGCCTGCGGCTCCGGCTTATACGGTCGTCAACTCCACCGAGGTCGGGGACAAGGGCACGGCGTATCTCACCTACAGCTCCGCCACGGGCAAGAACTGTCTGGTCGCGATCCGGAACGTGGCCGGCGAGCCGGTGCCGATGACCATCTACCTCTCGCGGAGCGACACGGAGATCCACGACATCTACGACAGCGGCGACTTCCGCTCCTACGCGGGACCCATCTACGTGAGCACACGAGGCACCTGTGTGGACTGGTGGGGCTGGATCGACGGTGTGCGCTTCGAGAAGGCCGAGACCAACTGCGGCTGACAGCCCGCGGTTGGCACCCACCGAACCGGTGCCCCGCACGCGATGGCGCGATGGCGTGCGGGGCACCGCTCTGCGACCGGGCGGTATGGGCTATGCGGTCACCTTGGCGAGGAACGCCGCGACGTTCGCCACGGTCCGCTGGATCTTCTCCTCCAGGGTGAGCGACTCCTGGGGCCGTGAACCGGCGCCCGCGTCCTTCTTGCCCCGCACATAGAGCGAGCAGGCGAGGTCGCTGCATATGTAGTCGCCGACCGAGTTGCCCTGCTGCCTGGCCTTCCCCGCCTTCGACGCGACCATCAGGGAGACGCCGCCCGTGTGGGCGGTCAGGCACATCGAGCACATGCTGCGCCGCGCCTGCCACGAGGCGGGGCCGGGGCAGCGCAGCGCGACGGCGATCGGGCGGGCGTCCAGTTCGGTGACCAGGTAGGCACGGTCGGGTGCCTGAGGATCTCGCCAGCCGAGGAAGTCCAGGTCGCCCCAGGGCCGGTCGGCCAGGTCACGCGGGACGGACAGGCGCTTTGCCTCGCCCTTGCTGCAGTTCACGAACGCGGCACGGATCTCTTGCTCAGTCAGCGGCTTCATAGAACGCAGGCTAATTTGCCTAAAGAGGTTAGGCAAATGCATAATCAGTTCTGCCGAAGGAGAGGAAGGGTATGGGACGGGTAGGACTGACCACGGAACGGCTGACCCAGGCCGGGGCGGAGCTGGCCGACGAGCTCGGCTTCGACCAGGTGACCGTCTCCGAGCTGGCCAGACGGTTCGACGTCAAGGTCGCGAGTCTCTACTCGCACCTGAAGAACGGGCAGGACCTCAAGACCAGGATCGCCCTGCTCGCCCTGGAGGAGCTCGCCGACCGGGCCGCCGAGGCCCTGGCCGGACGGGCCGGAAAGGACGCCCTGACCGCCTTCGCCAACGTCTACCGCGACTACGCCCGCGAGCATCCCGGCCGCTACGCCGCGGCCCAGCTCAGGCTCGACCCGGAGGCGGCGGCCGCCGGCGCCGGTGTCCGGCACTCACAGATGACGCGGGCGATCCTGCGCGGCTACGACCTGGCCGAGCCGGACCAGACACACGCGGTCCGGCTGCTGGGCAGCGTCTTCCACGGCTACGTCAGCCTTGAGTCGGCAGGCGGATTCAGCCACAGCGCCCCCGACAGCGAGGAAAGCTGGTCGCGGACCCTGGACGCCCTCGACGCCCTGCTGCGCAACTGGCCCGCGCCCTGACGCGGTGGCACGGCAGCACTCAGGAGCGCGGCAGCGTGCCGGAGGCGGTCAGCCTCGCGGCGCATCGGCGCAGCCGATCCATCCGCCCGCCCCCACATCCATCCATCTGTGATCAACAGGCTGGGACCCATGCACACCACTGAGCACGACTGGATCACCACGCCCATCACCGCGGACATCCTGCGGGGCGCCCTCGACCTGGAGCACACCGCACACGGGGTGCTGCCGCACCGGCTGCCCGCCTGGGCCCGCGCCCAGTGCGCCGACGGGCAACTCGCCATGGCGGAGGCCCAGCCCTCCGGCGTACGGCTGGTCTTCCGGACCCGGGCCACCGCCGTCGAGCTGGACACGCTGCCCACCAAGCGGGTCTACGCGGGTGCCCCGCCCCGCCCGGACGGCGTGTACGACCTGCTCGTCGACGGTCGCCTGGCCGGGCAGTCCGTGGTGGCCGGCGGCAACACCCTGGCCATCGACCTGGCCACCGGGACCGCCGAGAGCCACCCGGGCCCGGTCGGCACCCTCCGCTTCACCGATCTGCCGGACGGCGTCAAGACCGTCGAGATCTGGCTGCCGCACAACGAGACCACCGAACTCGTCGCCCTGCGCACCGACGCCCCCACCGAGCCCGCACCGGACCAGGGCCGCAAGGTGTGGCTGCACCACGGCAGTTCGATCAGCCACGGCTCCGACGCCGCGAGCCCCACCGCCATCTGGCCCGCGCTCGCCGCCTCCCTCGGCGGCGTGGAACTGATCAACCTGGGCCTGGGCGGCAGCGCCCTGCTCGACCCGTTCACCGCCCGCGCGATGCGGGACACCCCCGCCGACCTGATCAGCATCAAGATCGGCATCAACCTGGTCAACGCCGATCTGATGCGGCTGCGCGCCTTCACCCCGGCGGTGCACGGCTTCCTCGACACGATCCGCGAGGGGCATCCCACCACGCCACTGCTGGTGGTCTCCTCCATCCTGTGCCCCATCCACGAGGACACGCCCGGTCCCGCGGCCTTCGACGTAAGCGCGCTCAGCGCCGGAAAGCTGCGGTTCCAGGCCACCGGCGACCCCGCCGAACGCGCCGCGGGGAAGCTGACGCTGCGCGTCATCCGGGAGGAGCTGTCCCGGATCGTGAAACAGCGGGCGGCCGACGACCCCCACCTCCACTACCTCGACGGCCTCGACCTCTACGGCGAGGCCGACGCCGACGAGCTGCCGCTGCCCGACGAGCTCCACCCGGACGCCGCCACCCACCGCCGTATCGGGGAACGCTTCGCCGCACTGGCCTTCGCCGACGGTGGTCCGTTCGCGGACCACCGCGCCTGACGCCGGGCTCCGGCCAGCATGATGCCGGGCTCCGGCCGGTACGACGCCCGGCTCCGTCCGGCGCGACGAGCAGGTCCGGCCGCTCTGGACGGCCAGCCCGCCCCCTGCGCCACCGGGGAGCCAGGCCCTACCCTGGTGGCCGTGCACATCTGCTTCGTCTGCAGCGGGAACATCTGCCGGTCGCCGTCCGCCGCGCTGGTCTTCGCCGAGCATCTGCGCCAGGCCGGACTCGATGGCGCGGTGCGGGTCAGCAGCGCCGGTATCGGTCCCTGGCATGCCGGTGAGCCCATCGATGAGCGGGCCGGCGCACTGCTGGCACGGCACGGCTACCCGGTCGAGCATGTCGCGGCCCAGATCGGCGCCGAGCACAGGGATGCCGACCTGTTCCTGGCGATGGACCGCGGCCACGAGAAGGCGTTGCGCCGACTGGTCGACGATCCGTCCCGGGTCAGGATGCTGCGGTCCTACGACCCGGACGCGACCGGTGATCTGGATGTGCCCGACCCGTACTACGGCGGCCCGGACGGGTTCGACGAGGTGCTGGCCATGATCGAAGCCGCGATGCCCGGTCTGCTGGCCTGGGTGCGCGAGCGCCTCGGCTCATGAGTGCCCGTCCGGCGGCCGGGACGGGCGAGGATCCCGGTGCCGCGGCGGCCCGCCTCACCGGCCGTCCGGTGACCGGTCGGCGGCCGCTGTCCGCAACGCTCACCGAAGTCATCCTCGACGGCGGGCAGACGGTGATGGTCAAACGGGGCGACGGTCCCGGCGCGGCACCGGCCGAAGCGGCGGGGCTGCGCTGGCTGGCCGACGCGGGCACGGTCCGCGTCCCGGCGGTGCACGGCCACGACCGGCACTGGCTGGTGACCGACCAGGTGCCGGTCGGCCGGCCTAGCACCCGGGCAGCGGCCCGGTTCGGCCGCGACCTGGCCACCCTGCACGCCGTCGGCGCGCCCGCGTTCGGCGCTCCGCCGCCCGACGGCCCCACGGACGCGTACATCGGACCGGCCCCGATGCGCAACGTCCCGGGCTCCGAGTGGCCGCGCTGGTACGCCGAACACCGGGTGCTGCCCTATCTGCGCCGCGCCGTCGACGACGGTACGGTGCGCCACGGCGAGGCCGAGGTGATCGAGCGCGCATGCGAGCGGCTGCCCGAGCTGGCCGGACCTGCCGAGCCACCCGCCCGGCTGCACGGCGACCTGTGGAACGGCAACGTCCTGTGGGGCGCCGACGGCCAGGCGTGGCTGATCGACCCGGCGGCGCACGGTGGCCACCGGGAGACCGATCTGGCGATGCTCCACCTGTTCGGCTGCCCCCATCTCGATCAGGTGCTGGACGGCTACCAGGACGTGGCGCCGCTCGCCGAGGGCTGGGCCGACCGCATCGGACTGCACCAGCTCTTCCCCCTGCTGGTGCACACCGTGCTGTTCGGCCGCGGCTACGCCGGGCAGGCACTCACGGTGGCCCGGGCGGCCCTGGCGCGCTGACCTGCCGCAATTTCGCGTGGCGGCTCGCCGTGGGTGGGCACCCATTGCGCGGCGACGGCATGCCCGATGGCTTCGTCACTGATGAAGGAGGGACGGGAGAGCACAGGATCCGATCCTAGGAAGCATGCGGGCCACGGTCACCGGAAGTTCACGCCCCGCACCAGAAACCGATGCGCCTGGTGGCTCGTCTTGGGGTGCGGAATCGAACGGACGGAAAGCCATGGTGGAGCAGGTGGACAACGGTGCGGCGTCGCCGGTGCGGGCAGCGGCGCCCCGGCGGGCGGGGCGCTGGGTGGCACGCTGGGCTCGGGGCGGGTCGCCTTGGACGCGGGGGCGGGTGCTCGCCGGATTGACGGTGCTGACGGCCGGGCTGCTGGCGTTCCACCGGGTGGTGCCCAACTCCGTGGGGCGCCTGGGCAGTTTGCTGGAAGCGTTCCTGCCGTGGCTCGGCCTGGTGGTCGCGGTGCTGCTCGGCCTGGCGCTGCTGCGCCGTTCGGCCATCGCGCTGGTGGCCCTGCTCCTGCCGGTGGCGGCCTGGACGTACCTCTTCGGCGCGCTGCTCCTGCCCGGGGCGAAGCCCGGCCCACAGGACCTGATTGTGGTGCAGCACAACGTCAGCGATGAGAACACCGACCCCGCGGGCACAGCCCGCACCCTGGCCGACGCCGGGCCCGATCTCATCGCGCTGGAGGAGCTGGTGCCCACCGCGCTGCCGGTCTACGAGAAGACCCTCGCCCCGGACTACCCGTACCACGCCGTCCGTGGCACCGTCGGACTCTGGTCGAGGCATCCCCTCACCGACGCCCGGCCGTTGGACATCAAACCCCGGGGGATCACGGAGGCATGGAGCCGCGGGCTGCGGACCGTGGTCCACACGCCGCGAGGCAAGATCGCGGCGTACGTCGCACACCTGCCGTCGGTCCGCGTACGCGCGAGTGGCCTCGCGTCCTCCTGGCGTGATGAGAGCGCCGGCCTGTTGGGCAAGGCCATCGCCGCCGAGAAGCGGAATCGGCTGATCCTGCTGGGCGACCTCAACGGCACGGTCGACGACCGTGGGCTGGCCCCGCTGACCTCACGGATGAACGTCGCGGAGCGGGGCTTCGCCTTCAGCTTCCCCGCGGGCTTCCCGCTGGCCCGGATCGACCAGGTCATGGCCCGTTCGGCGGCTGTCGGCCACATCCGCACCCTGCCCGCCACCGGCAGCGACCACCTGCCGGTCGCCGCCCGGATCGCGCTGGGTTGAAGCCGCCCGTCGAGCTGTGGCAGCCGTGGTAGTGACGGCGGCCGGGCACCTCCTCGGGAGCGGTCCCAGGACCCGCGGGTTAGAAATGCCGCGCAGGAATCCCCGACACAGGAGGTCCAACTGATGGGTATCGGTATGCGCTGGACGACCGCGACGGCCGCCGCGACCATGACTCTGGCGGGCACACTGGGACTCGGCCTGATGGCGCCGGTGGTGCAGGCCGCCGCCCACGGGCCCTGCTACGACGGACGGTGCAAGGTCACCGTGTCGAGGCCCACGAATATCACGGTCGACAGCCACCGGTTCGGCTTCGGGAAGCTGCGGATCACCCACATCAGCTCCCGGTCCGTGAAGATGTCGGCCACCACTACGGGCGGCGCGCGCCTGAGCGGCAGCACCAGTCCGGGCGGCACCGTCAGGCTCAACAGCCTGAGCATCCGGGTGCAGTCGGTCAGCGGCCACAAGGCCAAGCTCCTTCTGACACGGGCGTCCTGACACACACGTCCTGAGGCGAGCGTCCCGAATTCCCGTCCAGCCACGATCACTTTCCGGTGATGCGGGTGGTCAGGCGGGTCAGCAGGGGCACACAGTCGCGCAGCCGCCGCTGTTCATCCGGGCTGAGCGCGTCGCCGATGGCGGCGCCCAGCGAAGCGGCGCGCTGCGCGCGTTCTTGCCGGAGGCGAGCGCGGCCGGTGTCGGTGATGTCCAGCAGGAGCTTGCGGCCGTCGCTGGGATGAGGTTCGGCGCGCACCAGGCCGGCGCCGAGCAGCTCCTTGACGGACTTGGCGGCCGACTGGTGAGTCACGCCGCGCCGGTGCGCGAGGTCGGCCGTGGTCTGCGGGCCGCCGCGGTCGAGGTGGCCGAGGATGGCCGCTTCACCGGAGGGCATGGTGTCGGCGGCCCGCACGGCACGGACGAGTTCCCCGATTGCCTGCCGCAGGTCTTCAGCGAGTGCGTCGTCTGCCATGACCCCACCCTACCCATGTCGTGAACTAAAGTTGTACAACCTCGTTGTACAGTTAAGTTGTACAGACAGGTTGTACAGTTTCAGGAAGGGATCAAGGGGACCCACTATGCGACTCACCAAGTTCGGCCACGCCTGTGTCCGCATCGAGAAGGACGACCGCCGCCTGGTCGTTGACCCTGGCGGCCTCACCGAACCGCACGCGCTGGACGGCGCGGACGCGGTCCTGGTCACCCACGAACACTTCGACCACTTCTCCGAGGAGACGCTCCGCAAGGCCGCGGAGAACAACCCGGCCCTGCACATCTGGACCAACACGCCCGTCGCCCGGCAGTTGGACGGCCTCGGCGCCCGGGTCACCGCCGTCGGCGAGGGCGAGACCTTCACCGCAGCCGGTTTCGATGTGAAGGTCTACGGCACGTGGCACGCGGTCATCCACCCCGATATCCCGCCCATCGGCAACATCGGATTCCTCATCGACGACACCCTCTTCCACCCCGGAGACGCGCTCACCGTCCCGGACGCCACCGTCGGCACCCTGCTGCTGCCCGTACACGGCCCCTGGTCCGCCACCGGCCAGCTGATCGACTACGTACGAGAAGTGGCCCCGCAGGACACCTACGCCATCCACGACGCTGCCCTCAACGACGTCGGCACCGCCATGGTCGGCGGATTCCTGGGCGACAACGGCCCCGGCATCGGGGCCCGCTACCACCGGCTGGCGGCAGGCACCTCCATCGACATCACCTGACGCCGAGATCCCCGCCCTCGGCCCGGCGATACCGCGGGCGGCACGGTCGACGCCGAAGGCTGCCGCGGCCTCGAAGGCCCGGATACGTTCCGCATTGGCCCGGGACGCTTCGGGACCGCTCAGGTAGGCCACCCGGCGATGGCCGAGCCGGGTGAGGTGACCGCAGACGCGGTGCGCAGCAGCGCACGGCCGGTCATCGCCAATGTGTCCGTGCTGGAGGAGCACCCCGCCCAGCTCGCCGGACGGGTGGCGCGGCTGCCAGCCGCTGGTGCTCAGCGGATTCTCTACTACCACGCGGGCCTGGCCTCGCCTGCCCGGCTCCAGGCGCTGCGCGCGGCCAACGCGCAGAAAGCCAACGCGCAGAAAGAGGTGATAGCTATGACGGGAACCACGACACAGACAGCAGAGGGAGCAGCATGACCACAGCCACCTTCACCCTCGTCATGGTCCCCCCACTGCCGGACGAGACACGGTCCTGGCCCGACAGGCTCGTGGAGGCCGTTCCCGGAATCGAGGTCCTCTGCCCCGAGGGACCCGAGGACGTCGGCGCCGCGCTGGGCCGCGCCGCCGCCGCGTACGGCACACTCACTCCCGAACTCCTGGAGCTGGCAGGGGACTTGCGATGGCTGCAGGCTCCTCAAGCGGGGCCCCCTCCCGGCTTCTACCACCCCGCGCTCGTGCGTCATCCGGTGCAGGTGACGAACATGCGGGACACGTACACCGACCATGTCGCCACACACACCATGGCGCTGGTCCTGGCTCTGGCCCGGCAACTCCCCCACTATGCGCGCGCGCAGGCAGCCGCCAACTGGGCACCGGACTGGTCGGACGGCGGGGTCCTTCCGCTCGGTGAGGCGCGTGCGCTCGTCGTCGGTACGGGTGCGGTCGGTGCCGAGACCGGGCGGCTGCTCGCCGCGTTCGGAACCCGCGTGGAGGGCGTCGATGCCCGGGTCACCGAGGCACCGCCGGGTTTCGACCGGGTTCTGCCCGCCGACCTCCTGGATCACGTCCTTCCTGAGGCGGACATCGTGATCCTGACCGTGCCGCACACTCCGCGGACGGAAGGGCTGATGGACGCCGCCCGTATCACGTTGATGAAACAGGGAGCCTGCCTCATCAACGTCGGCCGCGGTCCCACCGTCCAGCTCGACGACCTGGTCACGGCGTTGGACACGGGGCGTCTGCGGGGCGCCGCCCTCGACGTCATGGAGCAGGAGCCGCTGCCTGCGGACCATCCTCTGTGGCATCACCCCAGAGCACTGATCACCCCCCATGTCGCGGGGGCCGGACCGCACGCCGCGGAGCGACGGTTCGAGGTGCTCGTGGACAACGCGCGGCGGTTCGCCGCCGGGCAGCCGTTGATCAACGTAGTGGACAAGTCGCAATGGTTCTGAACGCCGTCGGCTGACAGCCTGCCCGCCGTGCGCTGATGAGGTCAGCGCCTGAGCGAGGTCCGGCATCGGCCTCGCCGCCTCGCTGTGCCTGTTCGCCGCCGTTCGCCGCACCGGCACTCGCCGTCGGCGCCCTGGCCTCGGCACAGAGTGCGTCGGCCGCTCCGGCGGACGCCGCCGCCTGCCCCGCACCGGCTGCGGCCATCGGCCTGAGCACCGGCTGGAAGCTCCAACTGCCCACCCCCAACAGCTCCGGCTCTCCCCAGGAGATCAAGCAGCCGGCCCTGTCGACGTACGACAAGGCACCGTGGTTCACGACCACGTCGGGCTGCGACGCGGTCCTGATGCGCGCCGCCGTCAACGGCGCCACCACCAGCAACACCGGATACCCGCGGTCGGAGCTGCGCGAGATGACCGCTGATGGGTCGGCGACCACCAGCTGGTCGTCCACGAAGGGCACCCACACCGTGGTCGTCGACGAGGCCACACGCATCTCCCCGCGGACAAGCCGCAGGTGATGGCTCCACGCCGTGCGACAACGCGCACTACGGCGAGGTCGCCCTGTACGGGATCACGGCGAAGCACAGCTGAGCACCATGCCGTGCGGCCGCGGTCAGTAGGAGGATGCCGGATTCCTACTGGCCGCGGCCGCCGTTCCGGCCGTGCACCTGACGCGGGACCCGTCTCACAGGCGGGTCCCGTACGTATGCCTGCCACACCTCATGCGCCTTCCGGCACCCCTTGCCGCGAGGGCCCGCCATGCCCCGCCTCGCCACATCCCATCCGACTTCACCCCACCCCATGTGACGGACGTCACGGTATGCGGGAGCTACGTCTTCAGGTCATCATATGACCCGATCGCCGCCAAGGTCGGAGGCCGATTGCGCCTTCGGCCGGCACAGCAGGGCGGCGGCGCTCCCCCATAGGGCACGGCAAAGGACGAGGAGGGGCATGAGCGACCAGGACAGGCCGGCACGGCCGCGCGTGGGCGTGGTGGGGCTCGGGGCCATGGGACTCGGCATGGCTCGCAGCCTGCGGAAGGCGGGCTACGAGGTCGGGGTCCACGATCTGCGACCGGAGGTGGCCGAGGGCTTCGCCCGCGACGGCGGGACGGCGTTCGTCTCCCCCGGCGACCTGGCGGCCGCGGTGGACGTCGTGGTCGGCGTCGTGGTCAACGCGGCGCAGGTCGAGTCGGTGCTGTTCGGTGCCGACGGAGCCGCCGCCCGGCTGAGCCCGGGGGCCGTCTTCGTGATGTGCTCCACGGTCGACCCGGGCTGGTCCGCGGAGCTCGGGGGCCGGCTGGCCGAGCGGGGTGTGCTCTACCTGGACGCCCCCATCTCCGGTGGTGCCGTGCGCGCCGCGGCCGGAGAGCTGACCATGATGACGTCGGGCTCCGCCGCGGCGTACGCGGTCGCCGATCCGGTGCTCGAGGCCATGAGCGCCACGGTCTACCGCCTGGGTGAGCAAGCCGGTCTCGGCTCCAAAGTCAAGATCGTGAACCAGTTGCTCGCGGGTGTGCACATCGCCGCGGCGGCCGAGGCGATGGCCCTGGGCCTGAAGGCCGGTGTTCCGGCCGAGGCGCTCTACGAGGTCATCACGCACAGCGCCGGCAACTCGTGGATGTTCGAGAACCGGATGGCGCATGTGCTCGCCGGTGACTACACGGCCCTCTCCGCGGTCGACATCTTCGTCAAGGACCTGGGGCTTGTCCTCGATTCCGCCCGGCCGGAGCGGTTCCCGCTCCCCCTGGCCGCCACGGCTCATCAGATGTTCCTCCAGGCGTCGGCGTCGGGTCTGGGTGCCGAGGACGACAGCGCGGTCATCAAGATCTTCCCCGGGATCGACCTGCCCCAGCCGACGGGGGCCTGAGATGGGAATCCGACTCGGCTGCATCGCCGACGACTTCACCGGCGCCACGGACCTCGCCAACAACCTGGTGCGCGCGGGCATGCGCGTGGTCCAGCTGATCGATGTGCCGCCTGGCGGCGCAGAGCGGCCGGTGGACGCGGACGCCGTGGTCATCGCGCTCAAGTCGCGGACGGCTCCGGCCGCCGACGCCGTCGAGGCGTCGCTGCGGGCCCTCGCCTGGCTGCGGTCCGCGGGCGCCGAGCAGATCTACTTCAAGTACTGCTCCACCTTCGACTCGACGCCGGCCGGCAACATCGGGCCGGTCACCGAGGCCCTGATGGACGCACTCGGCACCGACTTCACGATCGCCACGCCCGCCTTCCCCGACAACGGGCGCACGGTCTTCAAGGGCCATCTCTTCGTCGGCGACGTACTGCTCAGCGAGAGCGGCATGCGCCATCACCCGCTCACTCCCATGACCGACCCCAATCTCGTTTCGGTCCTGGGTGCGCAGACCACACGAGCGGTCGGCCTGATCGACCACACGGTCGTCGGCAGCGATGCCGAGGCGGTCCGGGCCCGGATCGACGACCTGCGCGAGCAGGGCGCCGGGATCGCCATCGCCGACGCCGTATCCAACGACGACCTGGTGCGTCTCGGCGCGGCGGTCCAGGGGCTGCCCCTGGTGACCGCCGGCTCGGGCCTGGCCATCGGGCTGCCCGCGAACTGGGGGTTCACGCCGTCCCACGCCGCCGCACAGCTGCCACCGCCCGGCGGCCACCGGGCCGTCATCTCCGGATCGGTCTCCACCGCCACCAACCGCCAGGTCCTGGAGTTCCTGCGCGCCGGCCGGCCCGCGTTCAGCGTGGATCCGCTGCGTATCGCGGCCGGTGAGGACGTGTCCGGCCAGGCCCTCGCCTTCGCCGAATCCCACCTGGCCGACGGCCCTGTCCTCTTCTACTCCACCGAGGCGCCCGAGGCGGTCCGCACCGTCCAGGGCAAGCTCGGCGCCGTCGAGGCCGGCGAACTGGTGGAGCGGACCCTGGCCCGGGTGGCCCAGGGCCTCGTGGAGCGGGGTGTCCGGCAACTCGTCGTCGCGGGCGGCGAGACCTCGGGAGCAGTCGTCCGGGCGCTCGGCATCACCGGGCTGCGGATCGGACCGCAGATCGACCCCGGTGTGCCATGGTGCGCGGCGCCGCTTCCCGGCGGGGACACGCTCCACATCACGCTGAAGTCCGGCAACTTCGGTGGCCCCGCGTTCTTCACCGACTCATTCGCCCTGCTCGACCGGGAGGTCTCATGACCGAGTTCCTCGACGCCACCGTGGACGAGGTGCGCGACGAGATCGTCCGGGTGGGCACGAGCCTGTTCAACAGGGGCTATGTGCACGCCAGCGCCGGGAACATCAGCGCCAGGGTCGGCGACGGCCATCTGATCACACCCACCGACGCCGCTCTGGGCTTTCTCGAGCGCGACCGCCTCGCGCTGGTCGACGCCCAGGGTGAGCAGATCGCGGGCGACCGCGCGAGCAAGACCCTGACGCTCCATCGACGCATCTACGCGGCCGACCCCACGGCCCGATGCGTCATCCACACCCACTCCACCCACCTGGTCGCGCTCACCTTGGCCGGTGTGTGGAGCCAGGACGACGTGCTCCCGCCCATCACGCCCTACTTCGTGATGAAGGTCGGGCACGTCCCGCTCATCCCCTACCACCGGCCCGGCGACCCGCGCGTGGCCGACCTGGTGACCGACCGGATCGCCGACCGCCAGGCGAGCCACACGCCGATCAGGGCCGTTCTGCTCGACCGGCTCGGCCCCGTGGTCTGGGGCCCGGACGCGGCCGCCGCCCTCGCCGTCCTCGAAGAACTCGAGGAGACGGCACGCCTCTGGCTCCTGACCGACCGTCGACCGGAGCCGCTCACCACCGACGCCATCGACGAACTGAGGGCCACGTTCGGCGCCGCTTGGTAACCCGTCTCTCCCCTCCCCGTTCGCAGAATCCCCTGAGCCGCACAAAGGATTCGTCATGCCCATGCCCACAGTGGCGGCCGAGACCCCCGCGCTCGCCCGCGAGAACACGGTCTACCGCAAGGTCGTACGCCGCATCGTCCCCTTCCTCATCCTCTGTTACGTGGCCTCCTACCTGGACCGGGTCAACGTCGGCTTCGCGAAGCTGCAGATGTCCGACGACCTCGGGTTCAGCGAGGCGGCGTACGGCCTGGGGGCGGGCCTGTTCTTCATCGGCTACTTCATCCTGGAGGTCCCCTCCAACCTGATGCTGCAGCGCGTCGGGGCCCGCACCTGGATAGCCCGCATCATGATCAGCTGGGGCCTGGTCTCGGCGGCGTTCATGTTCGTCACCAACGAGGCGATGTTCTATGTGCTCAGGTTCCTGCTCGGTGCCGCTGAGGCGGGGTTCTATCCGGGAGTGATCCTCTACTGCACCTACTGGTTCCCCTCGTACCGCCGGGCCCGGGTCATCGCGATGTTCATGTCGGCGATCCCGGTGGCGGGCATCTTCGGCAATCCGCTCTCGGGCTGGATCATGGACCACTTCCAGGGCGTGAACGGCTGGCAGGGCTGGCAGTGGATGTTCCTGCTGGAGGCCGTCCCCGCGCTCCTCGTCGGTGTCGTCACCCTCTTCTACCTGGACGACGACGTACGCGCCGCGAAGTGGCTGACCGATGAGGAGAAGTCCGTCGTCGAGCGGGCCGTCGCCGACGACACCGCGCACCGGACGGTGGACGGCCGGGTCTGGGACGCCTTCCGCGAGCCCAGGGTGTGGCTGATGTGCCTCATCTACTTCTGCTTCGTGATGGGCCAGTACGCCCTGACCTTCTGGATGCCCTCGTTCATCGAGTCCACCGGCATCGAGGGCAACTTCACGATCGGCGTGCTCAGCGCCGTGCCCTTCCTGGCCGCGCTCGTCGCGATGAACCTGTTCGGCCGCTCGGCGGACAAGCGCCGCGAGCGCCGCTGGCACCTGGTCATCCCGAGCCTCATGGGCGCCCTCGGATTCTCGCTGTCCGCCGTCTGGAACGGCTCGACCGCGCTGTCCCTGACCGCGCTGTCCATCGCCGCGGCCGGGGTGCTGACCTGCGCTCCGCTGTTCTGGTCGCTCCCCACCGCGTTCCTGAGCGGCACCGCCGCCGCGGCGGGTCTTGCCATGATCAACTCGGTGGGCAACCTCGCCGGCTTCGTCAGCCCCTACATGATCGGCGCGCTCAAGGACGCCACCGGCTCGGCGTCGATCCCGATGCACGTCCTGGCGTTCAGCCTCGTCGTCGGCGCCGCCGCGGTGCTCACCACCAAGAAGCACATCGTCAACCGCTGACCGGGACGGTCCCGGCCCGAACGCAGGAGCCAGCATGCCGAGGTTCGCCGCGAACCTGTCCATGATGTACGCCGAACACGACTTCCTCGACCGCTTCGCCGCGGCGTCGGCGGACGGCTTCGAGGCCGTCGAGTACCTCTTCCCGTACGCGTACGACGCCACCGAGCTGCGCCGCCGACTCGACGACCACGGCCTGAGGCAGGTGCTCTTCAACGCGCCTCCCGGCGCATGGGAGTCCGGCGAGCGCGGGCTCGCGGCGCTGCCCGGACGGGAGGCGGAAGTGCGCTCCGGGATCGACCGGGCACTGGAGTACGCGGCGGAGCTCGGCTGCCCACGGGTGCACATGATGGCCGGGCTGGTGGGGCCCGCACAGGACCCGGCCAAGCACCGCGACACCTACCTGGCCAACCTCGCCTGGGCCGCGGAGCGGGCCGCCGCGGCGGGCGTCGACGTCCTGATCGAGCCGATCAACGGCCGCGATATGCCCGGGTACTTCCTGAGTCGGCAGACCGAAGCGCACACCGTGGTACGGGAGGTGGGAGCCCCGAATCTCAAGGTGCAGCTCGACCTCTACCACTGCCAGATCGTCGAGGGCGACATCACCACGACCCTGCGCCGCGACCTGCCCACCGGCCGGGTCGGCCATCTGCAGATCGCGGGCGTACCCGATCGCCATGAGCCCGACCGGGGCGAGCTCGACATCCGCCACCTGTTCGGCGTCATCGACGACCTGGGCTTCGACGGGTGGATCGGCTGCGAGTACATCCCCCGCGCCGGCACGAGCGAGGGGCTCGGCTGGCGAGACGACTACCGAGGAGACAACGCATGAGGATCGTCATCACGGGTGGCTTCGGCTTCCTGGGACAGCGGGTCGCCGCCGCATTGCTCACGGCACGGACATTCCGCGGTGTGCCGATCGACCGGCTGGTGCTCGCCGACCGCGTCGTGCCGTCCGGTTCGGCAGCGGCGGACCCCCTCGTGGACGTCGTACAGGGCGACCTGGTCGACCGGCTCGACGAGGTGTTCGCGGAGCCGGTGGATGTGCTGATCCACCTCGCCTCCGCGGTCTCGGCCGAGTGCGAGGCCGACTTCGACCTCGGCATGAGCGCCAATGTGGACACCACGCGTGCGCTGCTCGAGGCCGCGCGGGCCCAGTCGGCCGCCGGGGGTCCGACGCCGCGGGTGGTGTTCTCCAGCAGCGTCGCCGTCTACGGTTCCGACCCCGCGCTGCCGCTGCCGCCCGTCGTCAGCGAGTCGACCCTGCCCACACCGCGGTCGAGCTACGGGATCCAGAAACTCGTCTGCGAGCAGCTGATCGCGGACTACACCCGCCGCGGCTTCCTCGACGGGCGCGTCGCCCGCCTGATGACCGTCTCGGTGCGGCCGGGCAAGCCGAACGCGGCCGCCTCCGGCTTCCTGTCCGGCATCATCCGCGAGCCGCTCGCGGGCCTCCCGGCGACCTGCCCGGTCCACCCCGAGCTGAAGGTGGCCCTGGCCTCGCCACGGCGCACCGTCGAAGGCATCCTGCGCGTCGCGGAGGCCGAGCGCGGGGCCGGGCCGGGCCGGATCGACGGCGGGGTTCCGGTCAACCTTCCGGCGCTCACGGTCTCGGTCGCCGACATGCTGAGCACGCTGCGGCAGGTGGCCGGGGACGCCGTCGCGGACCTGGTGACGATCGCACCCGATCCCGGCGTCGAGGCCCTCGTGGGGTCGTGGCCCGCCGCGTTCGACAACGCACGCGCCACCGCGCTCGGGCTGGAACCCGACCCGGACTTCGCCTCGGTGGTGCGCGACTACCTCGAAGACCACGCCGACGCGGTCGTGGACGGTGCGCACCCCTGGCGGCCGGGGCGACCGGGGACGGTGCCGATAAACTGAAGACCATGTTCTCCAAGGTGAGCGGTCCCGTGCGGCTCGCGGATCGGGTCGCGGCGATACTCTCGGAAGAGATCGAGTCCGGGCGGCTGGCCGAGGGCGACAAGCTTCCGACCGAGGTGGCGCTGGTCAAGCAGCTGGGCGTCAGCCGCACCGTCGTACGAGAGGCAGTCTCGCGGCTCCGCAACGCGGG
This sequence comes from Streptomyces sp. NPDC007875, assembly GCF_042868035.1. Classification (NCBI taxonomy): domain Bacteria; kingdom Bacillati; phylum Actinomycetota; class Actinomycetes; order Kitasatosporales; family Streptomycetaceae; genus Streptomyces; species Streptomyces sp. NPDC007875. Next base: position 2,481 of record NZ_JBIADZ010000014.1, on the reverse strand, counting down.
CCTGGTCGAACCCCGTCAGGGGCTCGGTGTGTTCGTGATGCCGCGGCGCACCCGGCCGCTCGACCTGGAGGCCGAGACCGCCGAGGACACCAAGTCCAAGGTGCGGCAGATCGTGGAGGTGCGCCGCCCCATCGAGGGCGAGGCGGCGTACCTCGCGGCCACCCGGGCCACCCCGGCCGGCCTCGCCCGGATGCGTCAGGCCCTGGAGGCCATCGACGCGGCGGTGGCGGCCGGGGGCGACGGCGTGGACGAGGATCTCGCCTTCCACCGCTCCATCGCCGAATCGACCGGGAATCCGGTGATGCTCTCGACGCTGCGCTACCTCGGCGAGGTGCTGCGCAGCGGAATCCGTGTCACGCGTGCGAACGAGGCGCGGCGCGGCGACTTCCTCGAAGCGGTCCGGCACGAGCACCACGCCATCCTGGCCGCCATCGAGGCCCGCGACGCCGAGGCGGCGCGCGACGCGGCGCTGCTCCACCTGAGGCACGCGGCGTCCCGGCTGCAGGACGCGGACGAGGGGTTCTGGACCGAGGCCGAGAACCTCGAGGTGGATCTCGACGCCGCCCCTTGAGACGCGCTCCTGAGGCGTGTCCCTGAGACGCAATGTGCGGCGCGGGTCGCTCATCGGCTCGGCGGTCGCGTGGTGGGCTCGGTGGGTCCGTCGGCCGCGGCTCGTGCGTAGCGGCGGGCCAGGTGGGCGAAGGCGTCCTTGAGCTCGGTCGGCCCGATGACCTCGATGTCGGCGTCGAACCTGCCGATACTGGCGGCCAGTCCGGGCCATGACCACGCGCCCAGGACGAGCCGGCAGCGGTCCGGGCCGAGTTCTTCGACGACCCCGTCCCGGGTGTAGGTGGACACGACGGACGCGGGGAGGTCGAGGATGACCTCGCCGCGGCAGGGCCAGCCGCCGGTGCCGTCGGAGCCCTGGAACCTGCCGGCGACGAAGGCGGCCACGTCCCCTCCGGGCAGTTCGCGCGGGGTGAAGCGGGGCCCCGTGGGGGTGCGCGGGGTGATCCGGTCGACGCGGAAGGTGCGCCAGTCGTCGCGGACGAGGTCCCAGGCGACGAGGTACCAGCGCCCGCCCCGGGTGATGAGGTGGTGCGGCTGCACCCGGCGCGGCGCAGTCGCGGCGGCCGGGTCGGCGTGGGCGTCGGTTCCCGGTGGGGAGACGGGGACGTAGTCGAAGCGCAGTACCTCGCGGGCGCGGACGGCCGCGCTGAGGGTCATGAGAACGTCCGGGGCGACCTGCGGATGCGGCCGGGACCCGGCGCCGTCGACGGCGGTGACCTGAAGGGCGTCGACGCGATGGCGCAGCCGTGCGGGCATGACCTGCCGGACGGTGCTCAGGGCACGCACCGCCGCCTCCTCGATGCCCGCCCCGGTGACGGTGGCGGTCCGAAGCGCCACGGCGAGGGCCACGGCCTGGTCGTCGTCGAACAGCAGCGGCGGCAGTTCCATGCCGGCGCCGAGCCGGTAGCCACCGTCGGGGCCCTTGATGGCCGCGATGGGATAGCCGAGCTCGCGCAAGCGGTCGACATCGCGGCGCACCGTGCGGGGGCTGACCTCCAGCCGCTCGGCCAGCAGCTGCCCCGGCCAGTCCCGGCGTGCCTGGAGCAGGGAGAGCAGTGACAGCAGTCGCGCTGATGTCTTCGGCATGACACCCATATTGCCTCGAGAAGCGGCCACACCCTGTCCTCTGCCCCTGCGACCGTTGTCTCTGTCAGACAACGGGAACGACAGAAGGACCCCATCACCGTGACCGCCACCACCACGCCCCCCACCACGCTCGACGGCGAGCGAGCCGATCTGCTCGCCGAGCTCGTCGCCGCACGATCCGCCCTGACCACCACGGTGCGCGGGCTCGCCGACGAGCAGGCCGGCGAGCGCCCGACGGCCAGCGCACTGTGTCTGGGCGGGCTGATCAAGCACGTCGCGGCCATCGAGGAAGGATGGCTGCGCTTCGTGCTCGAAGGCCCTTCGGCGCTGCGTTACGACCTGCCCGACGGTGTCACCTGGGCCGACCTCGCGGCCGGTACGGCACGTGAGATTCCGCAGTGGGCGATCGACAACCAGAACAACTTCCAGATGCTGCCCGGCGAGACGCTGGCCGGGATTCTCCAGCGCTATGAGCAGGTAGCCGCCCGGAGCGAGGAGATCATCACCGCCGTCCCCGACCTGTCGGCGACACACCCGCTGCCGGAGGCGCCCTGGAACGAGCCGGGAGCGGCCCACAGCGTGCGCCGGGTGCTGATGCACGTCATCGCCGAGACCGCCCAGCACGCCGGGCACGCGGACATCATCCGCGAGTCGCTCGACGGGCAGAAGTCCAGCTGACCGCTGCCGGATCTCCCCTGGAACCGGGGGGGGGGGGGGCCCCCCCCCCCCCGGGGGGCCCCCCCCCCCGCGCGGGGGGGGGGGGCGCCGGGGGGGGCGCGCGGCACGGGGGTGGGGGGGGGGCGGGGGGGCGGGGGGGGGCCCCAG